>NZ_JBVVQG010000004.1:0-162500 GCF_055811095.1 Mesorhizobium sp. WSM4833
TGATGTCGGTGACGCTGTCGACCGACCACCGCGCCGTGGACGGTGCGCTGGGTGCCGAACTGCTGGTCGCCTTCAAGAACCTCCTTGAAAATCCGATGGGCCTGCTGGTCTGATCCACCAAGCAGAAGCCGGCGCCGACTGATGCGCCGGCTTGCGACAGAAACGACTTGTCAGGCGCTGACCCTTGACCCATGTTCTATCTGGATTGCGATCCAGGGAGGCCAATATGCCTGCATTCGACCCATCTGACGTCAAAACCCTGTTCGGCAAGGTCATGGGTGCGTCGCCATCCGACATCAAGCTGGTGGCGCAGCGCCTGCACGACCACGCCTTCGAGCCTCGCATGTCGGCGGAGGAGACCAGGCAGCTCGTCGCCAGCCTCGGCTATGACAGTCTGGACGCGTTCTGCGCCGACATCGGTCTGCCCACGCATATCGCCGAGCGGTGGAGCCGTTTTGGTGTTTCCGGCGAGATGAAGCAGGTGTTCACACTGTTGGCGGCGCAGCGCAAGCGGGTGGCCGAGGCGATCGCCGAATTCGAATCCATGACCCATGTCGGCGTCGAGGATTTTTTGCGCGAGCGCGGGCTGATCTAACCGCCCTTGGCAAGCAGCGCCGTGGCGGTATCGCTG
Organism: Mesorhizobium sp. WSM4833; assembly: GCF_055811095.1. Taxonomy (NCBI): domain Bacteria; kingdom Pseudomonadati; phylum Pseudomonadota; class Alphaproteobacteria; order Hyphomicrobiales; family Phyllobacteriaceae; genus Mesorhizobium; species Mesorhizobium sp. WSM4833. Next base: position 632 of record NZ_JBVVQG010000004.1, read on the forward strand.
TCAGTGATCAGCACATTGGTGTCGACGGCTTTCAGTGCGGCGAGGATCGCCGCGACCTTGCGCTTGCCGCCCGCGGCGAGAACCACATTCGGCACCTTGCCGACCACATCGAGATCGATGGCCATGACACGCCCGTTTACCTCGTGGTCCACCAAACGGCCATTGGCATCGACGAAATAGCACAGCATGTTGGCGACCGCGCCCTTCGCTTTCAACGGAGCGATCAGCGATGACGGAACGATGCCATGCCGGAAGATGGTGGCGTCCGGCGACATGTCGCCGACGGTGAGCAGCGCGATGTCGGCGGCGGCCGCGCGTTGGCGTACATCCTGCAGGGTCGGCTGCGCCCAGAGGAGATCGCGCAGCGAGGAATTGTCGACCGTGACCGGCGCGGTGATCTGGTAGCTGTCGACCTCGAAGACATCGGCTACCTTGGCGGCAACGATGGACGGATTGATCCATTGCGAGTGCGGCAGGCTGCCGACGAGCGCCACCACACAGGCACGCTTCAACTGCCGGCGGGCAAGGAAGCCGAGGCTGGCATGCAGGGTCGCGCCGCCACCGATGGCGAGCGTCATGCCGTCCTGCATCTGCTCGCCGAGATAGGCCGCGACGGCATGGCCGATGGCTTTCTCCAGATGGTCATGCGCCGAAGGCGTCGGGATGACGACGGCGGCATTCAGACCCCAGCGCTTTTCCAGTCCCCGCTCGAGCGCCACCTGCCCGGCGGTCGGCGCGTTGATCATGGTGACGACAATGCCCTCGGCGGTGCAGGAGGCCAGCGTACGCATGACCTTCACCCTGGAGACATCGAGCTTTTCGGCAATCTGTTCCTGGGTGAAACCTTCGACATAGTAGAGCCATGCCGTCTTGACGGTAAGGTCCGACGATACCATCGGCAGGCGAGCCTGTCTGGGTTTTTCTGTGGTCATCGGTTCCTGTCCCTCATGAGCCGTGGCCTGACCGGTGCTCATCAAGGAAATACCGGCCGGATGTCAACTGATGCCGGATCTGCGGCGTGTCGATTGTCGCACATTGCTGTTCATTTGTAATTGACATCGTACATATGAACATATTTTGTGGGTTTCACGCGCTGTGTCATCCACCAGTCATATGCGCCGTGCAGGGAGGAAGAGACGGGGAGCCGGCCAGAGCCGGACCGGTCATGCACAGAAAGACAGGAGGTCTCATTGAAGACGCACTTCATCAAGCTGCTGGCCAGCCAGCTGGCGCTCGCAGCAACTTTGTTTGCCGGCGTGGCAAACGCCGAAACACTGACGCTCTACACGTCCCAGCCGGAAGCCGACGCGGCCAAGACCGTGGATGCCTTCAAGAAGGCGCAGCCGGGTATCGATGTGAATATCTATCGCTCCGGAACGAGCGACATCCTGACCAAGATGGCGGCCGAGTTTGCCGCCGGCAGCCCGCAGCCCGACGTGCTTCTGATCGCCGATGCGGTCTCGATGGAGCTGTTGAAGAAGGACGACCGGCTACTGCCCTATCCCGAGGCAAAGCTCGATGGCATCGAAGCGGATGCCTATGACGCCGACAAGACCTATTTCGGCAGCAAGCTGATCACCACCGGCATCGTTTACAACACGGCGGCGACCGAGAAGCCGCAGCATTGGGCCGATCTTGCCAAGCCCGCCTATGCCGATGGCCTGGTCATGCCGAGCCCGCTCTATTCGGGTGCCGCCGCCTACCTGCTTTCGGGCTTCGTCGGCGACGCCAATTATGGCTGGGATTTCTTCCAGAAGCTGAAGACCAACAACACCGTCAGCGTGCGCGGCAATGGTGCGGTGCTGAAGTCGGTGGCATCGGGCGAAAAGCCCTATGGCATCCTGGTCGACTTCATGGCGATGAACGCCAAGAAGAAGGGTTCCCCGGTCGAGTTCGTGTTCCCCTCGGAAGGTGTGCCGGCAGTGACCGAACCGGTCGCCATCATGAAGACCGCCAGGAATGTCGACGGCGCCAAGAAGTTCGTCGACTTCATTCTTTCCGATGACGGCCAGAAGCTTGCGCTTTCGATGGGCTATCTGCCGGCGCGCGCCTCGGTCGGCCGCCCCGAATGGCTGCCGGAAGGCGTCCAGGTCAAGGTGATGCCGTTCGACACCAAGGCAATCGTCGCCAAAACCGACGCCGACAAGGCGAAGTTCTCGGAACTGTTCGGCGGCTGAGCCGGCAATCCAGTCAGGGGTGCCGTCCCAGCGGTATCCCTGACGGGCAAAACCCCGATCGCCTCGGCTGATCGACCCCAGGAAACGCAATCATGTCAACACGGATCAGGGAAAGCCGGGGCCAGGAAATGGTCCTGACGGCGGCGGTAGCCATCGTCATCGTCCTGCTTTCCCTGCTGCCGATGCTGCGCCTGATCAAGGAGATCGTGGCGCCCGGCGGCACGCTGTCGACCGTCGCGATAAAGGCGGGGCTCGCCAGTCCGGCGACCTGGATCGCCACCTGGCACACACTGGTCGTCGGTATCGGCGGCACCCTGCTTGCGGTGCTGTCTGGAACGCTGGTGGCCGTCCTCGTCACGCTGACCGATATCCGCGCTCGCAGCGCCATGGTGCTCTGTTACGTCATGCCCTTGATGATCGCGCCGCAGGTGACGGCGCTGGCCTGGCTGCAATTGTTCGGCCCGGCAAGCCCGTTCCTCAAGCTGTTCGGGGCGGCACCGCCGCTCGGTACCAGGAACCCGCTCTATTCGACATCGGGCATCATCCTGCTGCTCGGCGTGCAGTATGGCCCGCTGGTTTTCCTGTTGGTGCGCGCCGGGCTGCGCAAGCTGCCGCGCGAGCTGGTCGAAGCCGCGCGGGCGGGCGGTGCCGGCTGGTTCACCGTGCTGGTCACCATCGTGCTGCCCTTGATGACGCCGTCGATCATGGCGGCCGCTGCTCTTGCCTTCGTCTCATGCGTCGGCAATTTCGGCATTCCGGCCTTTCTCGGCATTCCCGCCAACTATCTCGTGCTGCCGACGCTGATCTATCAGAAGCTGGCCGGCGGCGGCCCCGCCGTGCTCGGCGAAACCGCATTCCTATCGGTGCTGATCGGCATTATCGCCATGGCGGGCATCCTTACCCAGGAGATCATGAGCCGCCGCCGCGACTATCGCATCAGCTCCACGTCGCTTCCGGCCGAGCCCTATGAGCTCGGCCGCTGGCGGCCCGCCGTGCACGCCGGCATGTGGCTGCTGATCATCGTGGTGCTGGTCCTGCCGCTGTTCGGGCTGGTTCTGACATCGCTGGTGCCGGGCTACGGCATTGCGCTCACCGCCAAGACGGCGACGCTCGACAATTATCGCTTCGTGCTGTTCGAGCATGATGCCGCCAGTAGGGCTTTCTTCAACAGCTTCTGGCTGTCGATCGCGGCGGCCTTCTTCGCGGTTCTGGTCGCCGTGCCGATCGGCTATCTGATCGCCTGGGGCAAGCAGCGCTGGGTGCGGCTGCTCAATCTGTCGGTCGAACTGCCCTATGCCTTGCCCGGCGTGGTGCTGGCGATCGCCTCGCTGCTCATGTTCCTGCGGCCGATCCCGCTGACCGGCATCCAGCTCTACAACACCGTCTGGATCATCCTCTACGCCTATCTCGCCCGCTTCCTGGTGCTGGCATTGCGGCCGACCATCAGCGGCTATCACCAGATCGACCGGGCGCTGGAGGAGGCGGCGCAAGTGGCCGGCGCCGGGCTGTTCACGCGCATGCGCACGATCATCTTTCCGCTGGTGGCACCGGCGGCGATCGCCGGCGGGCTACTGATCTTCATGACGGCGCTCAGCGAACTCACCGTCTCGGCGCTGCTGTGGTCGTCCGGGTCGGAGACGATCGGTGTCGTGATGTTTTCCTTCGAGCAGGGCGGCGATTCCAACTATGCGGCGGCGATGTCCGTCATCACTGTGGCGGTCACTTTCCTGTTGATGCTGGTGACCAATCTGCTTGCCCCCTACCTTCCGACCGGAGTGCTGCCATGGCGCGATTGAGCCTGGACAATGTGACCAAGAGCTTCGCCAATTTCGATGCCGTCAAGGACGTATCGATCGATGTCGGCGACGGCGAGTTCCTGGCAGTGCTCGGGCCGTCCGGCTGCGGCAAGACCACGCTGCTGCGGCTCGTTGCCGGATTCGAGAAGGTGACGTCAGGCGAGATCCGTATCGGCAGCGAGGTCGTGTCGGGCAAGGGCGGCAGCGTCGCGCCGGAAAAGCGGCGCGTCGGCATCGTCTTCCAGAACTACGCGCTGTGGCCGCACATGACGGTCGCCGAAAACATCGGCTATTCGCTGAAGGTGGCGAAGCTCGACAAGGCCGTCGCCCGCCGGAAGGTTGAAGACGCACTCGCCCTCGTCAATCTGCAAGGGCTGGGCGAGCGTCGGCCGGCCAATCTGTCCGGCGGCCAACGCCAGCGCGTGGCATTGGCGCGCTGCCTTGTCGCGGCGCCCTCGTTGGTTCTGTTCGACGAGCCGCTGGCCAATCTCGACGTGCATCTGAGGGCCTCGATGGAGGACGAGTTCGCGTCCTTCCACAAGCGCACCGGCACGACGATCGTCTACATCACCCATGACCAGGCCGAGGCGATGGCGCTGGCCGATCGGATCGCGGTGATGGATGGCGGGCGTCTTGCCCAGCTGGCGACGCCACGCGAACTCTATCATGAGCCGGCAAATGAAATGGTGGCTTCCTTCATTTCGCAGGGCATTTTGCTGCCCGCGGATGTGTTGAGCGCGGAAGAAAGAGGGCACTGCAAGGTCCGCGTTCTCGGCGCTGAACTGATTGTCCGCTGCCGGCCAGGCGAGCGGCCGCGAACTGGGGCAAAGGTCTGCTGCCGGTCGGCCGATCTCGACGTGTCGCCGGACGGTCCCGGCTTCGATGGCCTGGTCAAGCGGGTGATCTATCAGGGCGGCTCGGCGCGCATCGAATTCACGCCTTCGACCAATCCCGACCCCACCTTGCATTTCGAACAGCCAGATCCGGTCGCGCTGGAGAGCGGAGCCCAGGCACGCCTGCGGATACGCTCCGGCTGGCTGATCCCGGCGGCGGGGGCGGCATCGTGATGATGCTCGACCTGCTCGGCGGCTTTGGCGAAAAGGGCCGCACCAGCCTTGCTGTCAGCAGCGGCAAGGATCGCATCCTGCTCGACGTCGGCATCAAGGTCGGCGCCTCGGGGGCGGACTACTATCCGGCGCTGAACGGCTCGGTCGCCGACATCGATGCGCTGTTCGTCTCGCATGCGCATGAGGATCATGTCGGCGCGCTGAGCTGGCTGCTGTCGCGGGGTTATGCCGGTCCGATCTTCATGACCGCCGAGACCCGCGACGAGGCGCCTGCCACGCTCGCCGGCTATGCTGAGCCCGAGGATTTCAGGCGGTTTCCTTTTCCCGAAGATCGCATCGAATTGTTCGAACCCGGCGACACGTTGAACAGCGGCAATCTTACGATCCGGACGGGACGCTCCGGACATGTCGTGGGCGGCGTGTGGTTTGCCGTCGACGATGGCGAGAGCCGCGTCGCCTATTCCGCCGATGTGGTGCCGGACAGCAATGTCTTCGTCATGGACACCATCCCGCACTGCGACCTGCTTGTCCTCGATGCTTCCTATGGCGCCGATCCGGTGCCGGGGGCGGCGCGGGCGCTCGAAATCTCGCAATGGGTTGCGAGGCATTCGGACGGGTGTCTTTTGCCGACGCCGCTCTCTGGTCGCTCGCTGGAGCTGATCGCGGCCTTGCCAGGGCCGTTCGCCATCCATGCCGGCATGCGCTCGTCCCTGGAAGCGCAGATCGGCGCCACGGCAGCCCTGTTGCCGGGCGTTTCAACGTTGCTGCGCCGCCGCCTGCAAGACGCAGCCGACTGGACCGATGCCGATCCCCTGCCGTCCAATCCGCTGCTGGCGGATGACGGCATGGGTGAAGCCGGCCCATCGTCGCGCCTCTTGCCGCGTGCCGACCATTCCGGTTTTCCGGTGCTGCTTACCGGGCATCTGCCGTCAGGTTCGCCGGGCGATCTGTTGCACAAGGCCGGCCGGGCGGACTGGGTACGCATGCCGACCCATCCGACGCTGTCGGGCAATGTCGATATCTGGGAGAAGGCCGGCCGTCCCGCGGCACTCGGCCATTCCTGCACGCCGGACCTTCTCGGCGACCTGCAAACCCACATCCCGTCGCTGCGCACGCAGTGCCGCACCGGCCAGCGCATAGTGGTGTCGGAGGCAAGAAAACGATGAGAATTCTGATCTGCAACGATGACGGCATCGAAGCGTCGGGGCTTGCCCGTCTGGTCGCGGCCGCCAGCGCGTTGAGCGGCGATGTCTGGGTGGTCGCGCCCGACGGCAAGCGCACCGCCGCCGGCTCGTCATTGACGATTGCCAGGCCGTTGACCATGCGGCGCCTCAAACCGAACTGGTACGCCTGTTCCGGCACCCCGGCCGATTGCGTGGTAAGCGCCATGACCTGGTTGTTCGCCGATACGAAGAAGCCAGATCTGGTGCTGTCGGGTGTCAACGATGGCCGCAACGTTGCCGAGGACCTTGCCTATTCCGGCACGCTCGGCATTGCGCGGGAGGCCACTTTCTGGGGCGTTCCGGCCATTGGCTTCTCACGCGTGAAAAATCCTGATTTCACCGATGGCGACGACCAATGGCTTGGCGCGCTGATCGTGTCCCTGTGGCAATCGCGCGCCGACTGGGCCGCTGAGGGTCATTGGCTGAGCATCAACCTGCCGACCTCGCTGCCGGCCGAAATCCGCCAGCCGCGCATCGGTCGCGACAAGATCGCCCGCAAGGCCGAGATCGTGGAGAGCGACGGCGACCGCACGGTCATCACCGTGCCGCGCGGGCGGGCTCACGACAGCCAGCCGGGCGACGAGAACGACGCGATCGATGCCGGCTTCATCAGCATCAACCGGCTGAACTGGCTTGGCGAGACGCGGCTGGACGAACGGTTTCTGGACGGGATCCCGCGCCAGCGGCAAACTGGCTGACCTGAGGTCTGCGCGTCGTCATCCGATCACCAACCTGTCAGCGGTTAAATCAAGCCAATCCACTACCTATGCTTGAAGCCGCCGCTATTTCATTCCACATCGGTGCGGATGAAGGGCGAAACAGGAGAACGGCGGCGGCATTTGCTGTGGGCTTTGCCCGCATCGCTGATCCTGCATGCGCTCATCGCAGCGTTTCTGATCTATGGCCTGCCGAGACCCGAGCAGCAGCCGGTTCAGCAGGAACAGCCCGTCAATGTCGCGATCGTGCCGCCGCCCGAGAAGCCCAAGCCGAAACCTGCTCCAAAGCCGCCGGAACCGACACCTGAAAAGAAGGCTGAAAAGCCGCCTGAACAAAAGCCGCCGCCGCCGAAACCGCCAGACGACCAGGTTCTGAAGCGCGTTTTCCAGTACGGCCAGAAAGATACCGGGCCGGAGAAATCGCTCGACGGAAGCAGCGCTAAACCCAACACGCCGTCGCCGGCCAAGGATGAGGCTGCAAAGCCGCCTGTCGCGCCGACACCCGCGCCGACGGAGCCCGCCCCGGCTGCAACGCCACAGCAGAAGGCAGACCCCAGCAAGCCTGACGAGAAGCCGGCCACCGTTGCGCCGGACGAAAAGCCCGCGCAAGGCGAGGAAAAGCAGGCGACCGAGGACACCGACAAACAGCAGCCGGACAAACAAGAACTCGCACCGCAACCTGACGAAAAGCAAGCCGTCGTGACGCCAAAGCCATTGACGGCTGAGACCGGTGACAAGCCGGCGCCTCCAGCTTCGACTGGAAAGGCAAAGTCCAAACCTGCCAAGACAATGACGTTCAAACCCGCAAGAGCTTTCAAAGCGCCGATCGGGAATGCTGGAAGGTCAAATCCCACCAACGACGACGTTGCAGGATCACCAATCTATTCCGGCCTTCCGGGCGTCAGAAAGCTTTACTCGCAAGGGGCAACCGGCAATGCGTTCGCTACAAGCTCCATGGAGAATGTGCCGCGCGGTCAGCGGGTGGCCACCCTTTGCGGCAACGTTCTGAGCCGGGAACTGCAAAGTGCCGACTATACGGTCAAATGGGTGCCAACCATTACGCTGGACAAAGGCAATGTTCTCAATCCTCCGCAGGCCGCCTTCAGCACCAGAAACGCTTGGTACAACCTAAATTTCCGATGCGAAGTCGACGCCGATGCGACGAGGGTCCTGTCCTTCAACTTCCGTGTGGGCTCACTCGTGCCGCCTGGCGAATGGGCCAGCCGTGGATTCACAAAATATCGTCTAAACTAGGCCGGCACACCAAATCTAGCCAATTGCCGGCTAACTTCTTGCCAGTCGGCGCAGACGAAATCGGCACCGGCAGCCGTCAGCCGCGCGGCGTGCTCGGCATAGGTATGGCCGCCACCGGTGTAGCCGATCGCCGTCATGCCGGCGGCGATCGCGCCCTGGATGCCGAAGGGCGAGTCCTCGATGACGATGCAGTCACCGGGATTGGCGCCGATCTTGTCCGCCGCGAAGAGGAAGATGTCCGGCGCGGGCTTGCCGTTCTTGACCATCGAGGAACTGTAGATCGCATCGCCGAAGAAACGCGCCAGCCCGGTCACCGCAAGGCTGTGGTTTATGCGCTCGACGGAGGAGGACGAGGCGACACAGCGGTCGCCTGCAAGCGCCTCCAGAAAGGCAGTGATTCCCGGTGTCGGCTTCAATTCCTGCGAGAACAGCACCTTGGTCTCGGCCCAGATGTCGCCGTCCGCCGCCGCCGGAAACTGGTGGCCGGTCAAATCTTTGATTCTGGCGATGATATCGGACTGCTTCATGCCGATGCATTGGGCGATGATGCTGGTGTTGACGCCGGGCATGCCGTGCTTTTCGTAGACGCGCTCATAGGCGCGGGCGGCCAGAGGCTCGCTGTCGACAAGAACGCCGTCGCAATCGAAAATAATAGGCCTTGGTCGCGCCACGCGTTTCCCTCTCGAGTCAATTTTCGCACATCGCTATCGGCAAAAAGTCAAATGTTCAATAGCACGTGCGTTTTTGGGGACGCGAAGAGCGGGCTCAAAGCTGGCGCAACGCATCGCTCGCACGGGAAGACCCGAGCGCCCGTTGCATGGCTTGCCGGGACTGCGCGCGATCCGGGGTGATCCAGTTCGGTTCGGCGCCGAGAAAGCGGTCGAGGAAAGCCACCGCATAGGCCGGCATCTCGGTCACATTCTCGCGATAGGACCACCAGGTGCGCAAATCGTCGGCGCATTTGTCGATGCCGGGTGCCGTGCCGAATTCCTGCTCGTGGATCGCCGAAATCACCGAGACGCAGTAGTTGGTGTAGAGGAAACCCTCCGGCCAGAAGCGGACGATTTCCAGCGTGCCGGCGTTCGTTTCCGTCTCGATCAGCTGCGTGAGGCCGGAGATTTCCCTGGCCGGCGCCTGTTTTATCAGCTCACGCAGCACGAGGCCGGCGGCAAAGACGATGAAGTCGGCGCGGTCGATCGCGGCGAAGCGCTTCTGCGCCTCCATGATCTCGACCCAGTCGAGAAAGGCCCTGGTGAGCTTGGCCTCGTCGATCTCGAAGCGCACGCCGAACGTGTCCGAGACCACCTTGGCGCTGCCGCGAAAGGTGGCGCGGAACCAGCGCAACTGCCGCAGCCGATGGCGAAGATCGGGCATCAAGGCCAGTTCGTCCCTGAAGGGCAGGTCCATGTTTCCTCGTATCCTGTTTCCCGGTCAGCCTAGCACAAGCGCGCCGCCGCCGAAATCTGTCAGCGGCCCTGTGGATGACCGCTTCAGAGGCCAATATCATACATATTGACATTCTCGGAAACAAATGTTCTCACTTTGCTGTTGTCACGCGCCGGTCCAAGGTGCGATTCAACTGAGGCTTCGGGAGGAGAACCGAATGGCGATTTGGCAGTGGGGACTGCTTCTGCTGGTTATCGTGTGGGCGCTGCAGTCGCTCGGCGTCTGGCTGCAGATGCGGCATTATTCGGATGTCTTCAGGGGCGTCACCGACCAGTACAAGGACGGCTTCGTCGGAGCCGGCAATTTTCGCGGCCGGTTGGCCAAGGGCACCATCGCGCTCGTGGTGGTGACGCCCGATCTGGTCGTGCGCCGCCTGATGGTGATGAGCGGCCGTTCCGTCTTCACCAAGTTCAAGAGACATGAAGAATTCGAGGGTGGCCCCCTCGATCGACTCCGGTCCAACCCTGCAATCATGGGGGAGGGGGAACCCGGTGTGGCCGAGGCCGTGAAACGGGCGATCGAGCAGATCGACAAGACACGGTCGGAGCCGGGGAAGAAGCCGGGCCTGTCCGGTTTGAACGTAGCAAGGGCTTAGAGCCGGATGATTTCGGGCTCTAAATCAAAGGGATAGAGGACGCCGCGCACCGACTGGGATCAACCGGCGGGTGGCATAAGGAGGAGAAATGTCTGTATTTTCGTTGTTGGCGCAGCATGCCGACATGGCCGTGCACAATCTGCATGTCGCAGGTGCCATGGTTTCGGATGCCGCATTGCATGGCAAGCTCGCTGTCGAGCATGCCTCCGACCATCTCGTTGTCCTCGCACAAGCGGACAGCGGACCGATCACCGTCGATCAGTTCAAGGAAAAGCTGAAGGACGTCCAGCAGGAAGAGCAGCTCGGCTGGCTGACCGCCATCGGCAAGTACTTCATCGGCATCTTCCAGAAGGGCGGCGAGGTCTTCGCCGGCTTCGTCACCGGCATCATTCCGACGCTGGTCGTGCTGATGACGGCCTTCTATGCCGTCACCGAACTGGTCGGTGAAGAGCGCGTGCATGGCCTGGCGCGCGGCGCCGGCCGGATCGCGCTGACGCGCTACACGCTTTTGCCGCTGCTGGCGGTGTTCTTCCTCACCAATCCGATGGCCTATACGTTCGGATCGTTCCTGGAAGAAAAGCACAAGCCAGCCTTCTATGACGCGGCCGTGTCCTATGTGCACCCGCCGCTCGGCCTGTTCCCGCACATCAATCCCGGCGAGTATTTCGTCTGGGGTGGCATTCTCGTCGCGCTGCTGGAGCTGGAAAAGAAGGGCGTCGTCGTCGCCGGCTACCACGTCAAGGTGGCGATCTGGTACGCCATCGTCGGCCTCGTCGTCATCCTGCTCAAGGGCATGCTGACCGAACGCATCACCGCGATCATGGCACGCCGCCAAGGCGTCGAGCTGTAAGGGCGGGGAGGACATCATGGCCAAGACATATAAAGCCGTAAAAATCTCCCAGGGCAAAACCGGCTGGGGTGGCCCGCTCATCATCGAGCCGACTGAACAGCGCAGCAAGGTGGTTTCCGTCACCGGTGGTGGCATTCACCCGGTGGCGCAGCTCATCGCCGACATGACCGGCGCCGAGGCCGTCGACGGCTTCAGGGCACCGCCGATCGAAAGCGAGATGGCGGTTGTCGTCGTCGATTGCGGCGGCACCGCACGATGCGGCGTCTATCCGCGCAAACGTATCCCGACCGTCAATCTGACGCCGGTCGGTCAATCCGGGCCGCTGGCCCAGTTCATCACCGAGGACATCTACGTTTCGGGCGTGAAGCCGGCCAACATCACAATGGCGGACGGATCCGAAACGATCACGACTGCAGGGGGAGCAGCAGCGATGAGTTCAAACAACAATGCGACCGCGGCACCACAGCCGCTGCCGAGCGAAGGTGGGCTGATCGGCCTCATCAGCACGATCGGCCGCGTCATGGGACGTATCGTCGGCATCTTCTTCAATGCCGGCCGCCGCACCATCGACCAGGTCATCCGCAACGTGCTGCCGTTCATGGCCTTCGTGACCATGCTCATCGGTCTGATCCTGTATACCGGCATCGGCGATGTGCTGGCGCAGCCGATGGGTCCGCTGGCCAACAACATCGTCGGCCTGCTGATCATCTCGGCGATCTGCGGCCTGCCGTTCCTGTCGCCCATCCTCGGGCCAGGCGCTGTCATCGCGCAGGTCATCGGCGTCGCCATCATCGGCCCGCAGATCGCCAACGGCACGATTTCGCCGGCAATGGCACTGCCGGCGCTGTTTGCCTACAATACCCAGGTGGGCTGCGACTTCGTCCCCGTCGGCCTGGCGCTCGGCGAGGCCAAGCCTAAGACGATCGAAATCGGCGTTCCGGCGGTGCTCATCAGCCGCCAGATCATGGGTCCGGTCTCGGTGCTGATCGCCTGGGTCGTCAGCCTGATCGTGTTCTAAGGCAATTCCGGGAAAAGCGCACAATGCTTTCCCTTGGAAACTGCGTCAAAACAAAGAGATAGAGCGGTTCACCGCTCTAGGGAAAGTTGAGAAAATGAGGTTCGCCATATGACGGTTCTTTTGAGAACACGGGTCACTGCCATCGGCCCCGAAGTGGCGGACCTTGCCGAAGGGGGCGTGGTCATCCTGTTTGCGGATGGCTCGCCGCCGGAGCTTGCCGAGGTTTCGGTGCTCCACAAGGCGGAGCAGGGACCAAGTGACGGAGCGCCCGCCAAGGGCGCTTCGATCACCCTCGGCCCGGTTGCCGCTGTTATCACAGCGGTCGGCTCCAGCGCGTGGAGCAAGGTGCTGGAAATGGGCCATGTCGTCATTTCGTTCAACGGCGCTACCGAGGCCGAGAGACCGGGCGAGATCTGTGCGTCGCAAGTCGATCCGCAAGCGCTCGTGGCCGCCCTGAAGACCGGCGCGATCATCACCATCGCCGCCTGACAGCATTCGCGCCGCGGCCCATGTTGGGAGCGGCGCCCAAAACCAGAGTATTTGCCATGGAACGCTCGACCATCGTCAGAGTGCATGAAGGTTTGCACGCCCGTCCCGCGACGCGGTTCGTGAAGCTCGCCAAGGGCTTCGAATCCGACGTCGAACTGGTCAAGGACGGCAAGGCGGTCAGCGCCAAGAGTTCGGTCAAGCTGATGCTGCTGGCGGTCAAGGAGAACCAGGAAGTCACGGTGCGGGCGAATGGTGCCGATGCCATCGAGGCGCTCGAGGCGCTGATCGGCTATCTCGAGAATCCGCGGGCTGGCCTCGATGACGAGGCGGAAGCGCAGAGCCCGGCCAACGATGCCGGGCAGGAAGCGGCACCCGCGCCGGGATCCGTGCCGGCGGCACCTGGCGGGGCAAACCGCTTGCATGGCGTGGCCGCCAGCGAAGGTTTCGCCGTCGGCCCGGCCTTTGCGCATTTCCCACCCGATATCGCTGGACAGGGCCGGATGTTGCGGGCCGAGGAGATAGAAGGCGAGATCGACCGGTTCCGCACGGCTGTCGGCGCGGTCCAGGCCCGCATGGATCATGCGTTGGCGCAGGACAGCCTGTCGGCTGGAGACCGCGGCATCGTCGCCGCGCTGCGCGATATCGCCGCCGACGACAGCCTGACTGGTGAGGCCGAGGGCCTGATCAAGGGCGGCAACGACGCGGTTTCCGCCGTCATCACCGCCGCCTCCACCATTGCCGCCGAATTCAGCGCCGTCGACGATCACTATCTCAACGCGCGGGCGGATGATGTCCACGCCGTTGGGCGGCAGATTTGCCTGGTGTTGCTGGGCCAAGACGATGTCAGCCTCGAAAACATCCCCGAAGGCGCTATCCTGATCGCCGACGACATCGGCGCCTGGGATCTGGCACGCGCGCCGCTGAAGCGTATCGGCGGCGTGGTGTGCGGTCATGGCGGCGCCACCTCGCACATCGCCATCATCGCGCGCTCGCACGGCATTCCGGCCGTGCTCGGCCTCGGCGACCAGGTCAATGCCTTGCGTACCGCGCGAGACGTCGCGCTCGACGGCAATGCCGGCCATGTGATCATCGACCCCGACGAGGCGACCCGTGCCGATTTCGCCGGCCGCGTCGAAGCGGCGGCAAAGGAGCGCGCCGGGCTGACCATCTTCAAGACGGTGACGCCGAAGCTCGCCGACGGCAGGATCATCGAGGTGGCGGCCAATATCGGCTCACTCGAGGAAATCGAAGCGGCGCAAGAGGCTGGTGCCATGGGCATCGGCCTGTTCCGCACCGAGCTTTTGTTCATGCGCCATATGCATCTGCCCTCGGAAGACATGCAGGCCGAGACCTATGCGGCGCTGGCCAAGGCTTTTGCGCCTTATCCGGTCATTGTGCGCACGCTCGACATTGGCGGTGACAAGCCGATTGCCGGCATCGAATTTCCCGACGAGGAAAACCCCTTCCTCGGCTGGCGCGGCATCCGCATGTGTCTCGACCGGCCCGACATCTTCAAGCACCAGTTGCGGGCGCTGCTGCGCGCAGCCGTGCACGGCAACATCAAGGTGATGCTGCCGATGGTGTCCGACCTCTCGGAGGTCAGGCAGACGCGCGTGCTGGTCGACGAATGCACGGCCGAGCTGAAAGCCGAAGGCGTGCCGCACGCATCATTCGATCTCGGCGTCATGATCGAGACCCCGGCCGCCGTGCTGATCGCCCCGGCGCTGGCCAAGGAGGTCGCTTTCTTCTCGATCGGCACCAACGATCTGACCCAGCACATCATGGCCGCCGACCGGCTCAATCCGACCGTCGCCAAGCTCAACGATGTCACCAATCCGGCCGTCATATCGGCGATCGAAATGACGGCAAAAGCCGGCGTCGCCGCCGGTATCATGGTCGGCATGTGCGGTGAGGCGGCCGGCCGTCCGGATCTGATTGCGACCTTCGTGAAGATGGGGCTGACCGAACTCTCGATGAGCCCGGCTTCGATCCAGCGCGCCAAGAAAGCGATCATGGCCATGGCCGCCGAAGGCTAGCCCAGGCCGGCTGACTACGGCAGATGGGCAAGCAAGGTGGCGAAGACCGGTGTCAGCTCAGCGATCGGGTTTGCCTTGGCGCAAGCCTGAACGATGCGATCGTGGCGAATATCCGCCGCCAGGATCGCGATCTCCAGCATATCCGGCTCCGGCGCGCCGTCCCTGCCGGTGGTCGCCAGGCCGCAGGCCAAAGCGAGCGGCGCCAGGCAGCTTATGTCGAGCGCCCGGCCGCCCGCCGGCGTTCCCGGCACGGTCTCGGCAAAGCGAACGGGAGGCTGATTGAGGCACTCGACCAGCAGCGCCGAGCAGGTGGCCGCGATTGCCTGCAGTCCGGCACCCGGCGCGGCCAATGCGGCCAGGAGATCGCCATGCCGCTTGCGCATCGTGGCATGGACGGCCGCGAAATCGGCTTCGTGGATGCGGGCATTGTCGACGTTCAGGCCGGCAAGCACCGCTTTGGTCAGATAATACATATCGCGCCGGAACAGGCGCTCGGCGTCCAGTTGGCGATCCTCGTTGCCGACCGGGAAATAGGTGCCGAGGCCCTTCACCGTGGTGCCGTCCACCTTGATCGGGCGCTCATGCGGGACGAAAGCTTCGGCGATCGACAGTGCTTCGTCGACGGCACTCGCGGCATGGCTGAGCAGGCCTTCGATGCCCTTGCCTGGAAACGGCGGCAGATGGCTGGTTGCTTCGCGCAGGATACTGGCATCGCCGCTGCCGTCATGGCGGCTCTGGCGGATGATTTCGCGGACTTCCCGCAGCCGGTCCTTCAGATTGACGCGGACATCTTCGGAGATTTGTCGGAGCATCGCGGATCGCCTTGAAATTTGCTGCGGATAGCCGACCGGGCAGCCGCCACTCTCTACATTGTTCCTATCGATAGGTAGATCAATAGGCGATACTAGACCAGCATGCAGAATCGGCGGCGGCGCCCTCGTCCGTCGCCGCAGGGGGAGAGACAGACTTGGGCAGACGACGACAGGGCGAAAGCGAAGACGGTCGAGGCGAGGCAACCGAGCTGGTCGCCAGCGAAAGCCGGACGGATCGCCTCAGGATTCGCGCCGCCTGGATGTATTTCGTCGAACAGATGACGCAGAACGAGATCGCCGACGTGCTCGGCGTCGGTCGCGTCACCATCGTGCGCATGCTGGCGGATGCCCGGGCGCGCAACGAAGTGAAGATCACCATCGAGAGCGAATTGTCGGAAATCGTGCGGCTTGAACGCGCGTTGGAGAAGACGTTCGGGCTGCAGCAGGCTCTGGTGGCGCCGCTTTCGGCAGCCGATGCCGATCCCATACCAGCGATCAGCGCCAAAACCGGCAGCTTCCTGTCGGACACGATGAAGTCCGGCATGCGGGTCGGTGTCGGCTGGGGGCAGACGCTGTTCTCGAGCCTGCCTTTCATCAGCGCCAAGTCGCTCACCGACTTCAAGGTGATTTCGCTGCTTGGCGGTGTCGGCGTCGTGCGCCGGGTCAACCCAGCCGAGTTCGCCTGGCGCTTCGCTCAGATATTCCAGGGCGACGGCTATCTGATGCCGACACCAGCCGTGGTCGACAGCGTCGAGACCAAGATCGCCCTGATCGAGCGCTGCGGCCTGCAGGAGATTTTCGAAATGGCCGACGTGCTCGATGCCGTTCTGCTGAGCGTCGGCGGGATCGCCTCGGCCACCACCTTCTCTCGTGGTGGCTTCCTCAAGGAGGCGGATCGGGAGGCCCTGCTTGCGCGTGGCGCCGTGGGTGACCTCCTGTTCCATTTCTTCGACCGCAACGGCGATCTGGTCGACCATCCCGTCAACAGCCACGTGATGTCGGTGGATGTCGACCGTCTGCGCAAGGCGCCGATCCGCATCCTCACCTCCGGTGGCGAGGAGAAAACCGAAGCGCTGCTCGGCGCCATGACCCTCATCGCCCCAACCATCCTGATCACCGACGAGGAGAGCGCGCGGCGCATGCTGGAAGCGGTCAGCGGAAGCTGAAGCTGTCCATGATGTAGTCCGGCCAGGCCTGCTGTTCGTCGAAAACAGCGGCGAGATCCGGTGTGTCCGCCAGTATTCCGCTCAGCACCAGCGCGGTGGCGATGCCGGTGCTGTTTCCCCCCGATATGTCGTGTTCGACGCTGTCGCCGACGCAGACCACGGTGCCACGGTCCGGCTCGCCGGCCAGCGCCAGCGCGGCGTCGAAAATCGCCGTGTCGGGCTTGCCGATGCGGGTAACGCTGCCGCCCAGGCTTTCGTAGAGATCGGCCAACCGGCCGGAGCCGAAACGAGGGCCAACGGCCGTCAGCATGATGATGTCGGGATTGGTGCAGAAACACGGCACCCGCCGCTCCGCCGCCGGCGCGAACAGCCTGCGATAATGGTCAAAGTCAAAGCGGTCACCCTCGCTGGCCGCGATCAGCACCAGCTCGGCCTCATCGCCGGACCCGGTCAGCGCAAATGGCAGGCCTTCGATCGCGGAGCGGTCATTGTCGCGGCTGATCAGCAGGCATTTTGTCCCCGGGCGCAGCTTTCCCGACGCCGCCATCTCCCCAAAGGATCGCCACGCCACCTCGCCGGAAGAAACGAAATGATCCCAGCTTCCCGGTTCGAAGCCGAGTTTCATGAGCCGGCTTTCATTGGGTTGAGCCCGCCTGCCGGAGTTCGAAACCAGCACCACGGTCTTGCCGGCGCGTTTCAGCGCCGATAGCGCTGCCACCGCGCCTGGATAGGGCCGCGTGCCGTCGTGCAGCACGCCGAACTGGTCGAGCAGGAACACATTATAGCGCTCCGCCAGCGGCCCGAGGCCGTCGAGACGTTCGATCGTTTTCGCGCTCATAGGAGTCCTGCCCGGCTTGCACCCATCAGCGCCAGCCGCGCCGTGCCGGCGGCGGCCTCGTCGGAAAGCGCGGGCAGGAAATCGACGCCGAGCCTGCGACGCCGGATTGCCGTCCAGGCCGGGTTCGCTGCCCCGCCTCCGACGCTCCTGACCGATATCAGCGTGGGCGCGCCGAGTTCGGCAAGCCTGTCATAGCCGAGCGCTTCGATCGCGGCGATGCCTTCGAACATCGCTTTCAGATAATCGGCGTCGTCCGCCGGCCGCGGCGCAAGGCGAGGCGGCAGCGCCGGATCGGCGATCGGAAACCGTTCGCCCGTGGCGGGAAGCGGATAGTAATCGAGGCCGGTGCCCGTCTCCGGGTCGATTGTCGCGCTGAGTTCGATGATACGGGCGAGCGGAAAGTGCTGGGCCAGCACCTTGCCGCCTGAGTTCGAGGCACCGCCCGCCAGCCAGGCGTTGCCGAGCCGGTGGCTGTAGATGCCGAAGCGCGGCGCCGAAATCGGCCGGTCGGACAGGATCTTGATGGTCAGCGAGGATCCCAGCGCAGTGACCCCGTCGCCGATCGCGGCGGCACCGGTCGCCAGGAACGAGGCGCAGCCATCCGTGGTGCCGGCGACGACGGCCACATCGCGCGGCAAGCCGAACAGTTCCCCGGCTTCCGCGGTGAGGGCGCCCGTGACCTCGCCCGGCACGACCACGCGCGGCAGCAACTCCATGCGCATTCCGGTCGCCGCGATCCATTCCGGCCAGCGGCGGGCCTCGACATCATAACCTGTCTTCAGGGCATTGTTCTCGTCGCTGACGTCGAAGCGGCCGGAGAAGTTTCCGGCAATCCAGTCGGCCTGATGCAGCACTGCCGCAATGCCCGGTAGATGCTGGAAGCGCAGGGCCTTGGCGAGGCCGGATGTCGCTCCATGCGCTGCACTTGCAGCCGGCGCGGTGCGGGCGATCGCGGCCAGGAGGCCGTCGTCATCGACCTTGTCGTTGTACATCAGCGGTTCGGCCAGCGGCAGCCCGGCGGCGTCGACCGGCAGCAGCGTGCCGGAGGTGCCGTCGACGGCGATGGCGCGGACCGCCGTGCGGTCGATGCCGGAAAGCAGCTCCGTCAGCGCCGCCTTGACCGCTTGCCACCACGCCGTGGGGGCTCGGCCATCGCGGCCAAACCTGTCGAGTGGAACGGCCGAATGCCCGGCTATGGAAAAATCACGGCGCATGGCGACGGCGCGCGCACCTGATGTGCCAATGTCGATGCCGATGACAAGTGGCATCATGTCCATGCTAGCCGCCAGCCGCGTTGAGCTTCTGGCGATATTGCTCGGCGTCCCAGTTGACCAACTCGTCATTCTCGGAAGCGGTGAGATAGTTCAGCCGCGCGGCGATATCGATGCGCGCCGTCACGTCGGCGAGGCAGCGTTGCATGGCATCGGCGCCGGCACTGGCGTCGCCGCGCATCAGCACGCCTGCGCCGGGAAACAGGATCGCCGCAGGCGACGTGCCCAGTCGTGCAACGACATCTGCCACGGCCTCGCCTGGCTTCGCCACGACGGAGCCCTGGCCGAGGAAGATGACGTGGTCCGGATAGAGGCTGCCGGCCTGCGCCATGCGGCGGCTCTCAGCGTCGAGCGCAACCGCATGCGCTTCGACATCGGCCGGCAATCTGTAGCCGCTGTCGCCGGCAAGCGCGGCCAAGGCGTCGAGGTCGGGTGCGGCGGTCGCGCGCGCCGGCCGGGCCAGCAATGACCTGATACGGCGCAGCAGAAGCTCCGCCCCGGCGACGGTTTCGGCAGCGACGACCAGCCCGTGATTGCCAAGGATCAGCACGTCGACACCAGGCCGCAGTTTTTCGGCAATGCCGCGTGCAAGCGGCAGGCCGGGCCGGAAATAGGGCACATAGGCCCATTCGATGCCATCGAGCCGCTTGGCGACCTCGGCCTCGCCATCGGCCTGCACGGCAAGCGAGATGGTGTCGACGCAATGGACATGCAGAACGACGCGCTGCGGCATCAAAGCGTGCACCGTGGTCTCGATCGATGGCCGCAGGCCGCGCGGGTTGAGCGCTGCAATGGTGAAACCCTGCGGCTGGTCGGCGGCGCGATCGCGCTGTTCGACGGCTTTCAGCAGCGGCGCCATCGCCACTGGCACCATGATGTCATCGACGAGCGCGTCTTTCAGCCAGGTGCCGGAGGCCTTGATCCACAGCGTGTCGCCGGCTTTCAGCGAGGTGTTGCCGCCTGCCGCCTGGGTGAGATGCGGGCTCCGCCCGATGCTGGCCGAAAGCGCCCGCAAGGCCGCCAGTTCCTGCGCGTCAGCTTGGGTCGCCATGGCGCTTTTCCTCCAACGGCTCGGCCGTGTCCTGCGCGAAATCCCGTTGCCGGGATCGAATTGGCGCTGATATCGCAGAAACGAGTGATCTACGTCAATAGTGATCTACTGTCATCAAACACGCTTGCAATCCGACTAATGTTGAGTAAGTTACGCCAATTGCCATGGAAAATGGCATCCGGGAGGAAAGAATTGAGCGACTCCGGCCGTCAGCGTCAGATCGTCGAACTGTTGCGGGATCGTCCGTTCGCTTCGGTGCGCGAGTTGCAGGAGCGGCTTGGCGTTTCAGCCGCGACGGTCAGGCGCGATATCGACAGGATCGACGAGGCCGGCGAAGCGCGGAAGGTCTATGGCGGCATCTCGGCGCTCGACGGCGCTTCCCAGGCCGGTGTTGCCTACGCCAGGCCTTACGACGAGAACCGCGACCTTGCGGTCGAGGCCAAGCGGCAGATCGCCGCTCTCGCGGCGACCATGGTGCGCGACGGCGACGCCGTCATCGTGCATGGCGGCTCGACCTGCTTCCATCTGGGCGTCAAGCTCGCCGAGCGCAACATCCGCCTCTACACCAACTCGATGCCGCTGGCGGCCTATCTCAGCGACCACGGCCATTGCAGCCTGACGGTTGCGGGCGGTGATCTGCATCGCGAACCCGGCATCATCCATTCGCTCAGCCAGGCCGTGCCCTTCTATGCCTCCAAATTCTTTCTCGGCGCGCAAGGCCTTGGCCAGGAAGGCGTGATGGAATCGCACCCGCTGCTGGTACGCTCGATCGTCGATCTCAGCCTTTGCGCCGACCAGATCGTGGTGCTGGCCGACAGCCGCAAACTGTCGATCCACGCGCGCAATGTCGCGTTGCCGCTTTCCCGCATCGGCACGCTGGTCACCGACGACGGTCTCTCCGACGCCGATGCGCGCATGCTGGAAGACGCCGGCGTCATGGTGCGGATAGCCTCGGGAGCCATCCAGTGAAGGTGGCTGTCCTCGATTTCGGCAAGACCAATTCGAAGCTGTTCGTCTTCGGCCAGGACGGGCGGATCATCGACGAGCGCCGGACACAGCCGAAATGGGTGCGCCAAGGCGTCTTCAGCGTGCTCGACGAGGCGGCGCTCCACCATTGGGCGCTCAGCGCCGTTGCCGATGCGGTCGACGGTCATGGAGTGGAAGGGGTCATGGTGTCGGGCCATGGCTGCACCTTTGCCTTGGTCGACGAAGTGGCGCTGACGCATCCGATCCTCGATTACGAGCAAGAGCCGCCGGCCGAGATTGCCGCGCGGATCGATCGCCGCGTTCCGGACTTTTCCGAGACCTTTTCGCCGCGGCTGCCGCTCGGCTTCAACTACGGCCGCCACATGCTGTGGCTGCAGGAGGTCGATCCCGACGCGTTCGCTACGTCGAAATCGATCCTCGGCTATCCGCAATACTGGAGCTGGCGCCTTGGCGGGCGGGCGGTCTCGGAAGTGTCCTATCTCGGCTGCCATTCGCATCTGTGGGCGCCGCGGAGCCAGGACTTTTCCTCGCTGGTCGACGCGCAGGGCTGGCGTGGCCGGATGCCTGGCTTCGAGCGCGCCGGCACCGTTATCGGCGAGCACCGCCTCGGCGCTGCGGCGCGACCGATCGCCATCCACAACGGCGTCCATGATTCGAATGCGGCGCTCTATGCCTATCGCCGGCAGGAGCTTGGCCCGGTCACCGTCGTTTCGACCGGCACCTGGGTCGTCGTGCTCAATCCGGATTGCCCGCTCGACGCACTCGACCGGGATCGCGACATGCTGGTCAACGTCGATGTCGGCGGCGGCCCGGTGCCGACCATTCGCTTCATGGGCGGACGCGAATTCGCAACCATCAGCGGCGGCTGGCAAGGCGAGATCGCCGGTCCGGTGGTGCAGCGGGTGATCGATGCCGGCATCATGGCGCTGCCGAGCTTCGCGCCAGGTGGGCCGATGCCCAGTCAGTCCGGCCGGCTGGTGGGGCGCACGCCCGATGCCGAGGAACGCGCGGCGGCGGCGCTGCTCTACGTCGCGCTGATGGTCGATCTGTCGCTCGACCTCATCCATTCGAACAACACGGTGATCGTCGATGGCGGGCTGAACACAGGCGGTGTGTTGGCCGGACTGCTGGCGCAGTTGCGTCCCGGCCAGGCTTTCCTGCAGGGCGCCACGCTGGAGGGCAGCGCCACGGGTGCAGCGGCGCTCGCCTTCGAGAGCGTCGGGCGCGAATTCGCCGCCGAAGTTCCAGAGCCGGTGCACGCGTCGCGTTTCACCGGGTTGGCAGGCTATCGCAGCAACTGGCGTGACGCCACGATGGACCGGGGCGTCGCCGGTGCGGCAGTGGGAGGTGCGCGATGAGTGCGATTGCCCAGGCCGAGACGGCGCGTCAGCCGGTGCTGGAGATGCGCCACATCTCAAAGACGTTCGGCGCGATCCGAGCCTTGCACGATGTCTCGCTCAGCGTCCATGCCGGGGAGCTGCACGCCCTGATGGGCGAGAACGGCGCCGGCAAGTCGACATTGATGAAAGTGCTTTCAGGCGCCTATCGGCCGGATGCCGGCGGCGAGATCCTGATCGACGGCATGCCGGCTGCGACCGGCGATCCGATCAAGGCGCGCGCCAGCGGCGTCGCGGTGATCTATCAGGAGCTGTCGCTGGCGCCCAATCTGACGGTGGCGCAGAACATCTTCCTCGGCAACGAGCCGCGACGCTTCGGCATCGTCGATCGCGACCAGTGCACGCGGCGCGCCAGCGAGATCATCAAGCGGCTCGGCGTTTCCTTTTCGGCCCGCGGCATGGTCTCCAGCCTGTCGCTCGGCGAGCGCCAGCTGGTCGAGATCGCCCGCGCGCTATCGACCAATGCGCGCATCATCGTCATGGACGAGCCGACCACGTCGCTGACCTCGCGCGAGACCGACCGGCTGTTC
Organism: Mesorhizobium sp. WSM4833; assembly: GCF_055811095.1. Taxonomy (NCBI): domain Bacteria; kingdom Pseudomonadati; phylum Pseudomonadota; class Alphaproteobacteria; order Hyphomicrobiales; family Phyllobacteriaceae; genus Mesorhizobium; species Mesorhizobium sp. WSM4833. Next base: position 23,351 of record NZ_JBVVQG010000004.1, read on the forward strand.
GAGGTCATCGCGACGCTGAAATCGCAAGGCATCGCCATCATCTACATCAGCCACCGCATGGAAGAGGTGTACCAGCTTGCCGACCGCGTCAGCGTGCTGCGCGACAGCGGTTATGTCGGCACGCTCGAGCGTGCCGACCTCAGTGCCTCGCGCCTCGTCTCGATGATGGTCGGCCGCGATTTGTCGGCTTTCTACAAGAAGGATCATCGGCCGCCGGATGAAAAGCGCGCGGTGGCGCTCTCGGTGCGCGCCATGTCCGACGGCCGTCTCCTGAAAAACTGTTCGTTCGACCTGCACAAGGGCGAGGTGCTGGCGCTGGCGGGTCTGGTCGGTTCCGGCCGCACAGAGCTTGCGCGGCTGATCTTCGGCGCCGACAGGCACATTTCAGGCACGCTGGAACTCGACGGCAAACCTGTAACCATCGGCTCGCCGCGCGAGGCGCTCGATGCCGGCATCGCCTATCTGACCGAGGACCGCAAGGAACTCGGCCTGTTCCTCGACATGTCGATCTCCGACAATATCAGCATGGGCGTGCTGGCGCGGGATTCGCGCGCCGGCGGCTTGCGCGACTTCGCGGCCGCCGAAAGGCGTGCTTCCAAGGCCGTTGCCGATCTCTCCATCCGCACCAGTTCGGTGCAGGCCAATGCCGGCTCGCTGTCGGGCGGCAACCAGCAGAAGGTGCTGCTCGCCCGCCTGCTCGAGACCGAGCCGAAGGTCGTCATCCTCGACGAGCCGACCCGCGGCGTCGATGTCGGAGCGAAATCGGAAATCTACCGGCTGATCGACAATCTCGCCAAGCAGGGCATCGCCATCCTGATGATCTCCAGCGAACTGCCCGAGGTGATCGGCGTCGCCGACCGGGTGCTGGTGATGCGCGACGGCACGATATCGGGCGAGGTGACGGCATCGCAAGGCGAACCGCTAAGCCAGGAGGAAATCATGGAACTTGCAACGGGAGCGGCCCAGCAATGACCGACAAGGCGACCGAGATCAGCGCAGTCGGCCAGGCGACCGGCACGAGCCGACGGTTGCGCACGGCTTTCGCTGCCCTTGGCATGCTGCCGGTGCTGATCCTGCTGGCGGCCGGCTTCCAGTTCCTGAACCCGCGCTTCCTGACCGAGACCAACCTGTTGATCGTCACCCAGCAGTCGTCGATCAACATCGTGCTGGCGGCCGGCATGACCTTCGTCATCCTCACCGGCGGTATCGACCTGTCCGTCGGCGCCATCCTCGCCGCATCGGCGATGGTGGCGGTGATCGTATCGCTGGTGCCGGACTGGGGTTTGCTCGGCGTGCCGGCGGCCATTCTGGTCGGCCTCGGCTTCGGCCTCATCAACGGGCTGCTCATCGCCTACATCAAGCTGCCGCCCTTCATCGTCACGCTGGGTTCGCTGACCGCGGTGCGCGGTGTCGCCCGCCTGCTCGGCCAGGACACCACGGTGTTCAATTCGGACCTGCCGTTCGATTTCATCGGCAACGGTTCGCTGTTCGGCATCCCGTGGCTGGTCATCATCGCACTGTCGGTGGTGGTGCTGTCCTGGCTGGTGCTCAAGCGCACCGTGCTCGGCACCTGGATCTACGCCGTCGGCGGCAATGCCGAAGCGGCGCGGCTGACCGGTATCAAGGTGCCGCTGGTGCTGCTCTTCGTCTATGGCGTTTCCGGCCTGCTGGCCGGCCTCGGCGGCGCCATGTCGGCGGCCCGGCTCTACGCCGCCAACGGCTTGCAGCTGGGCCAGTCCTACGAACTCGACGCCATTGCCGCGGTCATTCTCGGCGGCACCAGCTTCGTCGGCGGCGTCGGCTCGATCTGGGGAACGCTGATCGGCGGCCTGATCATCGCGGTGCTCTCCAATGGGCTCATCTTGGCCGGTGTCTCGGACATCTGGCAGTACATCATCAAGGGATTGGTCATCATCGTGGCGGTCGCCCTCGACCGCTACAGGCTCCAGGCAGGAGCAAGAACGTGATTGACCTTAGTCGCCGGCGTCAACGACCGGTTTGTGTAACGCACCGTGAGAGGCGCGGGGCAATCGGAGGAAAGCAATGAAGACCATCGCCAAACTGCTCTGCGGCGTCGCACTCGCGTCGCTCGCCATCGCGCCTGCTTCGGCCAAGGACCTCAACAAGGTCGGTATCTCGGTCGGCCTGCTCGGCAATCCCTTCTTCGTCGCCACCATCAAGGGCATCGAGGACGCGGCCAAGAAGATCAACCCGAAGGTCGAGGTGACCTCGGTATCGGCCGACTATGACCTCAACAAGCAGGTCTCGCAGGTCGATTCGTTCATCGCCGCCGGTGTCGACGTGATCATGCTCAATGCCGTCGACGCCAAGGCGATCGCGCCGGCGGTGAAGAAGGCACAGGCCGCAGGTATCGTCGTTGCCGCCTTCGACGTTTCGGCGCCGGGCGCCGACGTCACCGTGATGACCAACAACGTCAAGGCCGGCGAAGAGGCCTGCCAGTACCTGGTCGACCACACCGGCGGCAAGGGCGACTACGTCATCCTCAACGGACCGGCATCGTCGTCGATCCTGGAGCGGGTGAAGGGCTGCAAGAACGTGCTTTCGCAGCATCCCGACATCAAGATCCTCTCCGACGACCAGAATGCCGAAGGCTCGCGCGACGGCGGCCTGAAGGTGTTCCAGTCGCTGCTCACCCGCTTCGACAAGATCGATGCGGTGTTTGCCATCAATGACCCGACGGCGATCGGCGCCCAGCTCGCGGCCAAGCAGCTCAACCGTTCGGAGTTCATCTTCACCGCCGTCGACGGCGCGCCCGATATCGAGAAGGAACTCTCTTCCGGCACCTCGATGATCAAGGCCTCGGCCTCGCAGGATCCCTATGTGATGGCCGGCCAGTCACTGACGATGGCGGCCGAACTGCTGGCCGGCAAGAAGCCGGCGGAGCCGACCGTTCTGCTCGACCCGAAGCTGATCACGGCCGAGAACCTGAAGGACTACAAGGGCTGGACCGCAGCCCGCTAAATTCTTCCCAAGGCCGGTGCGGCCGGGATGACCCGGCCGCACCTTGTCAGCACCGGAGACGATGATGTCGCGTATTGGAATCCATTCTTTCGTCTGGTCGGCGAGCTCGGCTCAGGCCGATCTGGAGCGCACGCTGGCCAACACCAGGGAGGCCGGCTTCGATCTCATCGAATTCTCCTATCTCGACCCCGCCAATGTCGACATCGGCGGGCTCGCGAGGCGCATCGCCGATCTTGGCCTCGGCGTGGCGATCAGCATCGGATTGCCTGGTGATGGCGATATTTCGAGCGCCGACAAGGCAATTGCCGCGCGCGGCGTCGAAATCCTCAACGACACCATCGCGCTGACGCGTGACCTCGGCGGCCGGAAGGTCGCCGGCATTCTTTCGACCAGCCACGGATTGCAGGTCGAGGCGCCGACGCGCGATCAATGGCAGCGCAGTGCCGGCACTCTGGCCAAGGTTGCCGAAACAGCCAAGGCGGCCGGCGTCACGCTCAACCTCGAGATCGTCAACCGCTTCGAAAGCAATCTGCTTAACACCGCCGCGCAAGGACTGGCCTTCATCGAGGACACTGGCTCGGACAACATCTTCCTGCATCTCGACACGTTCCACATGAACATCGAGGAGGCCGATGTCGGGCTGGCCATCCGTCAAGCCGCGGACAAGATCGGCTATGTCCATATCGGCGAAAGCCATCGCGGCTTCCTCGGCACCGGCAATATCGATTTCGCCGCGATCTTCGATGCGCTGACGGCGATCGGCTACAGCGACGATCTCAGCTTCGAATCCTTCTCTTCGGAAATCGTCGATGAGCACCTGTCGAAGAAGACCGCCATCTGGCGCAATCTGTGGACGGACAACATGGCGCTGGCCAAGCACGCGCGCGCCTTCATCGGGCTCGGGCTGGAGACGGCAAGGCGCAAGGCGGAACTCGTCTCGGCACGGCACAAACCCTGACCCGCCCTTCGAGAGCCGAAGGGCGCGGCGTGCGCCGCAGGGCTCTGACTTCAAATCAACAAACGGCCTTATGGCAGCCAGTGCTGGCAGCTTTTGCGCCGCCAGCTTTTTCGCGATAGGAATTTTTTCTTGACTCGGTGACCTCAGCTATGGTACATTTTTGCCTATGGTGCTGATTTGCGCCAGTGACCCGCCGCACAGGCGGGTTTTTGTTTGATGCACCGTCAGCCAAGGTGCCGGCCGTATGGCGGCGGCATTGCTCGCGGCAGGTGCATCGGTTATCTGACCGGCCAGGCAAACAGCGCCACGCAATCCCCAAACGGAGTTCGGCACATGACACGCGAGACAATCCTCAAATTCGGCACCGTCGAACACGCGGACGCAGGCGATCTGGCTGGCTGGATCGTCGTCGAGGGCAGGCCGACCATGCAAACCGCCGTCCAGCACACGACCGAGGACGGCAAGGTGTTGTCGGGCACCTGGCGGGCGACGCCCGGCACCTATCACGCCACCTATACCGACTATGAGTTCGTGCACATGATCGCCGGCCGCATCATCATCACGCCGGACGGCGGCACGCCGGTCGAGGTCGGCCCCGGCGACGCCTTCGTGGTGGAAGCGGATTTCAAGGGAACCTGGAAGATCATCGAGCCGGTGACGAAGCATTTTGTCGTGCGGGTCGGCTGAAGCGGGGTGATCCGTCTGGCCGCGCCATCGCGGCGAGTGCTCAAGCGAAGCTTTTTCGTGCCTCCGGGGGCCTTTTGGAGGCCGTCCCACCCGACATCGCGTGGGGTGTCGCCGATGGGCTCGGAGGAGGTGCGCTGACCTGAGCGCGGTAAGCGTATTCGCTGATCTCTGCATTCGCCGGGGCCTCGGCCAGGCCACTCCTCGGACTCCGGTCATTGGGTCATGAAGGCGTCTGTGGCGTCATCCAGACGGTCGGCCTCGACATGAATGATACGGCACTCGCCAGCCAAGCGATCTCTCATCGGTGCTTACCGGCCAAGTATCCTTGATACACCGGATTGATCCCCTAGTTCTTTCGGGGGCGCGGCAATCGCGAGGTTGCCTCGGGGCAGCGGCGGTTCGCGCCGTTCTGACTGCACGCCGCGGAAAGACGGTTGGACCGACGCATCCATGGAGGTCGTCGTGCGTCAATCGCGTGGATTCACCTGTGCGTATTTCGTCTTAGCTTGCTCGATCGCGGTAGTTTGCGCAGGAGCTGCAACCGGTGGTCAGCAAGGCGGAGGGCATGGCAACGGCGGCCATGGTTCTGGTGACCATGGGGGCGGTGGAGGTCATGACGCCGGCGGCAACGAGGGCGGCTCGCACAAAGGGACTGGCGACGACCCTGGCGGCTCCAGTTCGTCGGCGGACGACGGCGAGACCAGCACAAGCGGCACTACGACAGCCCCGGGGACGGTAGGTACGGCCACCGCTACTGCTGTTGCGTCCGCAAGGGGCGGACAGTCGCTCGACCTCCCGGCCGCTCTCCAGCCCCCCAGCGACAGCAAAACTCAATCAACAGTCAGCCGAACCGAGGCGCTGCCGGGCGTCCCGGATAAAGTCGTTCGGGCCTGCCATGATGCCATCGAGTCGGCCGCCGCTCCGTTGGGGGCGACCAGCGTGCGCGTCACCAGCGCGGGCTTCGTACATCAGTTGAGTCGGGCGACGATCTCGGCCCCCATCGAGGTCAGCATCGACTATGCGCGGCAAGGCAGCGTGGAAACGCGGCAGGCGGCGATCCAATGCGAATTGGACGCGACAGGCAGCGTGATCGGTCTGACTTAGCGAACCGCGCAGAACACTCTCGCTGATGAAGCAGGGTGAATTCGAGAGGCCATTCATCTTTGGCCGAAATGGCAGCAGGCCTCGGATGCGTTACGAAGGGGTGCGGGGCATCAAAAATGGCCTTCCACGGAAGCGACCGCGCAGTCGGAAATCACTGCGGTGTCACCTGTCTTGGCAAGAGCGAATAAGGAAGTGTGATCGAACGCACCCGGGTCATCCGCGAAGGGTTGCGAACCTTGCCAATCTTCTTGCTGACGGCCTTCACCTGGCTGGCTGCCGCGCGGCCAGAACGCGGCTTCAGGGGCGGTTCGATCTGCGCGCTGCGGCGCTCGGTCCTGAGCCTGTCGTTGTCCCCGCGCGCCGCAGCCAAGTCGCGGGCAAGAGAAACAGTGGCCTCGCGTTGCTCGTCCAGAGCCTCCTGAAGCTTAGCGACACGCACCAAAAGAGCTTGGGCGGCGGCTTCGCGCTCGATGCGTGCTCTGTCGAGATCCTCACGATTCATGACGGCTGTAGTACGTTCCCGTGCCAGAGCCTGTGCCGTCTCGGTTGCGGCCTGCTCGGCACGCTCTTTCGCTGAGACTGCCTTGGCTCGCTCCAGTTCAGCCGCCTGGCGCTCGATGCGAGCTTCTTTCAGCTCCTCAACGGCCGCTGCTGCTGCAGCGCGTTCTCGTGCGAGCGTTCGCTCCGTGTCAGCGGCGGTCCGCTCCACTTGTTGTCTCGCTGTGACCGCGTCGGTCCGTTCGCGCTCAGCCGCAGCCGTACGCTTCATGAGTGCGTCATTGGCCAGTTTCGCTTCGGCGAGATCGCCACGAAGCAGCTCCGTCTTCCGGCGCTCGTCGTCGAGTATGCCGCTCGCCTGCGCCAGTGAAGCCTTGGCCGTGGCGCGATCCTTGGCGGCCTCGGTCTCAAGCTTTTCAATTTGGACGCGCGCTTGCGAGAAATCGCGCGCCTGCCTTTGGGCTTGCTCCTGCTCGAGATGAGCAGCGGGCATCTCCTTAAGGACATAGCTGGCGGCCTCGCTCAGCATCGTGCGGGCCTCTCCCGCAATGCGCCGCAACGCGTCAAGGGTGCGGGCTGCCGCGAGTTCATTGCGCAACCGCTCCTCGCGCGCGTCATCGGCAGCTGCCATGCTTGCCCTCAGCGTGTGGATCTGCTTGCTCGCCTCGAGGAGCGCTGCCTGCAGAGCGGCGCTCCTGGCACGCTCGCCTTCCGCCGCCCGGTGCTCCTGGTCGGCCAATTGTCTCGCAGCGGCAGCCTGAGCACGATCCGTCCCGGCTTGCGCCTGGTTAGCCGTGAGATCCGGGCCAAGCAATTCGGCACTCGCCTGAAGTCCCAGCGGGCGCGAAAGGTCTCGATGGGCCTGGTCTTGGGTTTGCGAGATGGCGGAAGCGCTTTCGACCCAGATTTGTCTCGTCATCGCATAGCCAATCGGCGCGGCCAGACAAATGGCGGCGAGACCCAAGCGCGATACAAGAACGATCGGCCTGCGAACGACAGGGTTTGAGGCAGGCGCCATGGCCGGGTCGGGATCTCCCATCTGAGCTATGAAATTCAAACCGCGATCCGCAGCATAGGCCAACGGAGCAATTTTTGGCGGTGAAGCCTTATGGCGCAATTGGTCCCGTGCCGACCCGCAAATCCGCTTCCCACGTTCCGCGATCGCGCTGATGGATGCTGCAAGCCGGCCAGACTGCACTCTGTTCGGTGCAGGAGCACCGGTCTCGACCACTGACGAGCTCCCGCTGGGTTCGGATGTCGCGGCGAAATGTTCGATTCGCACTCCGAACCGAGAGTAGTTGGAATTCTGAGCCCGAACATTCAGGCCGACCGCATGCAAGGGGTTGGCAGCCTTGGAAGAAGCAGGCCCGGCGACAAGTCCGGACGGGCTTTCCCATTCCCAAGAAGCCTCGTCGGCGATACCGGATCTGCCTTCGTCAAACGCTGCAAGGCGGCGCCGTCGCACCGCGGCAAGGATACGCCGGAGCACAAGACAGACGCCCACCGATGCAAGCGTCACCACTGCGCTCAGAATGGCCAGATTTACGTCGTTTGCATACATTTCGGCAAGATAATTTGGCATTGCCGTGCCCGTGCGTTCTGGTGGTATTGCCAAGTTCATAAAGCGATGTCTGGTCATTCGCCTTGGTATTCGCCAAGGCCTTACCGCTCTCGGAGCGTCGCTTTCTTCGGGATCCTTCTGGTCCTTGCGAATTGTTGCGGATGGCGGGGCGCCGGTCGCGTGCCGACAGATCGCCGCAGTTGATATTCCGTAGCGGGCAATGGCCGACCAAGGACGCATGCAGGGCTCTGAAACGCCGGTTTGCGCCTCTGCATAGCAACCTCGCGAGAGTTCGCCGGTGCGGACAATTCGCCATTTCCGGGCTTAGGACTGTCCATCATGAACTTTAAGCTAGGTCACAGCGCACCACGGTCAACCATCAGCTCCTAATGATCCTGCAGGCAGCCTTCGGCCAGACAAAAGGGCCATTGTAGTGCCCGCTCTTCGTAGCGAAGCTGATCGTTCCTTGTTCGGTGATGCATTCCCGCCGAGATTAGAATTCGTCGTACTGTTTCGCGAAAAGTACGACGTCAATTTGCTAAGCTGATGCAAAGCATGGTGATCCCGACAGGAATCGAACCTGTGACCTACAGATTAGGAATCTGCCGCTCTATCCTACTGAGCTACGGGACCACGCGGCCAGACACATAGCCGCTTCGGATCGTTTCGCCAAGAGGCCGGCCGAAGGCAATTCGGCCGGCTTTGCGCTGCCGCTGTCAGGCGGCCAGCGCGGTTTCAGCCAGTTTCACCCAGTAGCTCATGCCGTGCGGGATGACCTCGTCATTGAAATCGTAGGCCGGGTTGTGGAGGCCGGCGGTGTCGCCATTGCCGATGAAGATGAAGGCGCCGGGGCGGGCTTCGAGCATGTAGGAGAAATCCTCGCCGCCCATCACCGGCTGGATGCCGCGGTGGACATGGGCGTCGCCAGCGACACTCATCGCGACGTCACCGGCAAACACCGTCTCTTCCGCGTGGTTGAAGGTCACGGGATAATTCGCCTGGTAGTCAACCTCGATCCTGGCCCCGAACGCGGTCGCCAGTCCGTCGCAAATGCTGCGGATGCGCTCTTCGGACTTCTTGGCGATTTCTTTTCGCAAGGTGCGCACGGTGCCGGCGATTTCGGCGGTTTCGGGGATGATGTTGTAGGCGTCACCGGCGTGGAACTTGGTCACCGACACCACCACGGCCTCGACCGGATCGGTGCTGCGCGAGGCGATCGTCTGCAAGGCGCCGACCAGTTGGCTGGTGATGACGATCGGGTCGATCGTGCCGTGCGGCATCGCCGCGTGGCCGCCCTTGCCGCGCACGGTGATGGTGAATTCGGCGGTCGCCGCCATGATCGGGCCCGGGCGAATGGCGAACTGTCCGACAGGCAGGCCCGGCATGTTGTGCATGCCGAATACCCTGGAGATATCGAAACGCTCCATCATGCCGTCCTTGACCATCTCGTTGCCGCCGCCGCCGCCCTCTTCGGCCGGCTGGAAGATCACCGCCACCGAACCGGTGAAGTTGCGCGTCTCGGCGAGGTATTTGGCCGCACCCAGCAGCATCGCCGTGTGGCCGTCATGGCCGCAGGCATGCATCTTGCCGGGGATGGTCGAGGCGTAGGGCTTTCCTGATATCTCGTTGAGCGGCAGCGCGTCCATGTCGGCGCGCAGGCCGATGGTGGGACCTTCGCCCTGGCGGCCGCGGATGATGCCGACCACGCCGGTCTTGCCGAGCCCGGTGACCACATCGTCGCAGCCGAAGGCCTTCAGCTTTTCGGTGACGAAGGCGGCGGTCTTGAAGACGTCGAAGTTCAGTTCTGGCGTCTGGTGCAGATGCTGGCGCCAGCCGGCAACTTCGTCCTGCATTTCGGCGGCACGGTTCAGGATTGGCATGATGGTTCCATCTCGCTGTTGGGACGGCGGGTGTTGGCCGCTGCCTTGCAATTGTGATCGCCAGGCACTTTGCCATCTTGGCGTCACATAGAGTAAATAGCACCGCAACAATGGGGTCCGGTTTTTGAGGGTCGGACCATATGCTGGCGATCGCGTAATGAAATCTTACGGAGCCAGGGGCGACTACGGCAAGAGGCGATTTCGGATTTGATCATGCGGTACAGGCATTTCCTCAAACTATTCTCGGCTGGCACAATCGCGCTGTCGGTTGTGGCCGGGCCGGCGCTGGCCAATCCGGTGGTCGTGTTCGACCTCGGCAGCGGCAAGATCCTGCAGCATCAGGATGCGTTCAAGCGCTGGTATCCGGCGTCGCTGAGCAAGCTGATGACCGCTTACGTCACCTTTCGGGCGATCGCGGCCGGCGAGGTACAGCTCGATTCGCCGATCAAGGTGACCAAACACTCCGCCGCCGAGCCGCCAAGCAAGATGGGCTTCAAGCCGGGCTCGGTGATGCGGCTCGACAATGCGCTGAAGATGATGCTGGTCAAATCGGCCAACGACATTGCCATGGCTGTCGGTGAAAATGTCGGCGGTTCGCAGGCGGCCTTTGCCGACCGGATGAACGCCGAGGCGACCCGGCTCGGCATGAACGGCACGCATTTCGTCAATCCGAACGGGCTCTATTCGCCGGATCAGTACACGACGGCGCGCGACCTCGCCGTGCTGGTGATGGCGATCCGCCGCGAATTTCCGCAATATGTGCCGTGGTTCTCGATCGAGGGCCTTGCCGTCGGCAAGAAGGCGATCCCCAACTACAATCTCTTGATCGGCCGCTATCCCGGCGCCGATGGCATGAAGACCGGCTTTGTCTGCCCCTCCGGCTTCAACATGATCGGTTCGGCGACGCGCAACGGGCGCACGCTGGTCGCGGTTGTGCTTGGCGAGAAGTCGGCGGTCACCCGCGCCGAGACGGCGGCAAAACTGCTCGATCAGGGGTTCGACACGCCTGTCGCCGGCTCGGCCACCGTCACCACGCTGGCGCCCTATGGCGACACGGTCTCACCCAACGACATGCAGGACGAGGTCTGCAAGAAGAAGACGCCGCAGGAGCAGTCCGAGGCGCCGCCGGCCGCCGCCAAGAACGTGCCGAAATCACCCTATCAGGAAAAGCTCGACCATGTGCCGACGCTGGTTGCCGTCGGCCTTGGCGGCGCCACCGGTCCGGCGCCGAAGGCCATCCTCGACCAGGGCGCGCAGGAATTTGCCGATGTGCCGATCCCGAGCTGGCGGCCCGACAGGCCGGCACCGGCCGGCACCGGCCCGAAGATTGCCGGCTCCGCCGCGCAGGGCGACCAGCCGGTCAAGGTTGCGAACTAGCCAATGGGCAGCGGCTTCCCGATCCCAGTCTCGGTGCTGACCGGCTTCCTCGGCGCCGGCAAGACGACGCTGCTCAACCGGCTGCTCAAGGATCCGGCGCTGGCCGACACCGCGGTGATCATCAACGAGTTCGGCGAGGTGGCGATCGACCATTTGCTGGTCGAGCAGTCTTCCGACGGCATCATCCAGCTGTCGGACGGCTGCCTGTGCTGCACGGTGCGCGGCGAACTGGTCGATACGCTGGCCGACCTGGTCGACCGGCTGCAGACCGGCCGCATTGCCCGGCTCGCCCGCGTCATCGTCGAAACCACCGGCCTTGCCGACCCGGCGCCGGTGCTGCAGTCGATCATGGCGCATCCGGCGCTGATCCAGGCCTTCCGGCTCGACGGCGTCATCACGCTGGTCGATGCCGTCAACGGCAACGCCACGCTCGATGCCCATGTCGAGGCGGTAAAGCAGGTTGCCGTCGCCGACCGCATCGTGCTCAGCAAAGCCGATCTGGCCACCGACCCCAATGAGCTGGAAATGCTGCGGGCGCGCCTGCGGCAGATCAATCCGGGCGCCGAACTGCTCGATGCCGACGACGCGGAGACAGGCGTGGCGGCGCTGTTTGATTGCGGCCTCTACAACCCGGCAACCAAATCCGCCGACGTGCGGCGCTGGCTTGGCGAGGAAGCGGCGCACGATCATCACCATCATGCTGGTCATGATCACGAGCATGACCACGGCCATCGTCACGATCAGCGCGTGCGCTCCTATTCGCTGGTGCATGACGGCCCGGTGCCGTTTTCGGCGATCGAGATGTTCCTCGACCTGCTGCGTTCGACCCATGGCGAGCGCCTGCTGCGCATGAAGGGCGTCATCGAGCTCAGGGAAGACCCGTCGCGGCCGCTGGTGATCCATGGCGTGCAGAAGATCCTGCATCCGCCGGTGCAATTGCCGTCCTGGCCGGATGGTCAGCGTGGCACGCGGCTGGTGCTGATCACGCTCGACATGCCGGAAGATTATATCCGCAGGCTGTTCGCCGCCTTCACCGACCGGCCGTCGGTTGACACGCCCGACCGCGCGGCGCTGGAAAACAATCCGCTGGCGATCGCCGGGCGGTAGCCCCCAACGATTACGGCGCGCCGCGCTCGACCAGGAAGCGATGGCCGCCGGAAACCGCGGCCGTTTCAATCAACTGGTGGCCGCTCTCGGAGCAGAATGCCGGAATGTCGATGACGGCGAGCGGGTCGGTGGTCTCCAACCAGAGCCGACTGCCCGGTTGCATCCCCGCCAGGCGCTTCTTGGCCTTGAGCACGGGCAAGGGGCAGTTCAGCCCCTTGAGGTCATAAATAGCGGCGCGATCAGCCACGGGCGATATCAACCGCCGAACATGCCGAGCAGCTTGTTCTTCAGCTTCGTCACCCGGCTTTCGTCGGCACTCGCCGCTTGCGTTTCAGCCATTGGCGCCGCTTCCGAAGGGGCCGCGATGGTCGCGGTGGCGACTGGGGCCTCCTTGGCGGCCTTCTCGGCCTCCTTTTCGGCCAGAGCCTGGGCCTTGGCGGCTTCCTTGGCTTGCTTGGCCGCCTCAATGGCAGCCAGCCTCTGCTCCTCGGCCTTCTGCTTGGCAGCTTTTTCGGCATCAAGAGCCGCCATCTTGCGGCCGGCGGGCGAATCGATGCGGCCCATGCGTGCCGTCTCGGTGACCGAGCCGTCATTGTTGAGCGACGGCGGATCGATCGGTACGCGTTCGCCGCGTGCGCGGCGCTTGGACCAGTCGGAGACGATGCTGGCTTCCTTGATACCGGCGATAGTCGGCTTGGGCGCCGGCACGCTGGCCTTGACCGCGCCGCTGAACGCCGCGTCATAGGTGCTCATGTAGGAATTGTAGGCGCTCTTCAGCGAATCAGGCTGCGTCGTCGCCGGGCAGGCGCCAGTCGGATCGAATGTCTGACCGTCGGCGGCTACCTGGTTGAAGACATAACGCTTCTCGCAGACATCGACCTTCGGCGGCACCTTGGTGATCTCGAAATTGTCGTAGCCGACCTTGAGCATCTTCCAGAAGTCGTAATTCGGGTCGTTGCGGTAGCGCGCCATGTTGGCGGCGGTCATGCGGAACGGAAACGCCTGGATCTGGAACTCGGTCTGGCCGCCCTGGAAAGCATCGCGGCCGAAGGCATAGATCTGCTCGATCTGCGCATCGGTCATCGAATAGCAGCCCGACGACGAACAGGCGCCGTGCACCATCAAATTGGAGCCGGTGCGGCCGTTGGCGCGGTCATAGGCGTTGGGATAGCCGATGTTGAAGGACAGATGGTAGTTCGAGCGCGGATTCATCTGCGCCGGGCGCACCGTGTAGAAGCCTTCCGGCGCCTGGCGGTCGCCTTCGGTGTATTTCGGCCCGAGCTTGCCCGACCATTTGCAGATGTCGTAGCTGGCGACCATGTCATAGCGGCCGTTGGTCTTGGCCTTCCAGATCTCGAGCTTGCCTTCTTCCTTGAAGATGCGGGCCATCACCGACGAGGTGCGGACCATGCCCTTGGCCCTCATGTCGGCGAGGATCTTGTCGGGCAGCGGCTTGTTGGCCTCCGGGGCAAAATCCTTCATCGACGAATTGTTGCAGCCGGCAAGGCCGAGGGCAGCGATCAGGATTCCGGTGCGGGCAAGCTTGACAAACATGGCTACGGATATCGTCTTTTCTCTGGCGCCAGGACGTTTCCTGCCCCGGCTGCTACACTGCGCATCGACGGACCCTAAGCCCGTTAACCCTAATAAATTCCTTACCGCAAGTGCCGACGCATCCCCCTGCGGCAGTCTCATTGAGCCGAATGCAGCGGCATTTTTGTGGCAAAAATGCTCCGCTCCGCCACATTGTTGCGGCCAAGGGTGCCTGTGGTCAGAGACTGCGGCCCATGGCCAGGTATTTTTCGCGGCGCTGTTCGCGGAAATCGGTGTTGGCGCCGGCGAAGTCCTTCATCGTCCTGGCGATGAGGTCTCCGGTCGCGGCGATCACGGTTTCGGCGCCGCGATGCGCACCGCCGAGCGGCTCGGGGATGATGGCGTCGATGATCTTCAGTTCCAGAAGATCCTGCGCGGTGATCTTCATGTTGGTCGCCGCGTCCTTCGATCGTGTCGTGTCGCGCCACAGGATCGAGGCGGCACCTTCCGGCGAAATCACTGAATAGATGGCGTGTTCGAGCATGTAGACGCGGTTGGCGGTGGCGATGGCAATGGCGCCGCCCGAACCGCCTTCGCCGATGACCACCGAGATCGACGGTACTTTCAGGCCGAGACAGGTCGAGGTTGAACGGGCGATAGCCTCCGCCTGGCCGCGCTCCTCGGCGTTGACTCCGGGATAGGCGCCGGCCGTGTCGACCAGCGTCAGGAGCGGGATCTTGAAGCGGTCGGCCAGTTCCATCAGCCGTACCGCCTTGCGGTAGCCCTCCGGCCGAACCGAGCCGAAATTGTGCTTCAGGCGGCTGGCTGTGTCGGAACCTTTTTCCTGGCCGATGATGGCAATGGGTTCGCCGCGGAAACGGGCGAAACCGCCGACGATCGCCTGGTCCTCACCGAAATTGCGGTCGCCGGCCAGCGGCGTGAAATCGGTGAACAGGCCCTTGATGTAGTCGACGCAATGCGGCCTGTCGGGATGGCGCGCCACCTGCACCTTCTGCCAAGGCGTCAGCGCCTTGTAGGCATCGCGCAATGCGTCGCGGGAGCGCTTCTCGAGACGGTTGATCTCGTCGCCGACATCGACCGCCTCGCCATTCTCGGCAAGCTTCTTCAGCTCGAGGATCTTGCCCTCGAGGTCCTGCACCGGCTTTTCGAAATCGAGGTAATTATACATGCGTGAGCGGACCGATACGTCGGAAGGCAGTGGCTGACGGAACCCTTGAATCCAAGGCTCCGGGCGGTGAAATGTCGTCCTCACATAGCGATATGAGGCCTAGTCGGCAAGCGGATGATGATCGTTGACCAGCCGCACCAGCCGCTCTTCCAGCACATGGGTGTAAATCTGTGTCGTCGATATGTCGGCATGGCCAAGCAATTGCTGCACGGTCCGCAGATCGGCGCCGTTCTGCAGGAGATGGCTGGCGAAAGCATGGCGCAGCACGTGCGGCGAGATCTTCGCCGAGGCAATGCCGGCCCTTGCCGCCAGCCCTTTCAGGTCACGCGCGAAGACCTGGCGCGAGAGATAGCCGCTGTCGGAGGCGGCCGGAAACAGGAACGGACTGTCGGCCAAGGCTGGCACCTTGGCGCGGGCGGCAAGCCAGGTCTTCATCGCCGCGCGTGCCTTGGCGGAGAGCGGCACCATGCGCTCCTTGTCGCCCTTGCCGCGCACCATGAAGAAGCGGTCGTCGCGTTGCGCCACCGTCACCGGCAAGCCGACCAGCTCGGAAACGCGCAGGCCGGTGGCGTAAAGCACCTCGACCAGCGCATGCAGGCGCAGTGATGCCAGGCTGTCCCCATCGCCCGACGAGACATCGCCGGCCTCAAGCGCTGCACGGTCGATCAGCCGGCCGGTGTCGGCCTCGCTCATCGTCTTGGGCAGCGGGCGGCCCTTTTTCGGACTGTCCAGCGTGCCGGTCGGGTCATCGCCGCGCAGGCCTTCGGCGTAGAGGAATTTGAAGAACTGGCGGATCGCCGACAGTTTGCGCGCCTGCGACGTGGCGGCAAAGCCGCGGGCGGCAATGTCGTCGAGATAGGCGCGGATATCGGCGGCGGCGGCACCGGCCAGCCCGCCATCGATCGCGCCGGAAGCGTCCTCGAGGTCGCGGCGGTAGGAGGAAAGCGTGTTTTCGGCCGCGCCCCGCTCGGCGCTCATCATTTCCAGAAAGGCTTCGATGCGGGCCGCGCTGTTCATTCAGCTTTTCTTGGGATTGAGCTTTTCCGGAGGGATGCGCACGCTCATTTCCCCCTTCTTTGGCTCGACGAACATCACCAGTGCAAACATCGTACCATAGGCAATGCCAGCCAGAATCGCCGTTACCACGACAAAGCGAAACAGTGTCGGCATCAATTTTCGCCCGTCTTCTTGTTCTGCGTTTCCAAACCCTGTCCCCTTATGGGACGCCAATCCGGCCAATTCAAGGAAGAAGCTGGGGCCTGTTAGCAACTTCTGATGCAGACCCTGCCGGTCCATATCGGGTTCAAGGCACTTGCCACGCTTGACGCAAACGGGCTTTTCATGTCGATACGCCGGCAAAGAGGGCCTTCGAAACATCCGATGAACGCGCTGCCAGCAAATCCTCCAGACGAGAACCACGCCGCGTTGCTCGGCAGGCTGGGCAGCCGTTCCGTCGTCTTCGTCGGACTGATGGGCGCCGGCAAGACGGCGATCGGCCGCAAGGTGGCGACGATGCTGGCGCTGCCCTTCATAGACAGCGACCAGGAGATCGAAAGCGTCTCGCGCATGACCGTTCCGGAATTGTTCGAGCGCTACGGCGAGACCGAATTCAGGGCGCTGGAGCAGCGCGTCATCCTGCGCGTGCTGGAAAACGGCCCGCAGGTGCTGTCGACCGGCGGCGGCGCCTTCATGAATGCGCAGACGCGCGAGGCGATTGCAGCGCAGGGCGTCTCGGTGTGGCTGAAGGCCGAACTCGACCTTCTGATGGATCGCGTCGCCAAGAAACAGAACCGGCCGCTCCTGAAAAGCGCCGACCCGCGCGCCGTGCTGGAGCGGCTGATGGGCGAGCGCTATCCGGTCTACGCGACATCGGACGTCACAGTGCCGACCCGCGACGACCGCAAGGAAGTCATCGCGACCGAGGTGGTGGACGCGCTGTGCCGGCATTTCGGCATTGATCAGGCGGCTGCGACGGGCGAGGTGGAACAGTGAGCATCGAGGCACCCGTTGTCGTCGAAGTCGGCCTTGGCGACCGGACCTACGACATTCTGATCGGCTCGGGGTTGTTGGCCCGCGCGGGTGCGGAAATTGCGCGCCGGCTGCCGGGCACACGCGCCGCGGTCGTCACCGACGCCAATGTCGCTGCAGCGCATCTCGGTGCGCTGAAGGCAGGCCTCGAAACGGGTGGCATCCAGCCCGCCATCATCACACTGCCGGCCGGCGAGAAGACCAAGAGTTTTGCCCATCTCGAAGAGGTGGTCGACGGTGTGCTGGCTGCGAAACTGGAGCGCGGCGACATCGTCATCGCCTTCGGCGGCGGCGTTATTGGCGACCTTGCCGGCTTTGCCGCCGGCATCGTGCGGCGCGGGATGAATTTCGTGCAGATTCCGACCTCGCTGCTGGCGCAGGTCGATTCCTCGGTCGGCGGCAAGACCGGCATCAACAGCCCACGCGGCAAGAACCTTGTCGGCGTCTTCCATCAGCCGAAACTGGTGTTGGCCGACACAGGGGTGCTCGACACGCTGCCGATCCGGGAATTCCGCGCCGGCTATGCCGAGCTCGCCAAATACGGGCTCATCGACCGGCCGGAATTTTTCGCCTGGCTGGAAAAGAATTGGGTTCAGGTTTTTGCCGGCGGGCCGGAGAGGGCGCAGGCGATTGCCGAAGCCTGCCGCGCCAAGGCCGACGTGGTTGCGCGTGACGAGTTCGAGACCGGCGACCGCGCGCTGCTCAATCTCGGCCACACATTCGGCCACGCGCTGGAAGCCGCCACCCAATATGACGGAAGCCGCCTCGTCCATGGCGAAGGGGTCGCCATCGGCATGGCGCTGGCCTACCGGTTCTCGTCGCGGCTCAATCTGGCCAGCCCCGACGATGCCGCGCGCGTCGAGGCGCATCTGCGCGCCGTCGGCCTGCCCTGGCGGATAGCCGACATCCCGGGCGAATTGCCTGATGCCGAGGCGCTGCTTGCCTTCATTACCCAGGACAAGAAGGTGTCGCGCGGCGCGCTGACCTTCATCCTGACGCGCGGCATCGGCCAGGCTTTCATTGCCAAGGATGTTCCGGCATCGGAAGTGCTGTCGTTTCTGAGGGAGAACCACCCAAAGGAAAGCGACCGGAGATGAACGAGCCCGGCTGGATCGTTGTCGCCGTCCTTGCCATCCTCATCGTGCTGCTCGTTACCGTGCGCACGCGCCTGCTTGCCATGTTCGGGTACGAGCTTTCACGCATCGAGCCGCAGCGCTCCAGCCAGGACGAATTGCGCGGCGCGGTCGACGATTTCCGCCGCGACGGCCAGGTGGTGCGCGAGGATCGCGACCGCGTCGGCGGCCTGTTCGATCTCGCCGAGCTCGAAGTCTCCGACATCATGGTCCACCGCACCAACATGCGCTCGGTCAATGCCGACAATGCGCCGGAAGCGGTGGTGCGCGAGATTTTGCAAAGCCCGCACACCCGCATGCCGCTGTGGAAAGGTTCGCTCGACAACATCGTCGGCGTGCTGCATGCAAAGGATCTGCTGCGCGCCTTGAACGAAGTCGGCAACGATTTCTCCAGGATCGACGTCATGAAGATCGCTTCGAAACCTTGGTTCGTGCCCGACACCACGACCTTGCAGGAACAGCTCAACGCCTTCCTTCGCCGCAAGGCGCATTTCGCCGTCGTCGTCGACGAATATGGCGAGGTCGAAGGGCTGGTGACGCTGGAGGACATTATCGAGGAGATCGTAGGCGAGATCGCCGACGAGCACGATGTCGACATACAGGGCGTCAAGCAGGAGGCCGACGGCTCCGTGGTCGTCGACGGTACGGTGCCGATCCGTGACCTCAACCGGGCTCTCGACTGGAACCTGCCGGATGAGGAGGCAACCACCATTGCCGGCCTCGTCATCCACGAGACGCAATCGATCCCCGAGGAGAAGCAGGCTTTTACGTTCCACGGCAAGCGCTTCATCGTCATGAAACGCGACAAGAACCGGATCGCAAGGCTGAGGATCAGGCCAGCCGGCGACGCCTGATGTGCGCCGGGAGACCGGGTGCCGTCATCCCGCGATCTGGCTCGTCGAGCGTTCGTGGATCGTCGCGCCGGTCTCGGCATCCATGGCCGCCAGGCTGACTTCATAACCCCAAAGCCTGCGGATGTGACGAAGCGTGGCGTCGCGGCTGGCATCCTCGAGAAGGATGCCGTCATTGACCTTGTGCTGCAGCCGCAAATGGCGGTCGCCGAGCAGATCGACATCCACCACCTGAATGTCCGGCCGGTTCGCGCCGAGATCATAACTGTTGGCGAGCGCGGCGCGTATCTTGGCGTAGCCGCGCTCATCGTGGATGGACGCGACCAGGCAATGCGGCTGGTCGGCAGCGTCGCCGAGCACAAAAAACCGCCATTTCCGGATCAAGGCCGGGCTGAGGTACTGGCGGATGAAGGATTCGTCGCGATGCTCGGCCCAGGCGTCCAGCAGGACCTCGCGCCAGTTGCCCTGGCCGGCCATGTCGGGGAACCAATCGCGGTCCTCGGCCGTGGGTTTGGTCGAGATGCGCTGAATGTCCTGCATCATGTCGAGGCCGAGAGCATACGGGTTGATGCCTGAAAAACGCGGATCGTCGAAGGCCGGCTGGAAGACCACGTTGGAATGATTGCGCAGGATTTCGAGCATGGCGCCTTCGCTGATCTGGCCGCGGTCGAACAGCATGTTCATCAGCGTATAGTGCACGAAAGTGGCACAACCTTCGTTCATCACCTGTGTCTGCCGTTGCGGGTAAAAATATTGCGCGATGACACGAACGATCCTGATGATCTCGCGCTGCCAGGGCTCCAGGACTGGGCTGTTCTTTTCCAGGAAATAGAGCAGGTTTTCCTCGGGCAGATTGAGCGATTTCTTCCACTCTGGGTCCTGGCCCTTGTCGTTGGCCGCTTGCTGCGAGGCCGGCAGCGTACGCCACAAGTCGTTGTAGGAGCGTTCCTCGTATTCGAGACGCTCGCGAATTCCTTCGCGTTGCCGTTCCGACGACAACCTCGGCGGCCGGTGATAGCGGAACACGCCCTGATCCATCAGCGCGTGGGCGGAATCGAGAACAGCCTCGACGGCGGCGAGGCCCTGCCGCTCCTCGCAGCGGACTATGTAGCCCTTGGCGAAGTCCAGGTAGCTGAGGATCGCACCCGCATCCGTCCACTGTTTGAACAGCTGATTGTTCTTGAAGAAATGATTGTGCCCGAGCGCTGCGTGGGCCGTCACCAGGGCCTGCAGGGCCATGGTGTTTTCCTCCATTAAATAGACGATGCAGGGATTGGAATTGATGACCAGTTCATAGGCAAGCCCCCGCCCGCCCTTGCGATAGAGCAGATCCTGGTGGAGGAAATGTTTGCCGAAAGACCAGTGACGGTACATCAATGGCATGCCGATGGACGAATAGGCGTCGAGCATCTGCTGCGACGAGATGATCTCCATCTGAACGGGATAGGTGTCCAGATGAAGCTCTTCGACCGCAAGTGCCTCGATAGCGTCATAGGTCCGCGACAATGTTTTGAAATCCCAGTCGGACCCTGAAAAAAGCAGGCTGGATTTGCTCGCTTGTCTGGCCATCGGGAACCCTCATGCCCTCTTGAGGGCGGCCGGCTGCCTGCCAAAGAGCTGGCGAAAAACCGGATAGATATCGGCGGGTGTGGCGATGCGGCTCATCTGGAAGTTCGGCCATTTCTGGTCGATGGAGTTGTAGGCACGCCACAGCGATGTCCCGTTTTCTGTCGAGCCGAAAATATGAGCTTCACGCTCGTCGATGATCTCGACATAGGCAAAATACTGGCACAGCCGCATGAGCTCGCCATTGAGCAGCGAAATGCATCGCTCCGAATCGCCGGCGAAATTGTCGCCGTCCGAGGCCTGGGCGGCATAGATGTTCCAGTCATGGGCCGGGTAGCGGCTGGTGATAATACGGTGCATTTCCTCCAGCGCGGTGGAAACGACGGTGCCGCCGCTTTGGGTGTTGTAGAAAAATGTTTCCTCGTCGACCTCCTGAGCCAGGTGCGTGTGGCGGATGAAGACAATCTCGATGCGGTCGTAGCGCCGTTTCAAGAACAGGTGCAGCAAGACGAAGAAGCGCTTGGCCAGATCCTTCTCGCGCTCGCCCATGGACCCGGACACGTCCATAAGACAGAACATGACGGCATTGGCGTTCGGCACCGGCCGGGAATCGAAGCGGTTGAAGCGGATGTCGACCGGATCGACATAGGCAATCCGGCGGCGGCGGCGTTCCAGCCGGTCGAGCTCTTCGCGCAATGCCGCAATACGCTGGCGCGCGTCGGCGCTGGATGGCGTCGACTCGAGCGAGGCGATTTCCTCGAGGATCGCATCCAGTTCGACCTGCTTGGGGCGCCTCAGCGCAATGCGGCGGCCGTGGCTGTTGCGCATTGTGCGGCCAACATTGATGTTGGTCGGCGAACCTGTGGCGGCGAAGCCGGCTCTGCGCGGCTTGAAGGCAAGGATCTCCTTGAGGTTGAGCTTGACCATGTCCGGGAGCTCGAGATCCTCGAAGAAAAGATCGAGCACTTCCTCGCGCGACAGCACGAAACGAAAGTCGTCTTCAGATGCCTTGTTTCCCGGCGACGATGCTCCCCCGCCGCCCCCGCCGGGTTTGGGGATCAGGTCTCCAGCGGAGAAATGCCTGTTGCCCGGCAAGATGTGCTGGCGCCTGCCGCTGTCGCGGGCGTTGTTGAAGCTCGGCTCGCTTGTGCCTCTTTCGGGCATGCGCACGGCATGCTCGGAATCCGCGTCGGCGATCCTGCCGGTGCGGATCTGATCGCGTATGCTGCGTTTCAATTCCTCGCGCGCGCGTCGCAGGAAGCGCTGGCGATTGCCGAGGCTTTTGTCTTTCGGGTTCAGGCGGCGGTCGATGAAGATCGGCATGGAACCATCCGGGTTCTCTAACCCGCCCTGTTCACCCGCATGTACCAGTCCACAAGGCGACGCACCTGCCGCTCGGTGTAGCCGCGCTCGACCATCCGCTGCACGAATTCATTGTGCCGCTTTTCCGTGACACTGTCCTGCTTGGAGCCGAAACTGATCACCGGCAGGAGGTCCTCGACCTGGCCGAACATACGTTTTTCGATGACTTCCCGCAGCTTTTCGTAACTTGTCCACGCCGGGTTGCGGCCATGGTTTCTTGCACGGGCGCGCAGGGTGAATTTCACCACCTCATTGCGGAAGTCCTTGGGATTGGCGATGCCGGCCGGTTTTTCGACCTGTGAAAGCTCGTTGTCCAAAACCTCGCGGTTGAGGATCTGGCCTGTGTCGGGATCCTTGTAGTCCTGGTCTTCGATCCAGGCGTCGGCATAGGCGATGTAGCGGTCGAAAAGGTTCTGGCCGTACTCGCTGTAGGATTCCAGATAGGCTTTCTGGATCTCATGGCCGATGAATTCGGCATACCGCGCGGCCAGCTCGGACTTGATGAACTCCAGATAGGCGGCTTCCGTCTCCTTCGGAAACTGTTCGCGCTTGATTGCCTCCTCCAGGATGTACATGAGATGCACGGGGTCGGCGGCCACCTCTTCGGTGTCGTAGTTGAAGGTCTGCGACAGGATCTTGAAGGCAAAGCGCGTGCTGACGCCTGCCATGCCCTCATCTACGCCGGCGGCGTCCCGATATTCCTGAACCGACTTTGCCTTGGGGTCGACTTCCTTGAGGTTCTCGCCATCATAGGCGCGCATCTTGGTGTAGAGCGGCGAATTGTCGTGCTCGGCCAAGCGGGTCGAGACGGTAAACCGGCTGAGGATGTCCAGCACCTCTGGAGCGCAGGGACTGGCGGCCAATTCGCTCTCCCGCAACAGTTTCTCGTAGATCTGCCGCTCTTCGGTTATCCGCAGGCAATACGGCACCTTGACGACGAGGATGCGATCGAGGAAAGCCTCATTGTTCTTGTTGTTCTTGAATTGCAGCCATTCCGACTCGTTGGAATGGGCCACGATGATCCCCTGGTAGGGAAAGGCGCCGAAATTTTCGGTGCCGTTGTAGCTGCCTTCCTGGGTGGCCGTCAGCAGCGGATGCAGGACCTTGATAGGCGCCTTGAACATTTCGACGAATTCAAGCAGGCCCTGGGTGGTCCGGTTCAGTCCACCGCTATAGGAATAGGCGTCCGGATCGGACTGGCTGAAGTTTTCCAATTGCCGGATGTCCACCTTGCCGACCAGGGCCGAGACGTCCTGATTGTTCTCGTCGCCGGGCTCGGTCTTGGCGATGGCGATCTGGCGCAGTCGCGACGGCATCAGCTTGACGACGCTGAACTTGGAAATGTCGCCGGAAAGTTCGTCGAGGCGCTTGGCCGCCCATGGCGAAATGAGCCCGTTCAAGCGGCGTCGTGCAATGCCGTATTTATCCTCCAGCAGGTCGCCCATGCGATCGGGATGGAAAAGGCCAAGCGGCGATTCGAAAACCGGGCTGACCTGGTTGCCGACCTTCAGCGTGTAGATCGGGCGCTGTTCCATCAACTTCTTCAGCCGCTCGGCAAGGGAGGATTTGCCGCCGCCCACCGGGCCGAGCAAATAGAGGATTTGCTTGCGCTCCTCGAGCCCCTGGGACGCATAGCGAAAATAGCCGGCGATGCGCTCGATTGTATCCTCCATGCCGTAGAAATCGGCGAAGGAGGGGTACACTTTCAGGGTCCGGTTGGAGAAAATACGGCCGAGCCGCTCATCCTTGCTGGTGTCGACCAGGTTCGGCTCGCCGATCGCCTCGATCATCCGTTCAGGCGCCGAGGCATACATCGACTTGTCCTCGCGGCAGGCAAGGAGATATTGCTGGATGCTGATCTCTTCCTGCGCCGCGTTGGTGTAAATTTCCGAAAAGAGATCGAAGACGTCAGACTGGTTCTCTCGCATGATGCTTTTGCCCTCGGAGCCGCTGTGGCTTCCATTCGGCTCGTCTCGCATTCAACTGCCGGGGGGCACCGTTTGTTCCCTTCATGTGAAGAGGTGGCCGCGATCTTAAGGATTGAGGCTACTCCGCGAGACCAAAGCGCTCGTTGCGGAGCCGTATTCAGCGCGGGTAGCGGGTGTGTTGCGAACCCCTGACTGGACGGCTGGGGCGGCCGCGTGCAGTCTTGCCTTGCCAGGAGACAATGATGATCGATCGACGAAGCCTGATCATGGCCTCCATGGCGGCGATGCTGCCGTTGGAAGCGTCGGCCGCGTGGAAAACACGCCGGCCCACGCCAGAAACCTTCGACTACGGGCCGGCCAAGCTCGACATCTACGCGCCCGATGGTGCAATCGGCCTGCCGGTCGTGTTTTTCGTTCATGGCGGCACCTGGCAGTTTGGCAAACGCAGTCAGGTGGACGCCAAACCGGCCTTCCTGCTGGCCAACGGCTTCTGCTTCGTCTCCATCGATTACCGCATGCTGCCGCAGGCCAATGTCGCCACCCAGGCTGGTGACGTCGAAAAGGCCTATGCCTACATCAGGGCCAATATCGCCCGGCATGGCGGCGATCCTAACCGCATCGTCGGCATGGGCCATTCGGCCGGCTGCCATCTGGTTGCGCTGACCGGCATGCGCGGCGGATTGCCGGGCATAGCCGCGCTCATCCTCGACGACACCAGGGCCTATGATCTTGCAGCACTTGCCAAGAATGGCGGTATGGTCCGGGCCTATGCCCGCGTCTTTTCCGATCCCGCGCAATGGGCGGCACTTTCGCCGGCCAGCTATGTCGACGGCCGCAAGCACCCGCCGACTTTCATCGCCTATTCGCGGGCATCGGGCCGGAGCGAGGACTCCAAGGCCTTTGCCGAGCGCCTGCGCTCGACGGGCACCAAGGTTACGCTGTTCGACGGCAGCGCCTATACGCATATGTCGATCAATCGCGATTTCGGCGAGGACGGCGACGCGTTGACCGCGGCCGCGCTGGCATTCCTGAAATCGACGGTTGGCTGATCTTTACGGCACTGGATTAGATCAAAAGTAGCGGCAGGACATTGCTGCGGGTGCTCGCGGGTGCAACTGCTCTGCGATCTTGAGCGGGAGGGAATTGCATGAACGGCGCCGATGTCCTGTGTGACGTGCTTCTGGCCAATGATGTGACGGTCTGCTTCGCCAATCCCGGCACCTCCGAAATGCACTTCGTTGCAGCGCTTGACCGCAAGCCGAAAATGCGTTGCGTGCTCGGGCTGTTCGAAGGCGTGGTGACGGGTGCCGCCGATGGCTATGCGCGGATGACCGATCGGCCGGCCGCGACGCTGCTGCATACCGGTCCCGGCCTGGCCAATGGGCTGGCCAACATGCACAATGCCCGGCGTGCCTTCAGCCCGATGATCAACATCGTCGGCGACCACGCCTCTTACCATCTGCCGCTCGATGCCCCACTCACCAGCGATATCGAGAGCCTTGCGGCGCCGATGTCCAACTGGGTCGGCCGCGTCAAGGGTCCGGCCGATGTCGTGCCGGCAGCTGAAGCGGCCTTTCGCGCCTCGCTGACACCACCCGGCGTCGCGACCCTGATCCTGCCGGCGGATGCCGCCTGGGGCGAAGTCGACGCCGTTTTGCCCGGCAAGGTGACGTTGGCGCCGACGCCGGCCGTCGATATGGACGCGGTACGCAAGATCGCCGCGGCGATCCGTGCCGCTCCGGGGCGGGCCGGCATGATCGTTCGCGGAAAGGCCGCGCGCGCCGATGCGCTTGCCATCGCCGGGCAGATCTCGGCGGGCAGCGACGTCCGGCTGTTCGGCGAGGTTCTGATCGCACGGATGCAACGCGGGCGCGGGCGTGCCGCGCCGACCCGCATCCCCTATCCGGTCGATGCGGCGATGGCTGTGCTGAGCGACGTCGATGTTCTGATCCTGGTCGGCGCAAAGGAGCCGGTTGCCTTCTTCGCCTATCCGGGAAAACCGGGACGGCTTGTCCGGGAAGGCTGCGAGGTGCTGACATTGGCCGCCCATGGCGACGATCTGCATGCGGCGCTGGAGGCGCTTCGCGACGAACTTGGCATCAAGCCGTCGCAACACAAGGTGCTGGCGGCCGCTTTTCCCGACGAGGCAACGCCGAACGGCAAGCTGACGGAAGATGCCGTCGCACTTTCGGTGGCGCGCAAACTGCCGGCCGATGCGATCGTCTGCGATGAAGCGGTCACCTCGGCCAGGCGTTTCTTCGCGCTGTCGGCCTTTGCCGCGCCGCACGACTACATGATGGGCACGGGCGGATCGATCGGTGGCGGCATCCCGATGGCGACCGGGGCGGCAATTGCCTGTCCCGACCGCAAGGTGGTCAATCTCGAAGCCGACGGCAGCGGCATGTACACGGTGCAGGGACTGTGGACGCAGGCGCGGGAAAAGCTCGACGTGGTGACGATCGTGTTTTCCAACCGAACCTATGCGATCCTGCATGGCGAGATGAAGAATGTCGGCGTCAGCGCCATCGGCGAGAACGCCAGGCGCATGCTCGACCTCGACCATCCCTCGCTCGACTGGGTATCGCTGGCCAAAGGCATGGGCGTGGAGGCGGCTCGCGCCGATACGTGCGAGCGCTTCGACACGTTGCTGGACAGTGCGCTGTCACGGCGCGGGCCGTTCCTCATCGAAGCGGTGCTCTGAGCGCGGGGAAGCGACCTACCAGCGGGTCTTTTCGCCGGGAGCCGCGGGTTCGATCGCCAGCGCGTGCACGCCGGCCTTCAGTTCGTCGGCAAGCAGTTCGTTGACGGCGCGGTGACGGTCGATGCGGCTCATGCCGGCAAAGGCGGAAGCGACGACGCGGACGCGAAAATGCGTCTCGCCGGTGCCGTCGTAAGTGCCGTGATGGTCGGAGCCGTGATGGTGGTGGCCGGCATGGAGATGGCTCTCGTTGATGATAACCAGCCTGTCCGGCGAAAATGCCTTGTTGAGCTTGTCTTCCATGGTCGCCTGTATGGACATCGCCATCTCCCTTCACCACATATCGTTGGCGTCTCGGCCTGGAAACCGAAAATCGGTTTCGCGAGGGGCCGCCGCCGCGCAACAAAATCCGCCATTCGCCTGCTTTATGCCGCGATTCAGCGGTTAGGGCGATGATCGCGAAAATGTCAATTCTTGTTTCGCATCTGCGAACGCCCCATAAATGGGTAAGATGAAGCCGTACCCCAAATATTTCGAGAAGATTCGCGTCCGCCCCGACAAGGACGCGGAGCTGAAGTCGCACTCGCCGATCTGCCAGTGGGACGGCTGCAAGGAAGCGGGCACCCATCGTGCGCCGGTCGGGCGCATGAAGGAGGGTGAGTATTTCCACTTCTGCTTCGATCATGTGCGCGAGTACAACAAGGGCTTCAACTACTTTTCCGGCGTACCGGACACCGAGGTCGCGCGCTTCCAGAAGGAAGCCATGACCGGGCACCGGCCGACCTGGAAGATGGGCGCCAACGGGGCCTCGACCCGGTCGTCGCCCGATATGGCCCAGATGCGTTCCGGCCGCGCCGGCTACTATAACCGCATGCGCGACCCGTTCGACCTGTTCAAGGGACCCAAGGATCCGCGCGAGGCGCGCGAGCGCAAGGCCAAGCCGCTTGAGGCCAAGGCGCTGGAAACGCTTGGTCTTGATACAAAGGCGACTGGCAAGGAGATCAAGGCGCGCTATAAGGAACTGGTGAAACTACACCATCCGGATGCGAATGGTGGCGACAGAGGTTCGGAAGACCGGTTCCGCGATGTGCTGCAAGCCTATCGCGTGCTCAAACAGGCGGGCCTGTGCTGAGCGACCATACGGTTCGTGTCGTTTTCCAACTTTCATAAGGTTGGAAAAGGCTTTAAGACCGCCCCCGGACAAAATCGATTGCCGGCGAAATCAGACGTTTCGCCCGTGGAGACGTTGAGAGATATGAACAAGGTCGATCGCGACATCGCCAACCTGCCCGACACGACGGTGTCGGTGAAGGAGAAATTCGGCTTCGAATCCAAGATGGTGGTGCCGGCCTATTCGGTGACATCGGAGCATGTGCCCGACATCGACCCGGACTATCTGTTCGACAAGAACACGACGATGGCGATCCTTGCGGGCTTTGCCTACAACCGCCGCGTCATGGTGTCGGGCTATCACGGTACCGGCAAGTCGACCCATATCGAACAGGTCGCCGCCCGCCTCAACTGGCCCTGCGTGCGCGTCAACCTCGACAGCCATGTCAGCCGTATCGATCTCGTCGGCAAGGACGCGATCGTGGTCAAGGACGGGTTGCAGATCACCGAATTCCGCGACGGCATCCTGCCCTGGGCCTACCAGCACAATGTCGCGCTGTGCTTCGACGAGTATGATGCCGGCCGTCCGGATGTGATGTTCGTCATCCAGCGCGTGCTGGAATCGTCAGGCCGGCTGACGCTGCTCGACCAGAGCCGGGTTATCCGCCCGCATCCGGCCTTCCGGTTGTTCTCGACCGCCAACACGGTCGGCCTGGGCGACACCACCGGCCTCTATCACGGCACCCAGCAGATCAACCAGGCCCAGATGGACCGCTGGTCGATCGTCACCACGCTGAATTATTTGCCGCACGACAATGAAGTCGCCATCGTGCTGGCCAAGGCCAAGCACTATCGCGACGGCAAGGGCAAGGACATCGTCAACAAGATGGTGCGCGTCGCTGACATGACGCGCTCGGCCTTCATCAACGGCGATCTGTCGACCGTGATGAGCCCGCGCACGGTGATCACCTGGGCAGAGAATGCCGAGATATTCGGCAATATCGGCATGGCGTTCCGGCTGACCTTCCTCAACAAGTGCGACGAACTGGAGCGCTCGGTGGTGGCCGAGTTCTACCAGCGCGCCTTCGGCGAGGATCTGCCCGAGAGCGCCGCCAACGTGGTGCTGGGCTAAGACCGCTCCATGGGAACGACCCACCGGACGTTCCTATGGAGTCTTGTATTCCTCTGCTTTGGTCTCAGTCAGGCAGCCATGGCCCAGAACCAACCACTCAAACCTGGGCAGACTTGGACGTATCACGGCGCGACACCAGTATCCTCGCGTGTGATCATAGGCGCTGTCGATTATCCGGAAGGCGAAAGTCAGCCGATCGTATCGATCTCAGTCTCTGACGCGCCGATACCTAATGACGGAAAGCAGCTGCAAACAATCCCTCACCTCCCTGTAGCGGCTGACGTACTGAGAGAAAGTCTGGTTGAACTTGAGGGTGTTCGTCCAATTCCCGACGGGTTTGACCACGGATACAGTCATTGGAGACAGGCATATGACAGTGGGAAAGGCGGCTATTTTACGATCTCG
Organism: Mesorhizobium sp. WSM4833; assembly: GCF_055811095.1. Lineage (NCBI taxonomy): Bacteria > Pseudomonadati > Pseudomonadota > Alphaproteobacteria > Hyphomicrobiales > Phyllobacteriaceae > Mesorhizobium > Mesorhizobium sp. WSM4833. Next base: position 52,440 of record NZ_JBVVQG010000004.1, read on the forward strand.
GTCGAAGAGATTATCGGCCTCCTGCGCACTCAGCTTGGCCAGCGGCCAGCGGTACAATAGAGATAGATGATGGCGGGTCCGGGCGACAACACGCGCAACAAGTCGAAGACGGGCTCTGAAGCCGACAGCTTCAAGCGTGCCGTCACCGTCTGCATGCGCGCCATTGCCGGCGACAAGGAACTGGAAGTCGGTTTCGCCAAGGACCGGCCGGCGCTCGCCGGCAGCCGTGCGCGTCTGCCCGAATTGCCGAAGAAGGCGTCGAAGACCGATATTGCGATCACCCGCGGCCTCGGCGATTCCATGGCGCTGAAGCGCGCCTGCCACGATGTGCGCATCCACACCAAGCTGGCGCCGGAAGGCAAGGCGGCCCGCGCCATCTATGACGCGGTCGAACAGGCCCGCGTCGAGGCGATCGGCTCACGCGCCATGCAGGGCGTCGCCGACAATATCGGTTCGATGCTGGAGGACAAATACGCCAAGGCCAACCTCGTCGACATCAAGGACAAGGCCGACGCGCCGATCGAGGAAGCTCTTGCCCTGATGGTGCGCGAGAAGCTGACCGGCCGTCCGGTCCCGAAAAGCGGCGAGCGGCTGGTCGAGCTCTGGCGCCCCTGGGTCGAGGAGAAGGCCAAGGCCGACCTCGACGGATTGTCGGCCAAGCTCGGCGACCAGCAGGCGTTCGCCCGGGTCGTGCGAGAGATGCTCGCTTCCATGGAGATGGCCGAGGAACTCGGCGACGACCAGGAGACGGAAGATTCCGAGGACAATGACGACAACCAGCCGCAAGGCGAGGAGCAGAGCGAGGAGGGCGGCGAAGAGGATTCCGGCTCCGAGCAGTCGCAGTCCGAGGATGCCGAAGCTTCGGCCGATGACGAGCAGTCGGCCGAGACGGAAGCCTCCGACGCCACCGCCGACGATTTGTCCGACGATGACGACGCCGATGCCGAAACACCCGGCGAAGCGCGCCGCAACGACAATCCCTTCACCAATCTGCCGAAAGAGATCGACTACAAGGTCTTCACCACCGCTTTCGACGAGACGGTCGGCGCCGAGGAACTGTGCGAAGAAGAAGAGCTCGACCGGCTGCGCGCCTTCCTCGACAAGCAGCTCGCCAACCTGTCCGGCGTCGTCGGGCGGCTGGCCAACCGCCTGCAGCGCCGGCTGATGGCGCAGCAGAACCGCTCCTGGGACTTCGACCTGGAAGAGGGCTATCTCGACCCGGCACGGCTGGTGCGGGTCGTCATCGATCCGATGCAGCCGCTGTCGTTCAAGCAGGAGCGCGACACCAAGTTCCGCGACACGGTGGTGACGCTGGTGCTCGACAATTCCGGCTCGATGCGCGGCCGGCCGATCACGGTCGCCGCCACCTGCGCCGACATATTGGCGCGCACGCTGGAGCGCTGCGGCGTCTCGGTCGAGATCCTCGGCTTCACCACGCGGGCGTGGAAGGGCGGGCAGGCGCGCGAGAAATGGCTGAAGGACGGCAAGCCGCCGAATCCTGGCCGGCTCAACGATCTGCGCCACATCATCTACAAATCGGCCGACCATCCGTGGCGGCGGGCACGGCGCAATCTCGGCCTGATGATGCGCGAAGGCCTGCTCAAGGAAAATATCGACGGCGAGGCGCTGCTGTGGGCGCATAACCGGCTGATCGCCCGGCCCGAGCAGCGCAAGATCCTGATGATGATCTCGGACGGCGCGCCGGTCGACGATTCGACGCTGTCGGTCAATCCGGGCAATTATCTCGAACGCCATCTGCGCGCCGTCATCGAGCTGATCGAGACGCGTTCGCCGGTGGAACTCTTGGCCATCGGCATCGGCCACGATGTCACGCGCTACTACCGCCGCGCCGTCACCATCGTCGATGCCGAGGAGCTGGCTGGCGCCATGACCGAGCAGCTGGCTTCGCTGTTTGCCGAGGAAAGCGCGAAGGATACGCGGCGCGGCGGTGGTATGCGGCGCGCCGGATGATCTCCAGGCGCGGCGGCTTTCAGCAGACGCTTTTCGCCGCCATCGCCCTGCTTTCCGGCTTGGCTTCGGCGGCAGCCGGTTCGCCCGACTCTGGTTCTGTCGAACCGGTCGAAATCTCGGCCCGCCCGATCACCGAATTTCACATTGGCCGTGCCGACAAGCAGTTCGGCCCTTTCGAATTCGTCGGCGGGCTGGAGATGACCTCGCCCACACGCGATTTCGGCGCGCTGTCGGCCTTCCGCTTCCGGAAAGCCGGGAGTGACTTCATCGGCGTTGCCGACACCGGCTTCTGGTTCTTCGGCACGGTGGTCCGCGACGCGGAAAAACGGCCCTCCGGCATCCAGAATTTCCGCATGCAGCAGATGGTCGACGAGACCGGCCGGCCGATCGACAGGAAATGGGAGGTCGATGCGGAAGGCCTCGCGGTCAAGGACGGCATTGCCACCGTCGGCTTCGAGCGCAGCCACCGCGTCGCCCAGTTCAAGATCGACCCCAACGACATGAAGGCGTCGTTCAAGCCGCTGGATTTCGTCGTTCCGGCCCAGGAGCTGCGCCAGAATCGCGGCTTCGAGACCGTCACCCACGCCAATGCCAACGGTCAGCATGAGGGCGGCCTGGTCGTGGTCTCCGAAAAGAGCCTCGACAAAACCGGCAACATCTATGCCGCCATCATCGAAGGGCCGCACAAGGGCGTCTTTACTGTCAAGCGCAACGGCGATTTCGACATCACCGACGGGGCCTTCCTGCCGGATGGCGATCTGCTGCTTCTGGAGCGCAGTTTCTCGATGGCGAGGGGCGTCAAGATGCGGCTGCGGCGCATCTATGGCGAAAGCGTCGAGAAGGGCGCGGTCGCCGACGGGCCGGTGCTGCTGGAGGCCGACATGGGCTACCAGATCGACAATATGGAAGGGCTCGACGTCTGGACCCGCGACGACGGCGCGCTGATGGTGTCGCTGATCTCCGACGACAACCACTCGATCCTGCAGCGCAACCTCTATCTGGAATTCATCCTGCACCAGGATTGAGCCCGCCGGCTTTACGTCTTGGTGGCGATCCAGATGATATGGCGCGCGCCGCGCTTGCCGTTGGCGCGCGTACTGACCTCTTCGACCCCGAAGCCTGCCTGCTTCAGCCGCCGCGTGAAGCCGATGTCGGGGCCTTGCGACCACACCGCCAGCACGCCGCCCGACTTGAGGGCGCTGCGTGCGGCTGCGAGGCCCTGCAGGCTGTAGAGCGCGTCGTTGGATTTGTGGACGATGCCTTCCGGGCCGTTGTCGACATCGAGCAGGATGGCGTCCCAGGCCGCGGGCTGCGAGCGTATCAGCTGCCCGACATCGGTCTCCTGGATGGTGACGCGCGGATCGTGGAGACAGCCGCCAAAGATTTCGGCCATCGGACCGTGCGCCCAGGCGACAACGGCCGGCACCAGTTCAGCGATGACGATTCCGGCATCATTGGCCAATTCTGCAAGCGCGGCGCGCAAGGTAAAACCCATGCCAAGCCCACCGATCAGGATTGTTGGCTGGCTATGGCCGGCAATCCGCCCGCAGGAGAGTTTTGCCAGCGCTTCCTCGGAACCGCTGAGGCGGCTGTTCATGAGCTCGTTGGTGCCCAGCATGATCGAGAATTCGGTGCCGCGCCGCTTGAGGCGAAGTTCTTGTCCGCCGTCTGGGGTCTTCGCTGAATCGAGCTGGATCCACGCGATCATGATCTTTGTCCGACCATGATCTTTTCCGAAAACGGGGTCCCACTTTTCGGGATCATGGTTTAAGCCGCAACCGCGGGCTGGCTCCAGCGGGCGGCGAGCAGCCGGTAGGGGATGAGTGCGACGACGGCGATGATCAGCTTCACCGAGAGATCACCAAGCGCCCAGGAGATCCAGCGCATCGCCTCGACATGGAAGACGCCCATCAAGGGTGCGTTTTCCAACGCAAAGCCGTCGTTTGGTCCGGCGAAGGCAAAGGCAGCCGAGAAAGCGACGGTGAAGAACACGGCGGTGTCGAACACCGACCCGACCAGCGTGCCGATGATCGGCGCCCGCCACCAGCTCTGCCGGCGCAACCGGTTGAACACGGTGACGTCGAGCAGTTGCGCGGAAAGGAACGCCGCTCCGGACGCGGCCGCGATACGCACCAGCCGGTCGGCGGCGGTCTCGAATTCGATCAGGCCGTGACGGAACAGGAAGGGCGGGACAAGGATCGAGCAGATCACCGCCGTCATGAAGCCGACAAGGACGATCCGGCGCGCCACAGTGGGTCCGTAGCGGCGGTTGGCGAGGTCGGTGACCAGGAACGAGAAGGGATAGGTGAAGGCCCCCCAAGTCAGAAGGTCGGCCAGCGAGAGGCCCCCGATCTGGCCCTGCATCGGGAATTGCACGAGAATGTTCGATGCCACGACGACAAGCGCCATGGCGGCCACGAAGGGCAAATACCGCGAGAAGGAAGTCATTTTTTTATCCTGGGTAATGGAACCAGCCAAGCATCGTGCCCATGCGGGCGATGCTCGCCTTCGTATGTGGGCACCGGATTGCCAAAACCTTGCGGCTTCGATCCGATGCCCCAAGGCCAACAAGATGTTGGCCAGAGGCCAACAAGATGTTGGCCAGGGCGGTCGTCCCCCGCCTTTGAACTGTTTAAGCGGCAGCCTGCTCGGCGGTCTTCTTGGCGATCTGCTTCTTCAGCAGACGGGCGCGCTGCGACAATTCCTTGACGTCGGCCTTGGCCAGGAAGGCGTCGAGACCGCCGCGATGTTCGACCGAACGCAGTGCGTTGGCCGAAATGCGCAGGCGCACATTCTGGTTCAGCGCTTCCGAAATCAGCGTCACATTGACGAGGTTCGGCAGGAAGCGACGCTTGGTCTTGTTGTTGGCGTGGCTCACATTGTTGCCGGACATGACTGCCTTGGCAGTGAGTTCGCAGGTGCGGGACATTGTTCTAACCTTCAGTTCTCGGGGTCTGCCAAACACTCAAGCCCACGCCGGGTGGCGCGCGGTTCTGGTCAGGCGGCCTTATGGAAAAAGTTGGCGTTCCATAGTTGCATTTCGCCGAGGCGTCAAGCTCCTGCATTGCCCACGGCGCGCCCGGCATTTTCATATTAAGGCCGGAATTCATCCTATAAGCGGTCTCATAGGGACATGCCAGACCGGAGTTGCCCGCCTCCGGCCGAAAATCAAGGACCCGATCCCGCCATGCTTCGTTCGTCACATGCCTTTGCCGCCATGCTTGCCGCAGCCTTGCCGTCCGCCGCGTCTGCTGCCTCGCCGCAGTCGTTCAAGGGCGAGTATACGGTGTCGTTCCTTGGACTTTCGATAGCGAAATCAACGTTTTCCAGCCGTTATGAGAACGGCGCCTACGCGATCGAAGGCAGCGTCAGCGCGGCAGGGTTGGCAAAACTGTTCGACGACACGCGTGGCACGATCTCGTCCAAAGGCACGATTGCGGGCAAGAGGATGGTGCCGCAGGCATTCCGCGCCGATTACACCTCCGGCAAGAAGGCATCGGTGGTCGACATCCGCTTTGCAAATGGCAGGGTCACCTCGACGCAGGTCGTCCCGGCGCCGGGCAAGCGCGACCCCAAGAGTTGGGTGCCGCTCGGTGCCGGCGACCTGGCATCGGTGCTCGATCCGATGGCTGCCACCGTCATCCATGCCGACAGCCTCGACCAGGTCTGCGGCCGCACGGTAAAGTTCTACGACGGCGAGATGCGCGCCGATCTGACGCTGACTTACGCTTCGAAGGGCACGATCTCGGTGCCGGGCTACAAGGGCGACACGGTTACCTGCCGGATGGGCTTCGAGCCGGTGGCTGGCTATCGCAAGGGCCGCAAGGCGCTCAACTATCTCAAGAGCAAAAGCCGCATGATGGTGACGTTTGCACCGCTCGGCCAAACCGGCGTATATGCGCCGATCCATGCCACGGTGGGCACGCAGATCGGCACCTTGACCATCAGCGCCGGACGTTTCGAAGCGGTACAATAGCCAGGCGCAGAATTGGCGCGCCACTGGAGACAGAATGGGGCGCGCAACACTGATCGGCTTTTCGGCGGTCGCCATGTGGGCGCTGCTCGCACTGCTCACCGATGCGTCGGGCCAGGTGCCGCCGTTCCTCTTGTCGGCGATCACCTTCTCGATCGGCACCGGTGTCGGGCTGGTCGCGCGGCTGTTCATGCCGGCACCCGACAAGAGCCACAAGATACCGCCGCAGGTGTGGCTGATCGGCATTGCCGGGCTGTTCGGCTACCACTTTTTCTATTTCACCGCGCTGCGCAATGCGCCGGCTGTGGAGGCGAGCCTGATCGCCTATCTATGGCCTTTGCTGATCGTGCTCGGCTCGGCGCTGATGCCGGGCGAAAAACTGGCCTGGAACCATGTCGTCGGCGCGCTGCTCGGCCTTGCCGGCACCGTGCTGATCGTCACCAAGGGCGGGGGCCTCGCCTTCGACGCCCGTTACGCCTTCGGCTATGCGATGGCCGCCGTTTGTGCCGTGCTGTGGTCGTTCTATTCGCTGTTGTCGCGGCGCTTCCCGTCGGTGCCGACCAGCATCGTCACTTGGTTCTGCGCGGCGACCGCGGTGTTGTCGCTCGCCTGCCACCTGGCGCTGGAACAGACGGTTCTGCCTGACGGTGCCGGCCAGTGGCTGGCCGTGCTCGGCCTTGGCCTGATGCCGGTGGGGGCGGCCTTCTATGCCTGGGACATCGGCGTCAAGCGCGGCAATATCCAGGTGCTGGGTGCTGCAAGCTACGCCGCACCGCTGTTGTCGACGCTGGTGCTGATCGCGGCCGGCGTCGCCGAGCCGTCGCTGCGCATCCTCGCCGCCTGCGTGCTCATCACCGGCGGGGCCGCACTTGCAGCGAAGTCGCTGTTTCTGCGCAAACCGGCGGCTGAGAGCGGAGCCAGGGCATCCCAAAGCGGAGCCGGGGCATGACGATGCCGTTTGCCGGCGGCATCGACGCAAATGCCAATGCGACACTGATCTTTTCGCTGGCGGCGGCGGTGATCTACGCCTTTACGCTTGGCATGCCACCAACGCTCGCCCGCTCGGCGGCAAAGACGCTCGCCGTGGCGATGCTTGCCGTGCTGGCCGGGCTGCAGGGCGGCCCACTGCTGCTGGCCGCCGCGCTCGCCCTCAGCGCCGTTGGCGACGCATTCCTGTCGCGCGACGGTGAAAAGGCCTTCCTCGGCGGGCTGGCCAGTTTTCTTGTCGCCCACATCGTCTATGTCGCGCTGTTCCTGCGCAGCGGTGGCGGGTTGGGGGTGCTTGGCGCCGAGTCGTGGCGCGGAGCGATCGCGCTCGCCATGGCGGTGTTTGCGGCCGTCATGCTGGCGGCGCTGTGGCGGCGCGTCGGTCCCGGCCTGCGTATCCCGATCGCCGTCTATGTCGCTGCGATCCTGGCAATGGGTATCTCGGCGCTGACCACCAGCAACGTCTCCGTGATCGGCGGCGCGCTGTTGTTCATGGCATCCGACGGGCTGCTCGCCACGGAGAAATTCCTGGTGGCCGCCATCTCGCCGCACCGCGCCTGGATGCGCTTCGCCGTCTGGGCGCTGTACTACGCCGCCCAACTCGCGATCACGCTTGGGTCCCTGCTATATCCGGGCTCTTATTGAGCTACGGTTGTTTCGGCTGCCAGCCGGGTGCTGCCAGTTCGAAGGCGGCAAACTCGAAGCCCGGCGCGACGGTGCAGCCGACCAGCGTCCATTCGCCGAGGCTGCGCGCCGATTGCCACCGGCCCGCCGGCACGACGATCTGCGGCCGCTCACCGGCTGCGAGATCGATTCCAAGCACCTGCTCCACAACGGTGCTGCCTTCTTCCCACATTGCCAGTGCCAGCGGGGCGCCGGCATGGAAATGCCAGACCTCGGCGGCGTCCTTGACCCGGTGCCAGGCCGAAACCTGATGCTCCTCAAGCAGGAAATAAATGGCGGTCGAATGGCCGCGCGCGCCGCCAGTGCCATCGCGAAAGGTCTCGGCATACCAGCCGCCTTCCGGATGCGGCTTCAGCCCGAGCGTCGCGATGATTTCGGCGGAGCTGGTCATGGCGTCGACGATATCACGGGCTCTAGAAGTTGTCCTTGCGCTTGCGGATTTCGGCAAAGACCTCGGCGTCGGAAGCCTTCTCCAGCCCAAGATGCTTGCGGATCGCCGGGTCGTGCCAGCGCAGGAAGGGATTGGTCGACAGTTCCTCGCCGATCGTCGTCGGCAGCGTCGGCTTGTTCTCGGCGCGCAGCTTTTCGATCCTGGCGGCGCGTTCCTTCAATGCTGAATTGGACGGATCGACGGTCAGCGCGAAACGGGCGTTGGAGAGCGTGTATTCGTGGCCGCAATAGATGGCCGTTTCAGCTGGAAGTGCAGCCAGCTTCTTCAGCGAATCATACATTACCGGCGGCTTGCATTCGAACAGCCGCCCACAACCCAGCGCAAACAGCGTGTCGGCGGTGAACGCCACGCTCGAGGCCGGCAAATAATAGGAAACGTGGCCGGCAGTGTGGCCGGGGGTGGCGATGACTTCGATCCTTTCATCGCCAAGATGGAGAACCGAGCCGTCTTCGACGGTCTCGTCGATGCCGGGGATCTTGGCCTTTTCGGCCTCCGGGCCGACGATGCGCAGCTTGAAGCGCTCCTTCAGCGCCAGATTGGCCTCAACGTGATCCATGTGATGATGTGTGGTCAGGATCATCGTCGGCGTCCAGCCGGTGCGCTTTATCGCGGCCAAGATTGGCGCTTCCTCGGGCGCATCGATGATCGCGGTCTGGCCGCTTTTGGGGTCATGCACCAGCACGCCGAAATTGTCGCTGCGGCACATGAACTGTTCGATTTCGACCGGCATCACATCTCTCCGTTATGGCCGCAGACATAGGGCGCTTGCGGGTCGATGTCATCCCGGATGTCGAATGACATTCCCGGAATGTCGGGTCGTCGCGGCCTTTTGTTGAAACCTGGCGACATCACGGCTACATCCCTGCCATGCATTCCGACATCGTCGATCTTCGCTCGTTCTATTCGACAACGCTCGGCCGGTTCGCCGAGCGTTCGATCACCATGGCGTTGTCGTCGATATGGGCGGCCGTTCCCAACGAGCGGCTGGTTGGTCTGGGCTACACCTTGCCGTGGCTGGAGCGGTTCGGCAGCGACGCCGAGCGGGTCTTCGCCTTCATGCCGGCAACGCAAGGCGCGGTGGTGTGGCCGGCGACGGGGCCGACGGCGACGGCACTGGTCTTCGACGAGGAACTGCCGCTGGTCGATTCCTGCATCGACCGCATGCTGCTCGTCCATTCGCTCGAACATGTCGAGAACCCGCGTGAGACGCTGAACGAGATCTGGCGCGTGCTATCGCCGGCCGGCCGGGTGGTCATCGTCGTGCCCAACCGGCGCGGTGTCTGGGCGCGCTTCGAGCACACCCCATTCGGCAACGGCCGGCCCTTTTCGCGCGGCCAGCTTACGGAACTGCTGCGCGAGGCCAATTTCACGCCCGCCGCCTGGTCCGATGCGCTGTTCTTTCCGCCATCGCGGCGCCGTTTCATGATGCGCTTCCACAATGTGCTGGAGCGCGCCGGCCGGCGGCTGTGGCCGATCTTTTCCGGGGTCATCGTGGTCGAGGCGCAGAAGCGGCTCTATCAAGGCGTGCCGGTGGCGCAGCGCGCATCGCGCCGCGTCTTCGTGCCGGTGCTGTCGCCGCATGGCGCCACCCGGCTTGGCCGTCACAAAGCGGATGCCAAGCCCTTGGCTGCGCGGGTGACGGCTTCGTGATCGCGGCAAGCGTGCCTGACGTCGTTTCCCTGCCTATCTGTCGCAAGCAGACCGACAGCCCATCCGGCAGCCCATACGAACGCCTGTCAAGTTTCTCCATCCGGTTGCAGCACTGACGCAAGGACCTCGGCCATGGCTGATCAACCGGACAATGCCGCCGCCGTTCAGCCGGTTGCCGTGGCGGTCGAGGCCAGCAGCCTGCACGATCAGGTGATGACGATCCGGCGGGCGCTTGCGGGATCGCCGGTTCGCAGATGGTTGCTGTGGACATCGGTCGGCATCATGGCCGTGATCATCGCAACGTCGATCGGCCAGGTTCTGCTCAACCGCTGGAACCAGCCTTTCTACGATGCGCTTGCCCGCCGCGACATGGCGGCCTTTTTGCACCAGCTCCTCGTCTTCGCGGCCATAGCCGGGGGACTTCTGGTGCTCAATATCGGCCAGACCTGGCTCAACCAGATGATCAGGCTCAAGCTGCGCGAGGCGCTGACGCTGGATCTGATCGATCAATGGATGCGGCCGGCGCGCGCCTTCCGTCTGGCCAATGCCGGCGCCATCGGCGTCAATCCCGACCAGCGCATGCAGCAGGACGCCGCGCATCTGTCCGATCTGTCAACCGATCTCGGCGTCGGCCTGCTGCAGTCGTGCATCCTGCTCGTGTCCTTCGTCGGCGTGCTGTGGGAGCTGTCCTCGGGCTTCGTGTTCCACATCGGCGGGACCTCGCTGGCCATACCGGGCTACATGGTCTGGGCCGCCATCCTTTACGCCGGCATCGCCTCCTGGCTGAGTTGGCTGGTCGGGCGGCCGCTCATCCGCTTGAACAGCGACCGCTATACACGCGAAGCCGAGCTGCGCTCCTCGATGGTGCGCGTCAACGAGAATGTCGATGCCATTGCGTTGTATCATGGCGAGGCCGACGCCAGGCGGCGGCTCGAACTCGATCTCGGCACGGTGCTGGGCGCCATGCGGCGCATCTACACCGCCCAGATCAACCTGTCCTGGGTGACCGACACCTATGGCTGGATCACCGTCGTGGCGCCCATACTGGTTGCTTCGCCTGTCTATTTCTCAGGTGATATCAGCTTTGGCGGGCTGATGATGGCGGTCGGCGCATTCAACCAGGTCCACTCCTCCTTGCGCTGGTTCATTAACAACATCGGCAGCATTGCCGATTGGCGCGCCACGCTGATGCGCGTGGCCGATTTCCGCATCGCGCTCGATGAAACCGATGCGCTGCACGACACTGAAAAGCGCATCGCCTTCGGCCAAAACGTCAGTGGCAGCCTGACTTTCGAGAAGCTCGAAGTGGCCTCGCCGGAGGGCTGCACCAGGCTCGCCGACCCGCATGTCGAAATCCGCCCCGGCGAGCGCGTCATGATCACCGGCGATCCCGGTGCGGGCAAGACGCTGTTCTTTCGTGCCATTGCCGGCCTGTGGCCATGGGGAAGCGGCCGGATCGGCCTGCCGGCGGGAGAAACCCCCATATTCGTGCCGCGCGTGCCTTATTTTCCGGTCGGCACATTGCGCGAAGTCCTCGATCACCCGAACGGCCCCGCGCCGGCGGACGATGCCGACATTTCGGCGGTGCTGGCCGAGGTCGGTCTGGGACGGCTATCCGCATCGCTCGACCGCGCCGGGCGTTGGGACCATGAGTTGGGCGATGACGAACAACGCTCGCTGGCCTTCGCCAGGCTCGCGTTGCGGCAGCCGAAATGGGTGATCATCGACGAGGCGCTGGATGCATTCGACGGCCCATCGCTAAGACGCGTGCTGTCGATGCTCGAGAAGCGTTTGCCGGGGACAGCGATCCTCAACATCGGGCGCGGCCAGCACAACAACCACTTCTTCCCGCGCGCGTTGACGATCGTCAAGGATTCCGGTGCGCCAGCGCTGAAGCCCGCCCGCGTCAGAGCCGGCGCGATCGAACCGCCGCCAGTCGCCGCCCGCCGCAAGAAATGAGCTGATATCCGGACGGGGAAGCAAAGCTTTATTTTGCCGTGATCGCGAGGGAAGCTCTTCGGGAGAACAACCTGGCGACGGCCATGCTTGATGCTCTGCGCCTGCTTGCCTGTCTTGCCTGCGCCCAGGCTGCTCCCGCCGCCTCGCCGCGGGATGCGCTCGCCGTTGACGTCGAGCTGGTGCTGGCAGTCGACATCTCGCTGTCGATGGACGAGAAGGAGTTCGCGCTGCAGCGCGCCGGTTATGTCGAGGCGCTGCGGCATCCCGACTTCATCAAGGCTGTCCGCGCCGGCGCCACGGGCCGCATAGCGCTGACCTATTTCGAGTGGGCCGGCACGGTGCGCGACGACGCGGTCATCGGCTGGCAGATCATCGATAGTGCCGAGAGCGCCAACAGCTTTGCCGACGAGGTCGCGGCGCGCCCGTTCCGCAGCTTTCGCGGCACTTCGATTTCCGGCGCGCTGGCCTTCGGTGCCGAGCTTTTCGACCGCACGTCTTTCCAGGGCGAACGTAGCGTCATCGACATTTCGGGCGACGGACCGAACAATATCGGGCCGCCAGTCACCGCGACGCGTGATGCGGCGACTGCCAAAGGCATCGTCGTCAACGGCCTGCCGATCCTGATCAGCCCGTCGCCCACCTTCAGCCATCTCGACCAGTATTACGCGCAATGCGTGACCGGCGGGCCCGGTTCCTTCGTGCTGCCCATCTATGCCGCCGCGGAGTTTTCGACAGCCATCCGGCGCAAGCTGATCCTCGAAGTGAGCGGCATTCGGGACAAGGCGAGAATCACCCGCGTCGACGCGGCCAAGCCGATAGACTGCCTGCAGGGCGAACGGGACAGGCGGTTTTTATCGGATCCGTATTTTCCCGAACTTGACCGCTGAGCTCTCGATAGTGCGGTTCACGCAATCCGGAGGGAAAACCGTTCCACGATTTTCCTGGAGTTGCTCTGGGTTCAGGCGAGCCGGGCGCCACATTGGTTGCGAAACTCGTTGGAGAGATCGCGGCGCCAGCGTCGGCCATGGACATAGCCTTGCATCAATTCCGGCAGCGAGTAGCCAAGCGCTTTCGACGATCGGTTGGCCATATAGCCCTGGAATGCCTCCGGTATCCTGCCTCGCAGGATATCGGCGATGAGCTGCCGCGAGATCATGTAAGGCGGAATGTGCGGGTAGGCGTGGGCAATATGAGGATGTTTGCCCATCAGGTTCGCATAGGCCTCGACATAGCCGTCACGGCGGCCGGAAATCGAGTTCTCCGAATTGTATTTCGTCCAGTCGAGGTCCTCGGACAGTTGCGCACCGAAGCGCCGGGCAAGGCGCAGCAGCAATTCGCGATCCTGCATGCGGGTGATGTCGCTGTCGTAGCCGCCGATGGCCAGCAAGGCTTCACGGCGAGCAGTGATCGCGGAGCCGGCGATGAAGATGGTCTGCCCAACCAGCGTCCGCTCAAGCATTGCGGGGCTCACGAATGCCTCGGGGTTGGCGCAGTTTGTGGTGCGATTGCCCTTCAGGGACACGAACGAACTGATCAGCACTTGCAGTGCAGGATTTTCATCGAACCAGGTCAGGGTTCGTTCAAGCCGGTGCGGCATGTAGATGTCGTCGGAATCGAGGAACGTCACCAACGGTGCCCGCGCCCGCTCGATGCCGGCATTCCTGGCGGCATTGGCGCCTCGCCATTTCGCCCCGACATAGATCAGCCGCGGGTCCTGGATGCGGGCCAGCGCCGCTTCGGTCCCATCGGTCGAACCATCGTCGACGACAATGTGCTCAAACCTCGACATGCTCTGGGAGAATACGCTTTCCACGGCGCGCAACACTGTTTCGCGTCGGTTGTGGGTCGGCGTAATGACCGTGATGAGAGGTACTGGATCGATCCCGGCCATGTCTGTCAGCTGTTTCCTGCGCAGGGTTGCGCGTCTGTCCAGGACTTTTCGATTTTCAGAACGGTCGAATGGATTGGACTTCCCTTTCTCTACACCACATCACAGTCGGCGCGACGCTATAAAAAACGACTGCCCCTGTCACCCACCGTGCCGGTACTCGATCCAGGCGAGACAACGAATCCCCGCTCTTAGCGTTCCAATTGCAACAGCACTGCCGCACATAGCATTACGAATCACCATGGAAGCAACCCATCATGACAGATAGCATACATCCCATTACCTCAGACGTAATCGCTTAGCGCTCGGCCTTTGGTCAGATTGCCCATGCAGAGGCCGGCAACTCGGCTTCGATGACAAGGGAGTTCAGTCATGGCCGCTTACGCCGTCGCCCATATGCGCCAAGCCACAATGGGTCCGCAGATCGTCGAATATCTGCATAGGATAGATGCCACGCTGGAACCTTTCGGCGGCCGTTTTCTGGTCCATGGCGGCGATGTGGAGGCGATCGAGAACGACTGGCCTGGCCATCTGATCATCATAGAATTTCCCGACAGGCAGCATGTGCATGGCTGGTACGATTCGCCGGCCTACCAAGCGATACTGGCGCTGCGCACGGACAATTCGGAGGCCGATGTGGTGTTCGTCGACGGCGTCGAACATCCGCACAAGGCCACGGATGTTCTGGAGCAATCGCCGGATCAAGGATCAATTGGACGCTGAACTGCGGTTCAAGGAATGGCGGTACAGCGTCTAGCTATGCCCAACATAGTCTGGCACCGTTTCGATTTTGTCGCGAACCATGCCAGTTGCGAAACTGAACTGGCCCCAAAACGCCAAACCATAAAATGCCTGACCGACAATCAGAGAAAAGGGAACCTGCCAAAGCGGCATCCCGGTTTCCCGGGCATGGCCTACGATCCGTCGTGTCGTGCGCCATGACATGGTGAGCCACCGGCTGAAGGACTTGACTATCCGTCGCGTGCGGCTCGGCGAATTGAGCGCAACGAACTTCCGGTCGGCGTCGCGACCTGTAACCAGGGCGCGCCAGTAAAAGAACCGCCAGCCCCGCGGCGAATAGTGATAAACGCGTGCGTTGACATTATGAATTTTGTGGCCCTCCCGCAGCAGTTCGCGCATCAGCAAAGTGCAGGAAACCTTGAAGCCGTTATGTTTTGGAAAAGGATGGTTGAGGATCCACTCGCGTCGAAACGCTACATTGTTGGCGTTGATCGCTCGCTTCGAGGCAAATCGCCCGTCTCCACGGGCCATAGGGAAAAACCAGATCAACGCAAAGGTTCTTGAAAAGAAGTCGTCGTATGAAAGGTATGTATATCCGTTTGCGCAGATAACTTCAGAGTTTTCAAAGGGTTCAAGCAGTCCTGATAGCCATCCTGGTTCCGCGACCACGTCGGAATCCAGAAAGATGACGATATCTCCGTCCGATGCCAGCATACCGTTGTTCTTCAGGTCGTAATATCGGCCGCCAGGGAAAGCTGTGAAGACGAGTTCGGCAACCTGACCGAGCTGCGGGGCCTCATTCGAAATCTCACGACGCAACGCATCTTTGTCCGACTCTGCTCCGCCGTGAGAGATGACGATCCTTGGTCGCGCTGAACCGGTTGCTGAAACCGATGAGAGTTCCCGAGCCAAGGCCTTCATCCCAACGCCGATCTCGTCCCAGTCGATCGATTTTGCATTCTCCATTTCGACGACGAGTGAAAAGGTTGCGCGTTCTTCGACCATTTTTGCCCCCCCGAGCCGTCAGTGTGGCTATAGCCACACTAGCCCGCTGTCAAACAGTCGACGCCAATTTACACTGGTTCGCGATCGTCATACAGGGCGACTTTGCTCGGCGGCAAACACACTGTTGCTTGGCGAGTCGGGTCTTTGATCGGTGCGGAAATTACCGTTTCAGCAAGAACACTGCCTGCTGGCCGAAGAAGTTCCAGAACCACCACGGCATCGACAGGCCGATCTTCTGGCCGGCGGCGTCGAGGGCGGTTGCCTTCTCGACTGTCGCGCCGAGTTCGTCGCACAGATTGACGAAATCGCGGATGGTGCAGAAGTGGATGTTGGGCGTGTCGTACCAGGAATAGGGCAGGTCCTTGGTCACCGGCATGCGGCCGTTGAGGAACAGCGACAGGCGCACACGCCAATGGCCGAAATTGGGGAAGGAGACGATGGCGCGGTTGCCGATCCTGAGCAGTTCGTCGAGCACCAGCTTCGGGTTGCGGGTGGCCTGCAGCGTCTGCGACAGGACGACGAAGTCAAAGCCCTTGTCGGGATAGAATTCGAGATCCTTGTCGGCATCGCCCTGGATGACCGAGAGGCCGCGCGCCACACATTCGTTGACGCCGCGCTGCGACAGCTCAAGTCCGCGGCCGTCGACCTGCTTGGTGTCCTGCAGCAGCTCGAGCAGCGAGCCGTCGCCCGAGCCGACATCGAGCACGCGCGACTGTGGCGGGATGAGGTTGGCGACGACTTCGAGGTCGACGCGCTGGTCGCGATTGACGCTCATGGCTTCGCCTCCCGCCTGGCGCGTGATCCCGATCGGAAAAGCCTGCAATTTTTCGAGATCATGCGCTCAGCCCTCTCGCCCGGGCCGCCGAGCCGATGAAGCCGTTTATCGCGGCAAACAGTTCCGGCTCGTCGAGCAGGAATGCGTCGTGGCCTCGGTCGGTCTCGATCTCGACGAAGGATACCGATGCGCCGGCGGCGTTGAGCGCATGCACGATCGAGCGGCTCTCCTCGGTCGGGAACAGCCAATCCGAAGTGAACGACACTAGGCAGAAGCGGGTTTTCGTGCCGGCGAAGGCATCGGCCAACCGGCCGCCATGGTCTGCGGCGAGGTCGAAATAGTCCATCGACCGCGTCATGTAGAGGTAGGAATTGGCGTCGAAGCGATCGACGAAGGTCATGCCCTGGTGCCGAAGATAGCTTTCGATCTGGAAGTCGGCGTCGAAGCCGAAGGTCAGCGCTTCGCGATCCTGCAGATTGCGGCCGAACTTGCGGTGCAGGGCGGCTTCCGACAGGTAAGTGATGTGGGCGGCCATGCGCGCTACCGCCAGGCCCTTTTCCGGGCGTTTGCCGTGCTCGAAATATTTGCCGCCATGCCAGTCCGGATCGGCCATGACAGCCTGCCGGCCAACCTCATGAAAGGCGATGTTCTGCGAGGAATGGCGCGCGCCGGTGGCGATCGGCAGTGCCGAGAAGACGCGCTCCGGATAGCTCGACGCCCATTCCAGCACCTGCATGCCGCCCATCGAGCCGCCCAGCACGCAGAATAGTTTCTCGATGCCGAAATGGTCGATCAGCATCTGCTGTGCCCGCACCATGTCGCGGATGGTGATGATCGGCAGGTCAAGCCCATAGGGCTTGCCGGTGGCGGGATTGGTCGAGGCCGGGCCGGTGGAGCCAAGGCAACCGCCGATGACGTTGGAGCAGATGACGAAGAAACGATTGGTGTCGATGATCTTGCCGGGGCCGATCAGCACTTCCCACCAGCCAGGCTTGCCGGTCACCGGATTGGTGCTGGCGACGTGCTGGTCTCCGGTCAGCGCATGGCAGACGAGGATGGCGTTGGAGCGGGCATCGTTCAGCGTGCCATAGGTCTGGTAGGCGATCTGGAACGGTGACAGCAGCGTGCCGGCGTCCAGCTTGAGCGGCTTGTCGGATCCAAAACGCAAAACCGGGCTCGACGGTTGGTCGACCTCGTTGTTGGTTTTGCGGGCACGCAGAACGGCCATGACATCCATCTCACACTTTGAGCCCACGCATCGCACTCGTCGAAAGTCGATGCCGATACGGGTGTCCGGCCGGCGCGGACAACAAAAAACCGGCATTGCGGTCGCAAAGCCGGTTACAGGATGCAAACGGCCCTTTAGCAAGTTGTTTAACGTGGCTGCAAGCCGACCGGCCAAATCACCACGGAAGTTCGCTCCCCTTCTAGGGCTGTGGCGCGCCGGCGTCAACGGCCTGCCTTGGGCGGGAGGCTGTCGCCTCTCGACATTGCAGGCCACGGCTTGTATTTCCGCTGCGGCTTCCCTCAGGAAGCGTTCTCGACGGATTTTGCGACATGAGCCAGACACCGGACCAGGCACGTCCAACCCCGCGCGCGGGCATCATGGACATAGACGCCTATGTGCCGGGCAAGAGCACGGCGCCTGCCGGCGTCGCCAAGGTCCACAAGCTGTCCTCCAACGAGAACCCGCTCGGGCCCTCACCGAAGGCGATCGAAGCCGCGCGCGAGATTGCCGGAAAGCTTGACGTCTATCCAGATGGCACCGCCAGGCGGCTGCGCGAAGCGATCGCCGAGGTGCATGGCCTCAACCCGCAGAACATCATCTGCTCCAACGGCTCCGACGAGATCCTCGGCCTGCTGGCGCAGACCTATCTGGCGCCCGGCGACGAGGCCGTCATCACCGAACACGCCTTCATGGTCTACAAGATCTACATCCAGTCGGCGGGCGCCGTTCCGGTGACGATCAAGGAAACAGACGAGCGCGCCGATATCGACGCCATCCTGGCCGCCGTCACGCCGCGTACCAAGATCGTGTTCCTCGCCAATCCCAACAATCCGACCGGCACCTATGTGCCGTTCCAGGAGGTGCGCCGGCTGCATGCCGGTCTGCCCAGGCACGTGCTTCTGGTGCTCGACGCGGCCTATGCCGAATATGTTCGCCGCAACGACTATGAGGCCGGCATCGAACTGGTCGGCAGCGCAGAGAACGTGGTGATGACCCGGACCTTCTCCAAGATCGGCCTCGGCGGCGCGCGGATCGGCTGGATGTATGCGCCGATGCACATCGTCGACGCCATCAACCGCGTGCGCGGCCCCTTCAACGTCAATGCGACGGCGATCGAGGCCGGCATCGCCGCCATTCGAGATCGCGCCCATGTCGAGCGCAGCGTGGCGCACAACGAGACCTGGCTGGCCTGGCTGAGTGCGGAATTCACAAAGCTTGGGTTGCGGGTGACGCCCAGCGTCGGCAATTTCATCCTCATTCATTTTCCCGAGGACCAGAAACATTCGGCAGCGGCGGCGGACGACTATCTGACGGCGCGCGGCTATATATTGCGGCGCGTTTCGGGCTATGGCTTTCCCAACGCGCTGCGCATGACCGTCGGTACCGAAGAGGCCAATCGCGGCGTTGTCGCCGCTCTCACGACATTCCTGAAAAGCTAGAAACCATGACATCACCGATGTTTGAAAAGATCGCTCTGGTCGGCATCGGCCTGATCGGCTCGTCGCTGGCCCGCGTCATCCGCCGCGAGGGCCTCGCCCGCCACGTATCCATCTCGACCCGCAGTGCGGCGACGCTGGCACGGGCCGAGGAGCTTGGGCTGGGCGATAGCTATAGCACCGATGCGAGAGAAGCTGTCCGCGATGCCGACCTGGTCATCATTTCGGTGCCGGTTGGATCGTCCGGCGCGGTTGCCGAGGAAATCGCGCCGGCGCTGAAGCCGGGCGCGATCCTCACCGATGTCGGCTCGACCAAGGCGTCTGTCATTGCGCAAATGCAGCCTTATGTGCCTGAAGGTGTCCATTTCATTCCCGGCCACCCGCTGGCGGGCACAGAAAAATCCGGCCCCGACGCCGGTTTCGCCGACCTGTTCGACAATCGCTGGTGCATCTTCACGCCGCTGCCCGACACCGACCCGGACGCGTTGGAGAGGCTGTCGGAGTTCTGGCGGCGCTGCGGCGCCAACATCGACACGATGGATCCCCAGCATCACGATATGACGCTGGCCATCGTCTCGCATCTGCCGCACATCATCGCCTACAACATCGTCGGCACCGCCGATGATCTGCAGTCGGTGACCAAATCCGAAGTGATCAAATATTCGGCTTCCGGCTTCCGCGACTTCACCCGCCTTGCCGCCTCCGATCCGACCATGTGGCGGGATGTCTGTCTGCACAACAAGGACGCCATCCTCGAAATGCTGGCGCGGTTCTCGGAAGATCTGGCGTCGCTGCAGCGCGCAATCCGCTGGGGCGACGGCGAAAAACTCTTCGACCTGTTCACCCGCACCCGCGCCGTGCGCCGCTCGATCATCGAAGCCGGCCAGGACATCGACGTTCCCGATTTCGGCCGTCAGGCGGTCGAGCACCCCGCGAAGGGCTAGGTCTGTCTCAGGCAGGCCAGGTCTGCGCAACCATGGCCAGCGTCTCGGCTCGGTTCGGCGCGCCAAGCCTGCCGCCGAAGCGCAGGCATTTGAGCGCCGCGGCCGCACTGGCAAACCGCAAAGCCTGCTCGACCGGCATGGCTTCCGCCAGCCCGACGGCGAAGGCGCCGTGAAAGACATCGCCGGCGGCGAGCGTGTCGACCGCCTTGATTTTTGGCGCCGCGACATGGCGCACGCAGCCAGCGCGACGGTCGTGCCACCAACTGCCCGCCGCGCCGCCTGTCACTGCGACAAAAGCGTCGGTGCGGCTGGCGAGATCGGCGCAAGCCGTTTCCGGATCGAGCGCCTGGCCGCAGACGATGCGCGCTGCCGGCTCCGAAGCGATGATGTGCGTAGCGAGCGGCAACAACTGCTCAAGGACCTCCAGCGGCGCGGTGTCGGCATCGAGGATCGCCGGACGGCTGATGGCGCGCGCCGCCTTCAGGGCGAGTGCCGCCGCACCCGGCCAGCGGACATCTACCAGAACGGCATCGAATGCCATGAGGTCGGCGACCGGCAGGACATCGGGATCGGCCTGGGCAAGCCTGTCATAGAACGGCACGATGATGCGCTCGCCATGCGCGTCGACCAGGATCGAGGCCAGCGCCGAGCGGGCACCTCTGACGCGCCGCACGAAGGTGCAATCGACGCCTTCGGCCTCTATGCCGGCGATGAGCTGGTCGGCGACGGCATCGTCGCCGGCACTCGCCCACAGCGATACTTCGGCGCCCAGGCGATGGGCGGCGCAGGCGGCGCTGGTGGCCATGCCCGAGGCGATCTGGACGCCGTCGGAGGCCATGAACTTGCCCTGATGCATGGGCAGCGTCTCGACGCGCAGGATGGTGTCCAGCGTCAATGCGCCAACGCTCAGCAGCTTCACCGGTTTTGCCATGGCTGAGCTATTCGACCGGCTTGATCTTGCCCAGCGGAATGAAGCTGAGCGAGGCCTTGCCCCTGACCACCTTCAGCGGCATGGACGGTTCGTTGCCGAGCACCGCCAGGGCAGAAAAACCCTGCTCGATCTGGCTTTTCTGCTCGGGTATGGCGGTGCCGAGGATGGCCGCCACCGCTTTCGGGTCCTTCAACCTGATCATCAGGTCGGCGTTGACCAGGCCCTCGGCATCGACCGAGAGCGGTCCCGAAACGGTGATGCGCGCCGTCCCCGACGACAGGTCAAGGTTGCGGATTTCGATCGCCTGGCCACGAAGGCTCTTCACCCGCGTGCCGATCAGTGCGACGCCGTTCTTCAATGTCACGTCGCCGCTGGCATCGAGCGCCGGAAGCACGCGCCCGCCAATTGCGTCGGGGTCGACCTCGAGATCGCCGAAACTGCCGAGATAGTCGATATCCTCGCCGTTGGGCTGCAACTGACCTGATGCCTTGCCGGCACTGAACAGTTGCACCGGATCGGTATCGTCGGCCGGATCGGTCTGGCCGGAAAGGCCCTCTGCCTCCAGCGAAATCCGCCGCGGCAGCGGCCACCACAATTTGAAATTGGCCTGCAGATTGTCCCAGTCGATCCACAGCGGCACCATGTCCGGCACGGAGGTCCTGAGCGGGCCGCGCAGATTGGCAACCGGCGACAGAGGCTGGATGATCTGGGCGGCTGCGTTGAAACTGCCGGCCGAGGCCGCAATGTTCTTGGCATCGTCCTCATAGGCGAGGTTGTCGCAGGAGACGGTAAAGCTCAAGGGATAGCCGCTGACCTGGAGATTGGCGCAGCCGGCCTCGACGCCATTCTTGTTGAGCGTGGCAACCGCCTTGTCGGCCTCGCTCCTGACGCGGTCAGCCAGATAGAACCAGCCGCCGCTGTAGAGGGCGAACAGCACGACGATGAATGCTGCAAGCCAGATCAGGCGGCGACGTTTGTTCGGCTGGCGTTCGTCACTTGACGTCATGCTTTGGCTCTCGTTAACGCATGGGTATTGCGGACGGGTAGTCGATTCCGCCAGGTGGACAGACGAATAGTTAGACGGGACGGGCGGAAAAAACACCGGTCCGGGTGCGGTGTTGGCATCTTTTGCAATCAGGCGCGGCGATATGGGCGATTTTTGGGTGTTTGGCTATGGCTCGCTGATCTGGCGGCCGGGATTCGCGCATGTCGAAACACAGCGTGCCCGCCTGCATGGCTACCGGCGCTCGCTCTGCGTCTATTCCTTCGTGCATCGCGGCACGCGCGAGCGGCCGGGGCTGGTGCTCGGCCTCGATCGTGGCGGGTCCTGCGTCGGCCTCGCATTCCGCGTCCCCGGCGACTTGCGCGACGAGGTTATGGCCTATCTGCGCGAGCGCGAGCTGGTCACCAATGTCTATCTGGAGCGTCTGCTCAAGGTTCGCCTCGACGGCGGCGGTACGGTCGACGCGGTGGTTTACATTGTCGACCGCCAGCACGAGCAATATGCCGGAGCGCTCGACGCTGCACATGCGGCGGCCGTGGTGCGCGGTGCGGTCGGCCAGTCCGGCAACAACGAGGACTATGTGCTGAGCACGCTGGAGCATCTCGAGGCGCTGGGCATTCGCGATCATTGGCTGGAAGAGGTGGCGCTGCAGGTCGCGCCTTTGTGAAGCTGGCTCTGCGGAAAAAGGCCGCCAGGCCTTTGACCTCGTTCAGGCAAGACCTAGGTTAGGCTCCAACCCTCAGCCCGCGGGCGCCATTTGCCCGCCCAATCATCCCGGAGATCCGCCTTGCAGAAACGTCATCTCGGTCGCACCGACTTGTCCATCGCGCCGCTGGTTCTGGGCGGCAACGTCTTCGGCTGGACTGCCGACGAGAAAACCTCGTTCGACCTGCTCGACCGCTTCGTCGGCGCCGGCCTCAACGCCATCGATACGGCGGACGCCTATTCGCGCTGGGTTCCAGGCCACAAGGGCGGCGAATCGGAAACCATCATCGGTAAATGGATGAAAGACCGTGGCAATCGCGACAAGGTCGTGGTGATCACCAAGGTCGGTTCGGATATGGGACAGGGACACAAGGACCTGTCCGCCGCCTACATCGAAAAGGCCGTCGACGCATCGTTGAAGCGGCTGCAGACCGAATTCATCGATCTCTATCTGTCGCATTGGCCGGATCCTGCGACGCCCTATGAGGAAACGCTTGGCGCCTACGAGAAGCTGCTCGCCAAGGGCAAGATTCGCTATGCCGGGTGCTCTAACCTCGACGCCGGCCAGTTGCGTGCGGCACTCGATGTGGCGAGCCTGCGCAGTCTGCCGCGCTACGAGGTGCTGCAGCCGGAATACAATCTCTACGATCGCTCATCCTTTGACGGGCCGTTGCGCGATCTGTGCGTGGCCGAGGACATCGGCGTCATCACCTATTTCAGCCTGGCCAAAGGTTTCCTCAGCGGCAAATACCGCAGCGAGGCCGATCTCGGCCAAAGCCCGCGTGGCGGCGGCGTGAAGGACTATCTCAATGCGCGCGGCATGCTCATCCTTGCGGCACTCGACGCGGTGTCATCAAGGCATTCGGCCAAGCAGGCGGAAGTCGCGCTTGCCTGGGTGATCGCTCGGCCGGGCGTCACCGCGCCGATCGCCAGCGCCACCAAGCCCGAGCAGATGGACAGCCTGATCAAGGCGGCGTCGCTGAAGCTGAGCGCCGCCGACATGGCCGAACTCGACAAAGCGAGCGACTGAAGTTTCGGCGGCCGCTCCTCGCACGAACGTCCAAGACGACCCTCTTGTCTTGCCATAGCCTCCTTCGCACGGGGCAAGGCAGAGGGTGAGATGACTGAGCCGCTTCTTTTGCAGCCGGATCTTTGGCGCCAGTTGTGCGCGCTCGTGCTTGCCTCAGCCGTCGTCATGGGCAGCCCGGGGCCGGCAACGATAAGCGTCACCGCCGTTGGTGCCGCCTTCGGTTTGCGCCATTCCCTGGGCTATGCCTGGGGAATCATCCTGGGCACGATCGCCGTGCTTTTGGTTGTCGCGACCGGGGTCATGGCAGTGCTCACCTCGATGCCGAAGCTGGCGCCGTTGCTGGCTTTGGTTTCCGCGGCCTACATCCTCTATCTCGCCTTCAAGATCGCTACGGCCCCGCCGCTGGCCGCGCGCGCCGCCGAGACTTCGCGTCCCACATGGCTGGCTGGATTTCTTCTCGCGGTCGCCAATCCAAAGGCCTATGTGGCGATCGCCGCCGTGTTCGCCGGTGCTTCGTCCAAACAGGGCGCCACTGAGCCTGGTCTATGGCTGAAGCTGGCGGTTCTTGCCCTGATGATCGTTGCCATCCACGCTCTGTGGCTTGTCGCGGGGGCTGGGTTCGCGCGCTTCCTGCGCCGGCCGGCGGCCTCGCGGATCATCAACCTGGTCTTTGCCGCGACGCTGGCGTTGACCACCGCGCTGGCGGTGTTCGGCTGAGAATTGCCGGCCGGAGACTTCCGGTTCAGACTTTGGTTCTTGCGGCGTTGTCCAGCTCTTGCAGCCTTTTCACCGCTGTCGGCGGCAAGGCAGGCGGGTTCGGGCCGCGCGCCGCATCCATCAGGAACTGGTCGCAGGCAGCTTCGGTCTCGCCGATCAGCCGGGCCATGAATTCGTCCTTGCTCAGTCCCGGTGGGATCGGCGGCAGGAAACGCGCCTTGATGGTGCCGGGATAGCGCAGGAATTTGCGGCGCGGCCAATAGAGGCCGGCGACATGGGCAACCGGCACCACCGGAACACCAAGCTGCGTGTAGATTTCGACGATGCCGTATTTGTAGGCCGGTTCGTCGCCCGGCGCGCGTCTTGTCCCTTCGGGGTAGATGATGAGCTGGCGAGGGTTGCGCGCCATCTCTTCCTTGGTCGCGGCGACCACGGCCTTCAGTGCCTTCGAACGGCTGCCGCGATGAACCGGGATCATGCGCATCTTCATGATGTACCAGCCGAAGAACGGGATCCAGGTCAGCTCGCGCTTGAGGATGTAGAGCGGGTCCTGAAGGAAGGGGAAGAAGGCGATCGCGTCCCAGAACGACTGATGCTTTGGTGCCAGGATGAAGGAGCCTTCGGGCAGGTTTTCCCGGCCGGTGATCTCGTTCTTCGTTCCGGCGATCTTCTCGTAAAGCCACATCGAGGTGCGCGACCAGAATTTCGGCACGAACCAGGCGCGGTGCCGGGGCGACAGGAAATAGTAGGGGGTCCAGAGGATCATCTGGACGATCAGGTTGACGTAAAAGACGAAATTGAACGTCAGCGATCTGATGTAGAGCATTGGGGGAGCCCGGTGAGGAGGTGAGCGTTGGTTACACCAAGCGCGGGAAAAAAGGAAATGGCCGCAGGCGCTTTGGTTGGCGACGAAGAACGGCCACCGATGGGTTGGCCTGGTTCCGCTACATCAGCTGCGCCAGCCGCGCCTTCAGGCGCGGAGCGGCAAAATCGAGGAAGGCGCGCAGCTTGACCGGCAGCAGGCCATGGCCCGCATGCACCAGGCTTACCGGCCATGGCGCCGGCTCGAATTCCTGCAGCAGGACGCGCAGCGCGCCGGACCGCAGCGCGGCTTCGATCTGATAGGAAAGCACACGCGTCAGCCCGACGCCGGCAATCGCGGCATCGATGGCCGCTTCGGCGGTGTTGACCTGAAGCCGCGAGCGGACCCGAACCGGGATTTCGGCCTTGCCCTTGATGAAGCTCCAACTGGCGGCGGAGGCGAGCCCCTCGAAGGTGATGCAATCGTGTGTTTCCAGATCCTCCGGGGTCGTTGGCGTGCCGTGTTCGGCCAGATAGGCCGGGCTGGCGCAGACGACGCGGCGGATCGCGCCGACGCCGATGGCGACCAGGCTCGAATCGGGCAATCGGCCGATGCGGATGGCGAGATCGAAATGGTCCTCGACCAGCTGGGTTATGCGATCGGCCAATGTCAGGCGGATGTCCACGTCGGGATAGGCGGCGAGAAAGCCGGTGACGACCGGCAGCACGTGCAGGCGGCCAAAGACGACCGGCGCGGTGATGGCCAGTTCGCCGGTCGGAACACTGTATTCGCCGGCGGCCGTGCGTTCGGCCTCGCCGACGTCGTCCAGGATGCGGCGGCAGGCGGCAAGATAGGCCTGGCCGGCATCGGTCGGTGTCAGCCGTCGCGTCGAACGATTCAGGAGGCGTGTGTTCAGATGGCGCTCGAGATCGGAAATCTTGCGGCTGACTGTCGCCAGCGGAATGCCGAAACGGCGGCTGGCCGCGGAAAGGCTGCCGGCGTCCACCGCGGCGACAAAGAGCGACATGGCCTCGAGACGATCCATAGCTTCTTCCGAAAAATGGAAGGACAAGTTACGAATATGCCACCTGCCTTTGAATGATGGAAGGCTTATATTCCAGTCTGTCGGCCCTGCCTGCAGCATGGCCCGCAAAGGAGTTGCCATGTCCGAAGCCCGCCCGCCGCTGCCGCCGTTTACCGCCGAGACCGCAGCGCAGAAGGCGCGCATGGCCGAGGATGCCTGGAATTCACGCGATCCAGCGCGGGTTGCGCTCGCCTATACGAAGGACAGCCGCTGGCGCAACCGCGCCGAGTTCCTGCAAGGGCGCGACGCCATCCAGGCCTTCCTGACGCGCAAATGGAGCCGCGAGCTCGACTACCGGCTGATCAAGGAGGTCTGGGCCTTCCACGGCAACCGCATCGCCGTGCGTTTCGCCTACGAATGGCGCGACGACAGCGGTTCATGGTTCCGCAGCTACGGCAACGAGAACTGGGAATTCGACGAACACGGGCTGATGCGTCTGCGCATCGCCAGCATCAACGACCTGCCGATCGGCGAGGCCGATCGCAAGTATCACTGGCCGCTCGGCCGGCGGCCGGACGACCACCCGACATTGTCGGAGCTCGGGCTTTAGCATCTTGCCGCAAGGAAGCTTTCGATGAACGCACATGCTTTCACCAGCGACGTCGCCTTCACGCCGACCGTCAAGGCGATCCAGGCCCGCAAGGGCTCACGTCAGTCCTACGCCCGCGTCGAGGAGCGTGGCGGCTGGCAGGCCGGCATCACCCCGGACCTTGCCGCCTTCATCGAAATGCAGACCAGCGTCTTCCTGTCGACCGCCAACCGCGAGGGGCAGCCCTATCTCCAGCATCGCGGCGGGCCGGCCGGCTTCCTCAAGGTGCTGGATGAACATACGATCGGCTTCGCGGATTTTTCCGGCAACCGGCAGTTCATCACGCAGGGCAATCTGGCCGACAATCCAAGGGCGTTCCTGTTCCTGATCGACTATATGCACCGCCAGCGCATCAAGCTCTGGGGCACCGCGCGCGTCGTCGAGAACGATGCCGAACTGATGGCGAATCTGATGCCGCAAGACTACAGAGCGCGCCCCGAGCAGGTCGTCCTGTTCACGGTCTCGGCCTGGGATGCCAATTGCCCGCAGCACATCCCGCAACGGTTCGAGGCAGCCGACGTCGCGGCGGCACTCGGCGAGCGGGACAAGCGTATCGAACGCCTTGAGCAGGAGATCGCACGACTCAGGGGAAATTCGGGCGCGGCCGCAGGGGAATAATCAGCCGCCGGCCGCGGTTTCGGCCAGCGCGATGCCGTTGGGCGTCGGCTTGACAGGCACGATGCCGCGCGCCAGCGCAAGCAGATATTTGTTGTATTCGGTGAACAGCACGCGCAATGCCCGCGGCTTGGTCAGCCAGCCGCCATTGTCGAGGTTGGAATTGACCACCGGATAGGGCTCGAGCTTGGCGCCATGCAGCAGCCTGCCCATTTCCAGCAGGCTGCGCGGCATATGATAATTGTTGGTGACGAGGATCACCGTGCCATAGGCGTGGCTCTCGACCCATTTGGCGCTTTCCTCGGCATTGCCGATCGTGTCGAGCGCGGCGCGGTCGATGTCGACGCAACAGGAGAACAGATTCTTGTCGCCGCCGGTTGCCGCCTGCAGCTGGCGACGGCTGGCCGAAGGATGCACGCCGCTGATCAGCAGCCGTTCGCCCTTGCCGGACGCCAGCAGATCCATCGCGGCATCGAGGCGGGACTGGCCGCCGGTCAAGACGATGATCGCGTCTGCCCTGGCCGGATTGGCGGGCGTCGTCAGGTGACTGACCTTGTTGGCGAACCAACCGAAACCGCCGGCAAACAAAGTTGCAAGAATGAGGACGGAGAGGGCGGACAGGCGCAACGTGGCTCTTAGACGGCTCACAGCGCGGCGGTCATGCGAACGTGCAACCACCACTGGCATCTGCCCAGCCGTACCGGTCGAATCCCGCGCGTCCATCGCCATATGGTTAATCCTGAAATGCGGCCTTGGGTAGGTAAAAGACGCACTTTGCGTTACGCGAATTCTCTATTCGTGATCACCGTGTTTTATCCATGTCGTTATCCCAAAACCGGTTCTCACTTTGGACGACATGAATTAGCCTGCATCCGGTTGGCGGACATCGATGTCGCTGAGATAGGCAACGACGGTGGCGTGCGAGGTTGCCGCCGTCAGTCCGCCGATCACCAGCACCATCAAGACGACACCGAGATAGCCTGCCGAACCGATGGCGAAATTGCCGAACAGGGCGGTCGCCTGGTCGGCCTGCGGCGTCGCCATATTGCGCGACGACCACCAGGAAAAGACGATGAACACGAGCACTGCGGCGGCACCGCCGGCCGCCGCTCCCTTCATGCCGGTGACCAGGAAATGCCGGCGGAATTCGCGCGCGATAAAGCGTGCCTCGGCGCCGACGAAATGCAGGACTTCGATGATGTGACCGTTGCCGGCCATGGCGCCGCGCGTCGCGAACACCACCGTCAGCACCGTCGCCGACAGCATCAGCGCCAGCACGGCGATGCCGATGGTCACCGTGGTGCGGGCCATCGCCACCAGCCGGTCGACCCAGGTGCGGTGATCGTCGAGCGATGCGCTCGGCAGTTTCGGGGTGATCGCGGCGCGTATGGCGGCGAAATCGGGCGGGCTGTTCTCGTCGATGGTGACGATGATCAGTCGCGGCACCGGCAATTCGTCGATGTTGAGGCCCGAGCCCAGCCAGGGCTCAAGGAGCCGCGCGGTCGCCTCGCGGTCGATGATCCGGGTCGCCTTGACGCCGGGGAATTCGCTGGCGATCTGGGAGGCCTGGGTAAGGGCTGCTTCCATGTCGAGGCCGTCGACCGGCTTGATCTGGATCGTTGCCTCGCGTGAAATCTGGTTTTCCCAGACGGACGCTGTGTCGCGCACCAGCGTCACCGCGCCGAAAGTCAGGCAGGACAGGAAGGTCATGATGGCGATGACCAGCACCAGCGCCCGGCCGGCGATGTTCTGCGCCGGCACGATCGGCGCCATCCTGCGCTGGGCGCGCGGCTTTGCTTCGGTCGCCTCGGCGTCCTGCTCCCTTTCCACAAAATGTTCGGCGGACAGTTCAGTCATAGATATCCAGCCTTCCCCCGGCCAGGATCATGCGGCGCGCGTCGACCTGCTCCATCAAGCCGAGGTCGTGGGTGGCGATCACCACGGCGGTGCCGAGACGGTTGAGTTCGATGAACAGCCGCAGCAGGCGTCGCGCCAGCGGCGGATCGACATTGCCGGTCGGTTCGTCGGCGAGCAGGATTTCCGGCTGCTCGATCAGCGCCCGCGCGATCGCGGCGCGCTGCTTCTCGCCACCGGACAGAACCGGCGGCAGCACATGCATGCGTTCGCCCAGCCCGACCCACTTCAACAGCTCGGTGACATCGGTGCGGTAGCTCGCCTCCTCGCGCCCGCGCACGCGCAGCGGCAGCGCGACGTTCTCATAGGTGGTCATGTGGTCGAGCAGCCGAAAATCCTGGAACACCACGCCGATCCGGCGTCTGAGATGCGGCAGCTCGGTGCGGGAAATGCGGGAGCGATCCTTGCCGAAGATGGTGATCAGCCCGCGCGTTGGCTTCAACGACATGAACAGCAGGCGCAGCAAGGTCGTCTTGCCGGCGCCCGAAGGCCCGCTGAGGAACTGGAAGGAGCGCTCCGGAATGTGCAGGGAGATGTCGCGGAGGATTTCCGGACCCATGCCATAGCGGAGGCCGACATTTTCGAAGCGAATCAATTTCGACGACCTGAAATTCGGCACGGCAGTGAGCCGGCCTGTTCTGGGTAAAGACCATCGGCCGGCATGGTTAACCGGCGGTTAATTCCTAGGCTCTTTCGACTCGTCACGAGGGCTCCGGTGGGGAAGCGTTAACCATTTGTGTTTACGCAAAAGAAACGAAAAGCGAACACGTGCTGCAATGCTGGGGCCATGATGGCTGACGATCGAACCGCGCGCCCGGTTTCCGGCGAAATCATGACCGATCCGGCGGCAATTGCCGCGGCGGACCGGTTCATGCGTGGTTCGGCCGCCGACATCGTCGATGCCGATTACGTGGTGATGCCGCGCCTTGCGCCTGCCGTGGAAAGCGTTTCGCCGCTGCCGCGTGCGATCGTCATGCCACCCATCGAAGGCATGGACATGCTGCGCAAGCCCGAAGCCCCGCCGGAGCGGCCGCCAACCTCGCGCGGCGGGCCGATCTTCTGGATCGCCGGCATCGGCGCTGCCTTGGCCGCCTTCTGGGTTTCCGGCGGGCACGCGCTGGTGCGCCAGGTGCCGTTCCTGTCCAGCGCGCAAGCGTCGGCGCTCAGCATTTCGGGCGTCACGTCACGCGTCGATGCTTCCGGACCGAACCCTGCGCTGTTCGTCGATGGCGAGGCCGCCAATGACGGCGCCAAACCGGCGCAGCTGCCGCCGCTTGAAATCCGGGTGACCGGCAATGACGGGCACATCACCCGCTATACGTTGGGGACATCCGGCCGTTCGCTGGCCTCTGGCGAAAGATTCGGCTTTGCCAGCCGGCTCGACGTGCCTAGAAACGGTGTAAGAACTGTATCGGTCACCTTCGCCGAATAGCGTGTGCTGATATTCAGGTGAGACTGGCCGCAAACGGCGGTTTCGTGCGCTTCCGGTGCTCACGTACTTCAGTACGCTCCGCTCCGGTTCTCGGAAACCACCGTTTTCGACTCAACCTGACCTGAATCTCAACACATGCTGGGCGTGAACGCGTTTAGGCAAGAAAATCAGCGGGGCGAAAAATGCCAATTGTACGCGGCAAGGACATCGAAGTCCTGTTTTCTGCATCGGCGATCGCGCGGCGCAATCTCGAACTCGCCAAGGAGATTGCCGGACACGACTACCATGACCTCCTGGTGATCTCGGTGCTGAAGGGGTCGTTCATCTTCGCCGCAGATCTCATCCGCGCCATGCACGATGTCGGCCTGTCGCCGGAGGTCGAATTCATCTTCATCTCCAGCTATGGCGCCGGCACCAGCAGCGGCGAGGTGAGGGTGCTGCGCGACATCGACAATGAGGTCGCTGGCCGCGACGTGCTGCTGATCGACGACATTCTCGAATCGGGCAAGACGCTGAGCTTCACCCGGGAGCTGATGCTGTCGCGGGGCGCCAAGAGCTGTTCGATCGCCGTGCTGCTCGACAAGCGCATGCGCCGCCAGACCGAACTCAATGCCGATTATGTCGGCTTCGACTGCCCCGACTATTTCGTCGTCGGCTACGGCATGGATGTAGCGCATGCCTTTCGCGAGTTGCCCTTTGTCGGTGTCGTCAAAGGGGATGCCTGAGCGGCAGCAAAAAGGTTTGCTGATCCTCAGCGCTTTCAGGAAAAGTCAACTTTTGGCGGCCAAATATGCCGGCATGGCAAAGCTTCTGATCGTCGAGGACGATGAGTCCGTCCGCACCCTGGCCGCCCGCGCGCTTGAACGCGCCGGGCACACAATCGATATCGCTGCGGATGGCGCGCAGGGGCTTGCGCTGATCCAGGCCGCGCGTGGCGGCTATGATCTCGTCGTCTCCGATATCCGCATGCCGGAGATGGACGGCATCGAGATGGCGATAGCGGCGGCAGCATTGTTTCCCGCCATCAAGATCGTGCTGATGACCGGCTATGCCGACCAGCGCGAGCGCGCCGAGGAATTGAACGGCATCATCCTCGATGTCGTGCAGAAGCCCTTCACGCTGGCTGAAATCCGCTCGCGTGTCGAACGGGCGCTGATCTGCTTCGCCTGATCAGGCTGGGTCGGCGGCAGCGAGCACGGGTGGAACATTCTTGCGCCGTTCGGTGTTGAGCGCCAGCAGGCCGGCGCCGATGATCAAGGCGGCACCGATCACGGTCGTCGACCGCGGCACCTCGGCGAAGAACAGGAAACCCCACAGCGGCGACCACAGGATGCCGGTATATTCGAAGGTGGCAACGCGGTTGGCCGGCGCCATCCGGTAAGCCTGCGACAGCAGGATCATGCCGGCGGAGGCGACGAAGCCGCAGGCGGCCATCTTTAGAAAATCCGGCAGCGTCGGCCAAAGCCATGGCCGTACCAGGAATTCGAGGCTGGGGTGGACGGCGTGGGTTATGCCGGCAAGGTGAAACGCGCCGGCAACCACGGCGGCGCCAACCAGATAGGCGCCGTTCTGATAGAAGGCCATCACGGTGGACGATTCGGTGTCGCCGATCTTGCGGGCCATCAGCTGCGAAAAGCCATAGAGCGCCGCCGAGCCCAGCGACAGCAGCGCTGCCCAGTCGAACAGCCCTGCGCCGGGGCGCAGCATCACGAGGACGCCGAACAAGCCGATCAGCACGGTTGCCAGTGTCTGCCAGGAGACGCGCTCGCCAAGGTAGGGCCCGGCCAGCATCATGATGAACAGCGGCGCC
Organism: Mesorhizobium sp. WSM4833; assembly: GCF_055811095.1. Taxonomy (NCBI): domain Bacteria; kingdom Pseudomonadati; phylum Pseudomonadota; class Alphaproteobacteria; order Hyphomicrobiales; family Phyllobacteriaceae; genus Mesorhizobium; species Mesorhizobium sp. WSM4833. The sequence continues at coordinate 84,764 of NZ_JBVVQG010000004.1, forward strand.
ATGAAATAAAGCGCCACCGCATCGGCAAGCGGCAAGGCGGCGATGGCCAGGTAGTACATCGTATAGGAGGTGAACTGGATGAAGGCGCGCACCGTCAGCATGCCGAATCGCTTCGACAGGACCGCCCGCAAGCCGACATCGGCATGGACCAGAACGATGAGGATCGGCAGAGCGACGATCGAGCGGATCGCCATCACCTCGGTCACTGGATAACCGCTCGACACGGCTTTGACGAGCGGATCCTGCAGCGAAAAGACCAGCACGCCGAGGCACAGGCTCAGGATGCCGCCCACCATCCGATTTTGCATCTGTATCCAGGCTCCTGCGCGTACGATCCGAAGCTGCCGCCTGCGGGGTAAAAAGAACCCGCCACCGTTTCGGGCAGCGGGCACGAGTGAGGACTCTTGATTGGTCCGCGGCTGATTTCGCAGCCGCATATCCAATGGGTGAGGCGACTATCATCCGCCGTTTGACATGTTGCAAACGAATTGGAATGATGTCAGCAATCAAATTCTCTTATGGCGGATTTCATGCGGCCGACCCTCGACAGCGACCTCCTGCGCACCTTCGTGGCGATTGCCGAGACCGGCAATTTCACCAAGGCGGCGGAGCAGGCCGGCCGCACCCAATCCGCGGTGTCGATGCAGATGAAGAAGCTCGAAGATCTGATCGGCGCCAGCCTGTTCGAGCGCGGTTCGCGCGGCGTCGCGTTGACGCGGCGCGGCGGCGAACTCATCGTCAACGCCCGCCGCATCGTCTCGCTGCTCGACGAGACGTCGGCATCGATGGCGGCAGCGCCGCTTGGCGGGCCGGTGCGCATCGGCATTCCGGAGGAATATGGCCACGCCATCCTGTCGCGCGCGCTCGGCGCTTTCTCGAAGCGTCATACGCAGGTCGAGGTCACCGTGCGCTATGCCCATTCCGGGGCGCAGATGGCGGCGCTCGCTGCCGGCGAGCTCGATCTGTGCGTGGTGTTCGAATGGCAGGATCCCGCCGGCGGCGAAGTGCTGATGCACGACCCGACCGTGTGGGTGACATCGTCCCTGCATCACATGCATGAGGAACAGCCGGTGCCGATCGCGCTCTACAACCGGGCCGGCTGGTGCAAGGACTTCGCCATCAAATCGTTGGAGCAGCGCGATCTTGCCTATCGCGTCGCCTATACCAGCGACACCACCGGCGGCCTCAAGCTCGCCGTCACCTCCGGACTGGCGATCGCGCCGATCTCGCGCAGCAACATTCCGGACGGCTGTCGTGAACTGACCACGGCGGACGGATTCGGCGCCATCGATTCCTCGAACGTGGTGATGCACCGCAACCCGAACGCGTCAGGCGAGGCGATCGACGGCATGCAGGATGCGATCCGCGAAGCCTTCGTCAACAGGCTCAGTCAGCCGGCGGCATCCTCGTAGAAATGCAGCCTGTTGCCGAACGGATCGGCGACCGATACCTCGCGGGTCTTCCAAGGCGTCTCTTCCACGCCTGGCCTGGCGAAGCGGTAGTTCTTGCCGATCAGCTCGCCATGAAGAGCCGTGATGTCCTCGACCTCGATGCGCACGGCGATGCCGGGTGCACCGTCGCCATGATGTTCGCTGAGATGCAGGACGCAGCCGTCGCGGCCGATCGCCATGTAGAGCGGCGCGTCGTCGGCGAAGCGATGTTCCCACTGCACCTTGAAGTCGAGGAAGCCGACATAGAATTCACGCGCCTTGGCAATGTCGAAGATGCGCAGGATGGGTGTGACGGCGCCAAGTCTGGGCATGGTGGTGCAACCGTGCGAGAGGGTTTTCAGGTGGGATGGACGGGGGCGGCAATCCCCTTGTTTTTTCGCAATTCCGGACGGAAAACCGCTTCACATATTTCCTGGAATTGCTCTATTTCAGCTCGAGCAGCCGCTCCAGATAGCTGCGTTCGATGTCAGGGCTGAGCGCATTGCCGAGCCGCTTGCGGATCGCTTCCAGAATCTGGCGGGCGCGCTGGACGTCGATCTCGTCGGGCACCTTCACCGAATCGCCGAAATCGGGACCCTGGCTGGCGCGGGGCCGGCCGAGCGGATCGCGATCGGCGTTCTGCTGGCGGCCGCCTTCCTCGCCGCCACCCTGGTCGCCCTGCATGGCCTGCATCTGCTTCATCATGTCCTTGGCGCCCCTGCGCAGCGCTTCCAACGCCCGGCCCTGATGGCCGACGGCCGCATCGCCTTCGCCCTCGCCGAGTGCCTGTTCGGCATTGCCCATGGACCTGCCGGCCTCGCCAAATCCTTCATTGGGCTCCATACCCATGCCTTCGAGGCCCTTCTTCAGCTGTTCGAGGTCGCTCTGCAACTGGCCCTGACCCTGCTGCAGCTGTTTCAGCGCATCGGCGAATTCCTGGGGCGTCATCGGCTTTTGCCGGGCGAGCGGATCGCGGTCTTCGCCGACGCCGGGTCTGTCCTCATCCTGGCCGCCTTCGCCGAGCTGCTCGTCACGGTTCTGCCCGCGCTGGCGCTCGCCGCGCTGCATCTGATCCATGCGGAAGGTGTCGTTCATCATCTCCTGCTGACGGCGCAGGATCTCGCCCAGCTTGTCCATCTGCTGGCGCATCTCGCTGTCCTGCTGGCCGCCTTGCTGCTGACGTCCGGCCTGCAGATTGTTCATCATGTCCTGCAGTTGCGACAGCAATTGCTGGGCCTTGTCGCGATCACCGGACTTCGCCAGGTTCTCGATCTGGTCCATCATGCGATCGATGTCGCTCTGGCGCAGTTCCTGGCCATTCTGCTGCATCTGCGGGGCGTTGGGATTTTGCTTGGCGCGCTCCGCGAATTCCTGCAGGAACTGGTTCATCGCCTCGCGCAGTTCCTTCATCGCCTTTTCGATTTCAGCGTCGCTGGCGCCATTCTTGATGGCGTCCTGCAGCGCCTGTTGCGCCTGGCGCAGCCGCTTTTCGGCGGCCGAAAGATTGCCTTCCTCGATGCCGAGCGCGATTTCCCAGAGATAGGAGACCTCGCTGCGCAATTGATCGTCGCTGTCGGCCATCTTCAGCCGGGTGCGGGCGCTCATGATGGCGAGGTAGTGGGACATGTTGTCGAAGGTGTCTTCCGGCCGCAGCGTGATGGCGTCCATCAGGTCGAGCACGCGCGGCTTGGCGTTGGCGTCGAGCGCAAGCAGGCGGCGCTGTTCGATCACGGCGCGTGCCAGCGGATTGGCGAAAGGCCGCTCCGGCATCAGCAGCGTCTTGGTTTCGCTCGATGCGGTGTGCCCGGCATCGTCGGTGGCGACCAGCGTCAGCTTGATGCTGCTGCCGGCCCAGACATGCTCGGTCAGGTCCTTCGAGGTCCTGGCGGCGTTCGACTTGCCGCCGTGGCGCGGCAGCGTCAGCGGCATTTCAGGTGCACCGTACAGTGGACGCGCATTCGGCGCCTGCGGATCGGCAAGCGCGAACACCGCCTTGGCGGTGGCGGCGCCATAGTCGTCGTCGATCTGGTAGTTGAGCTCGAAGGCGCCGTTGGCGGCGCGCTTGGGCTCGCCGACGAAGCGGATCTGCGGCGGCTTGTCCGGTACGACCGCGAAGGCCCAGCGGCCGAGCTGGTCCTCGCCCGACGTCAGCGTCAGCGTGCCGTCGCCGGTCAGCTTGCTGGTGAACTGGCGCACCTTGGACGGCGTCGCCGGGCTTGCAGCCGGCTTGGCGGCGGCCTGCGGCGCAGCCGGGTCGATGGCGCGGGAATTGCCATTCTTGTCGGCGTAGCCGAGCGTTTCCTCGCCTGAGCCGCCCGTCACGCGCAGCGAAACGTCACTGCCTTCGGGAACCGTAAAGGTCGGGATGGCCTGGTTGGCGTCGGCGGTCAGGAAGATCGGCGGCTTGCCGGTGTAGGACGGCGGCGTCACCCAGGCGTCGATGCGCGGCGGCACGATATCGCGCGCGCCATGGGCATTGAAGCCGTCGCTGATCCTGCCGCCCGTCGGCCCGAAGGAGAAGGCGAAGGCGGTAACGAGCAAAAGGGCCGCTACCGCGCGCAGGGCCCAAGGGTCGCGCTCCGGCACGCGCGTGCGCGGCAGGTCGGCGCCGAGGTTGTCGAGCTTTCCGGCCATGCGCTTCTGGTGTTCGCGCCATAGCGCCTGCGAGAAGCTGCTTTCCCGGCCGCTTGGCCGGTCGGTCTGCACCAGCACCGGGCTGTGCAACAGTTGATTGGCTGCCTCGATGCGGCGGTCGATTTCGCCGGCGCCCGGCAGGCGGAAGAAACGCAGGGGATAAAGCGCGGCCAGTGCTGCTATGGCAAAGGCAGCGACCAGGCCGATGCGCGCCATATCCGGCAGCCGGGAGAATAGCCCGAGCCAGGAGATGCTGAGGAACAGGCTGGCAACGATGACGAGGGGAAGCAGCAACGGCCAGCCGCGCTCGACCACCATCGAGACCCGCGTGGCCAGCCTGCTCAAAGCCAGCCGCCCGGCGAGGCCGCGATCGCTGCTGAAGGTGGGTCGTTGCGTCATCGGCCCTTCCTTGAGCCTATGGCATCCCGAAACCGGGATGCGGCCCTATCCCTTTGAGCATGATCTGTTCCGAAAGGGATTCCATGTTTCGGGATCATGCTGTGGAGCGGGCAGATAGCCCGACGCCTCACGACTCAAAGAATACCAGCAAACACGGCAAAGGCGAGGCGGTTCGAAAAAACGTGAAGTGGACCGTTATAGTTCCATCCTGCATCGCTTTAGAAGGCAGCAGGCCCTTTAGAAGGTAGTGGGATCCGCATTCGCCCCGCAGACCAGCACGGCGACCCGTTCGCCCTGGGCCGGCGCATAGCGGCCCGACAGGATCGCGGCAAAGGCGGCCGCACCTCCCGGCTCGGAGATGATGCGGGTTCGGTTCCACAGCGCCTTCTGCGCGGCGACGATGTCGTCGTCGCTGACCAGGATCGAGCGTTCGACATAGGCCTCGGCGATCGGGAACATCATTTCGCCGACGCGCTTTGGCGCCAGCGAATCGGCGGCGATGCCCTCGGCCGGCGCATCGACGGGGTGTCCGGCCTCGAAGGCGCGATGCAGCGTCGGCGCTCCTTCCGGCTCGACGGCGATGATGCGGATGCGGCCCGCGAACCAGGCAGCGATGCCGCCGATCAGGCCGCCGCCGCCGACAGCGAGCAGCAGCGTGTCGATCCGAGGCAAATCGGCCTCGATTTCGAGCCCAAGCGTGCCCTGGCCGACCAACGTTTCCTCCTGGTTGAAGGCGTGAATCTGCAAGGCGCCGGTCTCCTCGGCGAACCGTTCGCTGGCGGCCAGCGCTTCGGCATAGCGGGCGCCGCCGACGATCAGCTCGGCGCCATAGGAGCGGATCCGTTCCAGCTTGGCCGCCGGGCTCACTTCGGGAACGAAGATGGTCGCCTTGTGGCCAAGCCGCATGGCGGCATAGGCGACGGCCGCGCCATGGTTGCCGCCCGATGCTGCGACGACACCGGCCTTTGGGACCGCACGCTCCAGCAGGTTGGTGAAGGCGCCGCGCGCCTTGAACGAGCCGGAATGCTGCAGGCATTCGAGCTTCAGGTCGACGGCCAGCGGCTGCCGATCGAAGTCGGCCATGTCGACGCGCAGCACCGGCGTGTGCCTGATGTAGGGGCGGATGCGCGGTTCCATCGCGGCAATGCGCTCGCGTGTGACGGTGATGCCGTTCGTCATGATTGCTCCCTGTGACGGGTCGGTGTGTTTCCGGCGCTTCTATGCAAGCCAGTCGGGCACGGAATCCAGCCCGATCAGGTCGTCATAGGTCAGGCGTGGGCGCACGACGTGGAACCGGTCGCCGTCGACCAGCACCTCCGGAACCAGCAGACGGGTGTTGTAGGTGCCGGCCTGCACCGCGCCATAGGCGCCCGCGGTGGAGACGGCAATCAGGTCGCCGGCCTTCAGCCTGGGCAGATCGCGGTCCAGGCCGATATAATCGCCGGTCTCGCAGACCGGGCCGACGACGTCGACCATCATGCGCGGCGTGTCCGCCGGCGGCTGCACGACCGGACGGATATCGTGGAAGGCATCGTAGAGCGTCGGCCGGATGAGATCGTTCATGGCGGCGTCGACGACGAGGAAGTTCTTGGCGTCGCCTTCCTTTACGAAGATCACTTCCGAGACGAGGATACCGGCATTGCCTACGATCAGCCGGCCCGGCTCGAACATCACCTTCAGCCCGAGCTTGGTGACATGCTTCCTGACGATCTGGGCATAGGCATCGGGCAGCGGCGGCGGGTTGTTGTCGACGCGATAGGGGATGCCGAGGCCGCCGCCGAGGTCGATATGCTCGATGGCATGGCCGTCCGCCCGCAGCGCGCCGACCAGATCGACAAGCAGGGCGAAGGCGTCGTCGAAGGGCTGCAGCTCCGTGATCTGGCTGCCGATATGGGTGTCGATGCCGGTGATCCTGATGCCGGGAAGCGTTGCCGCGCGGGCATAGACCTGCCGCGCCCGCTGCCACGGGATGCCGAATTTGTTCTCGGCCTTGCCGGTGGAGATCTTCTTGTGGGTCCTGGCGTCGACATCGGGATTGATGCGCAGCGAGATCGGCGCCACCTTGCCAAGGGCAACGGCTCGCGCCGACAACAGCTCGAGTTCAGGCTCGGACTCGACGTTGAAGCAGAGAATGCCGGCGGCAAGGGCAAAGTCCATTTCGCGCGCAGTCTTGCCGACGCCCGAAAACAGGATCTTGCCGGCCGGAATGCCGGCGGCCAGCGCCCGGCGCAATTCACCTTCCGAAACCACGTCGGCGCCGGCGCCGAGCTTCGCCAGCGTCCGCAGGACGGCCTGGTTGGAATTGGCCTTCATGGCGTAGCAGACCAGCGTGTCGAGCCCGGCAAAGGACTGGGCAAACACCCGGTAGTGCCTGGTCAGGGTGGCCGTCGAGTAGCAGTAGAATGGCGTGCCGACCTGTGCGGCGATATCTGGTATCGCCACGTCCTCGGCATGGAGCACGCCGTCGCGGTAGTCGAAATGGTTCACGGGAGTGGTTCCGGAAGTTGCGGCACGATGAGATCGGGTTGGAAGGCCCCGCTCTCGTCGGCCTAGATCAGCGGGTCGAGGATGAACTTCTTGTCCTTGACCGGTTTTTCCGGCTCCGGCGGCACGGGCTGGTGGGCCTTCGAGGCATCCTTGCGCGCCTGCACGGCCGCCTCATAGGGTGTGTCGAGACCGCCCCTCCTGCCGCAGGCCGAGACGGCCGCGATCGCCACCAGCAGCGTCAGCGTCACCAAAATCCTGCTTCCGGTCATCGATCCATCCGTCCGAAACGTTTGTCAGCCGCCGCTTTTAGCCGAGTTCTCGGCGCATTGCACCCCGAGATATTGCTCGTCGCAATATCTGGCGCAACGTCCGGATATTGCTGGTCGCATGTCCGGGATATTGCTGGCGCAACATCCGGCATTACGCTTTCGCCAGTCGCTTTTTCCAGCCGCGGATCTGCTTCCTCACTTCCGACGGCGCGGTGCCGCCGAAACTGGTGCGGCTCTTGACCGAGTTCTGCACCGCCAGCACTGAGAATATGTCGGCCGTGATGCCGGGATCGATCGACTGCAGATCCTCCAGCGAAAGCTTCTCCAGCCCCACCTTCTTGTCTTCGGCCAGCGCCACCGCCCGGCCGGTGACATGATGCGCCTCTCGGAACGGCAGGCCGAGCGTGCGCACCAGCCAGTCGGCAAGGTCGGTTGCTGTCGCGTGGCCGGAGCCGGCGGCCTTCTTCATCGCGGCTGCGTTGACCGTCATGTCCGAGACCATGCCGCTCATCGCCGCCAGCATCAGGTCGAGCGTCTCGGCGGCGTCGAATACCGATTCCTTGTCTTCCTGCATGTCCTTGCCATAGGTCAAAGGCATGCCCTTCATCACCGTCAGCAGGCCGACCAGATGGCCGGTGACGCGGCCGGTCTTGCCGCGCACCAGTTCGGCGGCATCGGGATTCTTCTTCTGCGGCATGATCGACGAGCCGGTGGAAAACGAGTCCGACAGCCTGACGAAGCCGAATTGCGGCGTCGACCAGATGATGATCTCTTCGGCCAGCCGCGACAGATGCGTGGCGCAGATCGCGGCCATGGCAAGGAACTCGAGCGCGAAATCGCGATCCGAGACGCTGTCGAGCGAATTGCGCATCGGCTCGCGGAAGCCGAGCCCCTTGGCGGTCCGGTGGCGGTCGATCGGGAAGCTGGTGCCGGCAAGTGCGGCGGCACCGAGCGGGCTTTCGTCCATGCGTTCGATCGCATCGCGGACACGCGACAGGTCGCGCGAAAACATCTCGACATAGGCCATGCAGTGATGGCCGAAGGTCACCGGCTGGGCCGCCTGCATATGCGTGAAGCCCGGCATCACGGTCGCCGCATGCTCCTCGGCCCGCTCCAGCAGCGCCTCAATCAACCCCTTCAACGCCTCGGCGACGCGAAAGCACTCCTCCTTGACCCAGAGCCGCAAATCGACCGCGACCTGGTCGTTGCGCGAGCGGGCGGTGTGCAGGCGGCCGGCCGCCGGGCCGATCAGATCGGCAAGGCGCGCCTCGATGTTCATGTGGATGTCTTCGAGCCGCGTCGAGAACTCGAAGCTGCCGGCCTCGATCTCTCTCAGGATCGTGTTCAGCCCGTCAGCGATTTTTTCTTGATCGGCCGCCGAAATAATGCCCGTTTGCGCCAGCATCTCGCTATGGGCGATCGAGCCTTTGATGTCCTGCGCATAGAGTTTGCGGTCGAAGGAGATAGACGCGTTGATCGCTTCCATGATGGCGGCCGGACCCGAGGCAAAACGTCCGCCCCACATCTGGTTGCTGGTTTTCTTATCGCTCATGGCTATAACCCGTGCTTCGGAGCAGTTTTGAGAAAATGGCAGACGGTAGTAGATTCTTCCCGGCCCCGCGCCTGATCCTCGCCGCCTTGGTGGCGGGCGCGCTGGCGGGCGCGGTCGCGGTATATGTCAGCGAGAGCCGGTCTGGCAACAATGCACCGGCACAAGCTGCCGTGGGTGAGAGCAAGGACGACGTGGCCTGCGCGGCCAAGAGCGACCGCGCCAAGAAGGTCGCGGCTTCGGCCACCGGTGAGGTCGCGGCACTTTTGCCCGCCGATCCGCCACAATCCCTGAAGAGCCTTGCCTTCAACGGTCCGGACGGCAAGCCGATGACGCTTGCCGATCATGCCGGCAAGACGGTGCTGCTCAATCTGTGGGCGACATGGTGCGCGCCGTGCCGTGCCGAAATGCCGGCGCTCGATGCGCTGCAGAAGGAAAAGGGCAGCGACGCCTTTCAAGTGATCGCCGTCAATGTCGATGCCGGCGACGATGTGAAGCCGAAGAAGTTCCTCAGCGATACCGGCGTCGCGACGCTTGGCTATTACCGGGATTCGACGATGGCGCTGTTCAACGACCTCAAGAAGCGCGGCCTGGCGCTAGGCCTTCCTGTCACCATGCTGGTCGACGGCGAGGGCTGCCTGATCGCCCATATGAACGGCCCGGCCGAATGGTCGGGGCCGGACGCCAGGCGGCTGGTCGAGACGGCACTCAAGCCCGAGAGCCTCTAGTCTAGCGTGTGGCTAGCGCAGGTGCCGGTGCGAAGGCCAGAACGCTTCTGTCGCGCAAGGTAGCGGGTTTGCTGCCGACAGCGGGTGTGACGACACCGGTCAGATCGCCGAATTCTTCGATGAGAGCTGGCCTGCCGATATAATAGCCCTGGCCGATCTCGCAGGCTTCGGCGTCCAGGAATTTCAGTTCGCCGAGCGTCTCGACCCCCTCCGCCAGAACCGGCAGGCCGAGACCACGTCCAAGTCCCAGGACGGCGCGCACGATCGCCGCGACCTGGCCGTTCTTGTCGACCGACTTGATGAAGGAGCCATCGATCTTGATCTTGTCGAAGGGGAAGGCGCGGAGGTTGGAGAGCGAGGAATAGCCGGTTCCAAAATCGTCCATGGCCACGCGCACGCCCAGCGCCTTGACCTGCCGCAAGGTGGCCAGCGCCCGCGGCATGTCCTTGACAAGCGCCGTCTCGGTGATCTCAAGCTCGAGCCTGCCGGGCGCCAGGCCGGAATTCAGCAATGTTTCGTGGACCTTGCGGCTGAAATTCGTGTTGTGGAGCTGCACCGCCGAAACGTTGACGGCCACTGTCAGCGGATTTTCCCAGCGGGCGGCTTCCTCGCAGGCAGCCGTCAGCACCCATTCGCCAATCTGGCCAATGGCGCCGCTGTCTTCGGCCACCGGGATGAATATGGCCGGCGACACGTCGCCGCGCGTCGGATGCCGCCAGCGGACCAACGCTTCGAAGCCGACCATCTTTCCGCTGCTGATCTCTTTCTGCGGCTGGTAGACGAGATAGAACTCCTGGCGTGCGACCGCCTGGCGCAGTTCGTGCTCCATGACGCGCTTGTCGCGGGCCTCGGCCCCCATCGAAGCTTCGAAATAACGGTAGGTGTCCTTGCCTTCGGTCTTGGCCCGGTAGAGTGCCGTATCGGCGTGGCTTATCAGGCTGGCCTGGTTTTCGGCATCCGACGGATACAGCGCAATGCCGATGCTTGCCGACACAAGGCCGCCGCCGACCGAGAGCCGGTTTTCCTCGCGCATGGCTGTCAGCACGGCGTTGGCGATACGGCCCGCCTCCAACGGGTCGGCCAGGTTCGGCGCGATGATGGCGAACTCATCGCCGCCCAGCCGCGCCACCATCTGCCCTTGACGAAGGATACCGGTCGCGCACTGCGCAACCTTCTGCAGCATGGCGTCGCCTGCGCCGTGCCCATACAGGTCGTTGACCTCCTTGAACCGGTCGAGATCAAGCAGCAGAAGCGCAAGCTGGCCGCCTTTCCTGGTCCGGACCATCGCAGCGATTTCCGTCTCCAGCCGGCCGGAAAAGCTGCGGCGATTGGCCAGTCCGGTCAATGGATCGAAATGGGCAAGCCGCAGGATCTCCTGTTCCGCCTTCTTGCGCTCGCGAATATCGCGGACCGCGACCACGTTGTGCGGTTTGCCACAGTAGTCGATGCTCCTGGCGATCAGCTCGACAGGAATGCTCGTGCCATCGCGACCGCTCAATTCGGCCTCCTGCGGCTGTTCGCCGAAGCCCGACATATCGGATCCGAAGAGATCGCCAAGCTGCATTCCGTTCAGGGTCGCTGTTGCTATGCCCGTCAGTGCCGCAATGCTGTCATTGGCACTGATGATGCGGTTGCCGTCGCAAACGATCAGCCCCTCCACGGCGGCATTGGCCAGGCCGTGCATGCGGTCGACCTCGAGCTTCTGGCGACGGAAGCGCAAATCGATCCACAGCGCCGATGCCGACAGAACCAGGATCACCAGTGTGGCGGCGGCGGCCGCGAAAGCCTGCGAGGTCGGCTCGATCGTGTATTCGGATATGACGATCGAGGGATCGGGGAAGATCGAGACGGCACCCATACCGATGAAATGCAGGGTGCAGATCGCCAGCGTCAGTAGCACCGCGCCGCCGGATGTCGCCTTCAAGGAGGGGCGGCGCTGCACGACACGCAGCGCCAGCGCCGCGAGCGTTACGCCGGCCAGCAGGGAAACGGCGACAAGCAAGAGGTTCCACTCGATACGGCCCTGAACCTCGAACGCCGCCATGCCGATGTAGTGCATGGCTGCGATACCGCCGCCCAGCACGGCGCCGCCGACGAGATGATAGTCGAACTCATCCCGCAAGGTGGCGATCCACATGCCGGCTGCCGTCAAAGTGACCGAAGCAGCGAGCGAAAGCACGGAGAGTGCCGGATCATAAGCACTGGGTATGCCCGGTGTGAATGCGAGCATGGCGATGAAGTGCGTTGCCCAGATGCCAAAGCCGGTCGAAGTGGCCGCGATCATCAGCCAGGCAAGCCGGTTCCGATCTGTGGAACGGCTTATGTGCTGAAGCAGGTTGACAGCAGAGAAGCAGGAAATTCCGCAGATCAGCGCGGCGAGTGCGACCAGTCTCAGATCATGTTCGTTGACGATACAATTGTAGACCGTCAGCATTTATTTCACCTGATCTTTGGAAATAAACAGGGCAGCAGGATTGAGTAGCGCGTTGCCGTTGAGGGATCGATAAAGTCGGCTGCAACCTTGGCGTGTCTCTTCGGGTTGCTGCGGCTGCAATCAGGGCTGACACGCCGAAAGCCAGCTTGACGGTCCCGACGGTGCTTCCTGGCGCGCTTGTCGTCGCGCTAAGCCGGCTAACCGTATCGCTCTCCATGCCTCCAAGCGGAGGCGAGCGTTGCGTCAGGTAAAGGGTGAAGTTCGTCGATCTGCAACAAAACCGTTGTCTGATTGTCATGAGCGACACATATTGCCTTCGCGGGAGTGCCCCCTTTCGCCAATGACAAACGGGAGATGAAACATGAAGTCCTTCGGCTTCGCGGCCGGTGTTGCCGCTACCTTTATGACGCTTTCCTCAACCTCCGCTTTTGCCGTCACGCAGATCAGTTGGTGGCACGCCATGACTGGCGCCAATGCCGAAGTCGTCGACAAGATCTCCAAAGATTTCAATGCCAGCCAGAGCGACTATGAGCTCGTTCCGGTGTTCAAAGGCACGTATCCCGAGACGCTGAATGCCGGCATTGCCGCCTACCGCGCGGGCCAGGCGCCAGACATCATCCAGGTGTTCGACGTCGGCACCGGCGTGATGATGGCGGCCGAAGGTGCCATCAAGCCCGCAGCCGATGTGTTGACCAGCGCTGGAATGACCTTCGACAAGAGCCAGTATCTGCCAGGCATAGTCGGCTATTATTCGAAGCCGGACGGCACCATGCTCTCCTTCCCCTACAACTCCTCCTCGCCGATCCTTTATTACAACAAGGATATCTTCAAGAAGGCTGGTCTCGACGTCGATAGCCCACCCAAGACCTGGAATGAAGTGTGGGAAGACGCCAAGAAGATCAAGGCGAGCGGCGCGGCCGCCTGCGGCTACACCTCGACCTGGCTGACCTGGATACATCTGGAGAATTTCGCGGCCTGGAATGACGTGTCATGGGCCACCCAGCAGAACGGTCTGGCCGGCGGCGATGTCGAGCTCAAGATCAACGCGCCGATTTTCGTCAACCATTTCCAGGCGCTGGCGGACCTCGCCAAGGACGGCACCTTCAAATATGGCGGCCGCACCTCCGAAGCCAAGCAGATCTTCCTTGCGGGCGAATGCGGGATCATGACCGAATCGTCCGGCGGGCTTGGCGATATCGTCAAGTCCGGCATGAATTACGGCATTGGCCAATTGCCGTATGACAGCGACGCCAAGGGTGCGCCGCAGAACACGACGCCGGGTGGCGCCAGCTTGTGGGTTTTCGCGGACAAATCCGATGAGGAATACAAGGGCGTCGCGGCCTTCTTCGCCTACCTGTCCAAGACCGAGGTGCAAGAATACCTGCACCAGAAGTCGGGTTATCTGCCGGTAACGCTGGCGGCTTATGAAGCGACCAAGAAGTCCGGTTTCTATGACAAGAATGTCGGCCGCGAGACCCCGATCCTGCAGATGACGGGTAAGACGCCGACCGACAATTCCAAGGGAATACGTCTGCCGAATCTGCCGCAGGTGCGCGATATCCAGAACGAGGAGTTCGAGAAGATGCTAGCCGGCCAGCAGACCGCGCAGCAGGCGCTCGACAATGCGGTTACGCGTGGCAATGCCGCGATCAAGGAAGCGCTGGGGAATTAGAGCGAGCGCAGGTCCTTGCTCTACGGCGCACCTACCTGTCCCGCCGGGCATCTCCCCTCGGTGAGGGGAGTTTTGCCGTGCCTTGCGATTTCGCCAATGGTCGATGATGCCCAGTCCGAAACGCTCATCAAAGCCATCTTGGCGGAGAGGGGTGCCGCATGGTGCCCCCCGCCTCATCACCTCGGAGTGGCTCCGTGACCCCTCGCGTCGTGTTCCCCAACAAGGTCCTTCCCTACCTGCTTGTGGCGCCGCAACTGGCCATCACGCTCGTTTTTTTCTACTGGCCGGCCGGTCAGGCGTTCTACCAATCCATGCTCAGGCAGGATCCGTTCGGGCTGAGGACCAAGTTCGTCTGGTTCGCCAATTTCAGGAAAGTGCTTGCCGATCCGGCCTACCTGAACTCGATCAAGGTCACGGTGGTGTTTTCCCTTGCGACCGCTATCGTCGCCATGTGCGTGGCGCTCCTGCTGGCGGTCATGGCAGAGAAGGTGGTGCGCGGCAAAGGTCTCTACCGCACGCTCTTGATCTGGCCCTACGCGGTGGCGCCGGCGATTGCCGGTATGCTGTGGCTGTTCCTCTTCAACCCTTCGATCGGGTCGCTGGCCTACATGCTGAGGAGTTTCGGCATCGCCTGGGATCCACTGCTCAATGGCACCCACGCCATGATCCTGCTGGTGTCCGCCGCTGCCTGGAAGCAGATAAGCTACAATTTCCTGTTCTTCGTCGCCGGCCTGCAGGCGGTGCCGAAAGCCTTGATCGAGGCCGCGGCCATGGACGGCGCCGGCGAGACCAAGCGATTCTGGACCATCGTCTTCCCGCTGCTTGCGCCGACGACCTTCTTCCTGCTGGTCGTCAACACCGTCTATGCCCTGTTCGACACGTTCGGCATCGTCCATGCCGTCACCGGGGGCGGTCCGGGCAAGACGACTGAGACGCTGGTCTACAAGGTCTACAATGACGGCTTCGTCAATCTGATCCTCGGTGACTCGGCGGCGCAGTCGGTCATCCTGATGATCATCGTCATCTCGCTCACCGCCATCCAGTTCCGCTATGTGGAACGCAAAGTCCATTACGGCTGAGGGCGAGCGATGATCGGCCAGTCACCGCTCCGCACCGTCATCGCCCACGCCATGCTGATCCTCGGCATATTGATCGTCGCCTTCCCGATCTACTACACGTTCGTTGCCTCGACGCAGACGCTGCAAACGATCCTCAGGCCGCCATTGCCGCTCCTGCCCGGCGATCAGTTCTGGAACAATTACAGCGAGGCATTGTTCGGCGGTGTCGGCCGCATCGGCGGCGTCAGCGTCGGCAGGCTGCTGCTCAACACGACGATCATGGCGCTCGGCATCGCGGTGGGAAAGATATTCATCTCGATCCTGTCTGCCTATGCGATCGTGTTCTTCCGCTTTCCGCTGCGCATGACCTTCTTCTGGCTGATCTTCATCACCCTGATGCTCCCCGTCGAGGTGCGCATCCTGCCAACCTACAAGGTGATGGTCGATCTCGGCATGATCGACACTTATGCGGGCCTGATCATCCCGCTGATCGCCTCGGCCACCGCCACGCTGCTGTTCCGCCAGTTCTTCATGACGATTCCTGGCGAATTGGTTGAGGCGGCGCGGGTCGACGGTGCGGGGCCGTGGCGCTTCTTCTTCGACATCCTGTTGCCGCTGTCGCGGACAAATATCGCGGCGCTGTTCGTCATCCTCTTCATTTATGGCTGGACACAGTATCTGTGGCCGTTGCTCGTCACCAACAGCAGCAACATGAACACGATCGTCATCGCGCTCAGAAAGATGGTCTCCTTCGCCGATGCCGATACGCAATGGCACCTGGTCATGGTTACAGCGATGCTGGCCATCGTGCCGCCGATCCTGGTCGTGGTGCTGATGCAACGCTGGTTCGTTCGCGGCCTGGTCGATTCCGAAAAGTGAGAAGCTGATGGCGACCGTCGATCTGAAGGATGTGAAGAAGGTCTACCCCAGCGGTTTCGAGGCCGTGAAGGGCGTTTCAATCGCGGTTCCCGACAAGGAGCTTTGCGTGCTGGTCGGCCCGTCGGGTTGCGGCAAGTCCACGCTGCTCAGAATGATCGCCGGGCTTGAAACCATCTCCTCGGGAACAGTTGCGATCGACGGCAAGATCGTAAACTCAACCGGTCCGACCGAGCGTGACATCGCCATGGTGTTCCAGAACTACGCGCTCTATCCGCATATGAAAGTCTACGACAACATGGCCTATGGGCTGCGCAACCGCGGCACGCCGAAAGATGAGATCGACAGCCGGGTCCGCGCAACGGCGAAAATACTGGAACTTTCGGCGCTGCTCGACCGCCGCCCGCGCGAGCTTTCCGGCGGCCAGCGCCAGCGTGTCGCCATGGGTCGTGCCATTGTGCGCAATCCGAGGGTTTTCCTTTTCGACGAGCCGCTTTCCAATCTCGATGCCAAATTGCGTGGCCAGATGCGCGTCGAGATAAAGAACCTGCAGCGCTCGCTTGGCGTCACGTCGGTCTATGTCACACATGACCAGCTCGAGGCGATGACGTTGGCCGACATCCTCGTCGTCATGAATGCCGGACTGGTCGAGCAAATGGGGGCGCCGCTCGACGTCTACGAAAGGCCGGCCTCGACCTTCGTCGCTTCCTTCATTGGCGCGCCGCCGATGAATCTCCTGCCCCTTTCGCAAGGGCCGGCTGGTCCGGCGCTGGCTGATGGCAAGACGATTGAATTTGCGCCTGCGAGCGCCGTCACGCTCGGCTTCCGCCCCGAGGATGCCGACGTCACCTTCGGGGCCAAGGCACCGTCCGGCGCTCTCATCCTGCCGGCGCTGGTCGAGGCAGTCGAACCGGTAGGCGCCGAAAGTTTCCTTCACTGTGCTGCAGGTGGCAGCAGGATCGTCGTGCGGGTCGCGGGTCGCGCCACCGCCACGGTTGGCAACCAATTGCGCGTGGTTGCCAAGGCAGAAAAGCTGCACTGGTTCGATCAGGCCGGAAAGCGCGTCGGCTAATCAGAAAGATATGCCTACGCTCCACCCACGCGGCGTTCAGGCGAAGACATGCGCCTTTCCCGATACAGTCAGCCGGACGATCTCGCCGACCGCCGGCGCGTCCATGCCCGGTTTGCGCAGGACCAGCGGCGTGTTGCCGATCGCTGCCGCATCGGGCGGATCGGCATTGTTCAAGAGCCGCACCGCGACCGTGCACATCGAGCCGGCGAATTCGGATTCCGTCACCTCGCCGAACAGCATGTCCGAGGTGCCGGACATACCCTCGCGCGACGTTCTCTTCAGCGCGATCTGCTCCGGGCGAAGCATGATGCGGGCGATATCGCGGCTGTCATGGGTGTCGACCGCGATGCGGCCGAGCGGCGAGTTGGCGAAGCCATTTGATATCTTGGCCGGCAGGATGATGGCGTCGCCGAGGAATTCGGCGATCATCCTGTCCTTCGGCTTGAGATAAAGCTCGCGCGGCGTGCCGATTTGCGAGAACTTGCCGTCGCGCATCACCGCGACCTGGCTGGCGAAGGACAGCGCTTCGGCCTGGTCGTGCGTCACCAGGATGGTGGTGATGCCGGCGGCCTCCAGAAGCTCGGCCACCGCCTTGCGCATCGAGGCGCGCAGGCCGGTATCGAGCGCCGAGAACGGCTCGTCGAGAAGCATCAGCCTGGGCTTCATCGCCATGGCCCGGGCCAGCGCCACACGCTGCTGCTGGCCGCCGGAAAGCTCGTGCGGGCGGCGTTTGAGGATCGCCTTGTCGAGCCCGACGATATAGGCGAGCTCGACGATGCGCTCAGCGCGCTTGTCCTCGCCGCGGCCCATGCCGAAACCGATATTGTCGCCAATGGTCAGATGCGGAAACAGGGCACCATCCTGCGCCACCACACCGATGCCTCGGCGATATGCCGGCACCGCAGCGCCGCCGTTGGCCAATATGGCACCGTCGAGCGTGATGTGGCCCTGGTCCGGAGCCTCGAAGCCGGCAATCAGCCGCAGCAGGGTCGTCTTTCCGCAACCGGAAGGACCGACGATCGCCGTGCGGCTGCCGCTGGCGACGCTGAGGTCGACGCCGGCAAGGGCCGCCACCGGGCCGTATTGCTTGTGCAGGCCGCTGATTTCGAGAAAGCTCATCGTCCGGCCATCCGTTTCGACTGGACATAGAGCAGCCAGGTCAAGGGCAGCGACATCGCCACCATGATGAAGGCGTAGGGTGCCGCCGAGGCATAATCAATCTCGCCACTGTAGGACCAGAAAGCCATCGCCAGCGTGCGGGTGCCGTTCGGTGCCAGCATCTGGGTGGCGGTCAGTTCGTTCATGATGCCGAGCGCCACCAGGGCCATGCCGGCCGCGGCACCCGGCGCCGACAGGCGGATCGTCGTCGACCACAGCGCCTGCAGCGGCGGCCGGCCGAGGCTGGAAGCGGCGCGTTCGAGCTCGACCGGCGCCTGCGCGATCGATGCCCGCAGGCTGACCAGCGCGCGCGGCAGGAACATCAGCGCATAGGCAACCAGGATGGTGAACAAGGTCTGGTAGAGCGGCAGCGCGATGCGTACGGTGATAGTGACCAGCGCCAGTGCGATGACGACCCCGGGCAGCGAGCCGACGATGTAGTTGCAGCCCTCCAGAAGACGCTGCAATGGCCCCGGCGCGCGGATCGAGATCCAGGCCATCGGCATGGCGGCGACGGTGGCGAGCAACGCGCCGGCGAGCGCCAGGAACAGCGTCTGGCCAAGCGCCAGGCTGATCTCGTCCAAGCGCCAGACAGCGGAGCCGCCGGCGGCAAGCCAGCCGCCAATGGTGACGAACGGCACGCCGAGCGCCAAAAGCGTGATGACGACTAGCAAGAGCAGGCTAGGCAGGGTGGCGCGTCCGAGGCTTGTGCGTTGCTGATGGCGCGCCGCGCCGGAGCCGACACGGGCATAGCGCTCCTCGCCGCGCACCAGCACTTCGAGGCCGAGCAGCACGAAGCAGCAGCTGACCAGCACGCCGGCCAGCATGTTGGCGGCCGGTCCATTGAAGGTCGACTGGAACTGGTCGACGATCGCCGTGGTGAAGGTGTCGAAGCGGATGAAGACATAGAGGCCGTACTCGGCCAGCAGATGCAGGCCGACCAGCAGCGAGCCGCCGCAGATGGCGAGCCGCAATTGCGGCAGCACGACCCGCCAGAACACGCGCCGGGGCCCAAGGCCGAGTGCGGCGGCGGCGTCTTCCAGGGCGGGATCGAGACGGCGCAACGCCGCCGACACCGGCAGATACAGGAACGGGAAATAGGCGATCACGGAAACCAGCACGCCGGCCCACAGGCCGTGTAGTCCCGGCACCATGGTGACCCAGGCATAGCTGTGCACAAAAGCCGGGATGGCGAGCGGCGCCACGCACAGCCAGGCCCAGAGCCGGGCGCCCGGCAGGTCGCTGCGCTCGGTCAACCAGGCCAGCGAAACCGACAGCACGATGGTGATCGGCACCGAGAGCGCGACCAGCAGGACAGTGTTGACCAGAAGCTCGCCGACACGCGGCCGGAAGACCAGTGCCGAGACTGTTTCCCAGCCGGTCTGCACCGCGATCCAGATGATGAAGGCAAGCGGCACCAGCGCCAGCAGCGCAACGAAGATGGCGGCGAGGACCAGCCAAAGCGGTGCGCGTCGCCGAGCCCTTCGGCCTGTACCCGAAGGCAGGCCCGAATGCGCGAGATCGACCGCGGACTGCATCAGGTCAGACGCCGTGCCGTTGCCGTCCAGCGGCAGCAATTGAAAGACCGCGATCGCGGTCGGGAACACAGCGTGTCGTCATCGACGAATGCCATCTCGAAAAACAAAATCACTCCCGCGGAAGGCGAATTCCCGCGGGAGCGTGGTCGGGTGTCCTTTTAGGACGAATGGCAACTAAAGCAAGCCGGCTGCCGTCATCAGATCGGTGACCTTCTTGGAGTTCAGCGTCGTGGCATCGACCTTCGGCGCCTGCAGATCGGCGAGCGGCACCAGCTTCGGGTTGGAGTCCGCACCCTTGCCGACCGCGTACTCGAAGGAATCGCCGGTTTTCAGCACGTCCTGACCGCCTTTGCCTGTCAGCCATTTCAGGAACGCCTGGGCTTCCTTCGGATGCTTGCTCGAAGCCAGCACACCGCCGCCGGAGATCGAGACGAAGGCGCCCGGATCCTGATCCTTGAAATAGTGCAGCGCGACATTCTTGCTGTTTTCGCCGGTCTTGGCCTGATCGCCGAAATAGTAATAGTGATAGATCACGCCGCCTTCGATCTCGCCGGCATTAACCGCCTTCATCACCGTGCTGTTGCCCTTGTAGGCGGTGAAATTGGTTTTCATCGCTTTCAGCCAGTCGGCGGTAGCGGCTTCACCTTTGAGCTGGAGCAGGGCGCTGACGATGGCCTGGAAATCAGCGCCCGAGGGGGAGGCGGCCCAACGGCCTTTCCAGCTCGGATCGGCGAGGTCCAGCATCGACTTGGGCAACTGGTCGGCAGTCAGCTTGGTCTTGTTATAGGCAAAGACCGTGCTGCGCGCGGCAACGCCGACCCATTTGCCGCTGGCCGGCTGATAGTCCTGGGGAACCTGCGCCAGCGTGTCCGCGTCGACCGGCGCGAACAGGCCGGCGCTTTCGACCAGCGCCATGGCCGGTGAGTTTTCGGTCAGGAAGACGTCTGCGGGCGAAGCAGCGCCCTCGGCGACGATCTGGTTGGAGAAATCGCTGTCGCCGCCATTGCGCACGGTGACCTTGATGCCTGTTTCCTTGGTGAAGCCTTCGGCCCACGCCTTGGTCAGGCTTTCGTGCTGGGCGTTGTAGACAATGATGCCATCCTCTTCCGCCTTTGCCGGACCGGCGATGAGGCTGATTGCCAGCGCAGCGGCGCCGGCGAGGGTGGAAAGAGCGTATTTCATGGCATTGTCCTCGATTTCGGGGGTCCTAGGTCTGTCACGGCTGCACCTATCGATACATGACAGCTATAGTCAACATTGTTGGTGTGCTTCAATCGGTCGCTGACGTGCAAAGGTCGGTGCCGAACGGACAATTCCGCGTGATGCTCACGGTTCGGCGGTGCCGCAAACTTTCGTGACTTGCCGACAGTTTGGCTTGGACATTATTTCGCCGGCCACGTAACAAATCAGCGCCGAGACGCGAAAATCGGGGAGTGAACTCTTGTGAGCGGCAAGGACGAGGCCGAACTTTCCCGGCTGATGCGGGCCGCGATCGCGGGAGATGAAAGGGCTTACGCCGACTTTCTGCACCGGATTGCCGCGCTAGTTCGCGGTTTTGCCAGGCGCAAGATCGTGCAGGGCGGGGTCGATCCCGAGGATGTCGTGCAGGAAACCTTGCTGGCCATTCATGTGAAACGGCATACCTGGCGTCAGGATGCGCCGGTGTTGCCGTGGGTCTATGCGATTGCCCGCTTCAAGCTGATCGATGCGTTCAGGCGGCGCGGACGGCGCATCGAGATCGACGTCGACGATATCGCCGAGACGTTCGCCGAGCCGGAAACCGAGACCGTCAGCGAGCGCGACATCAACCGTGCATTGGACGGTCTGTCGCCGGCTCAGCGCTCCGTGGTCTCGGCCGTGTCGGTGGAAGGGCGGTCCATCGGCGAGACGGCGGCAAAGTTCGGCATCAGCGAGACGGCGGTGCGGGTGTCGCTGCATCGCGGACTTGCCGCGATAGCCAAGCGATTCGGGCGGGAATGACATGAGAACGGACGATCTCATCAAGGCGCTGGACGCCGATGCAACCAGCAAGGCGATGCCGCTGCAATCGGCCTGGTGGCTGGCCGCCGGTGCGGCAGCGGTGATCGCGGCCGTCGTTTTCCTGCTGACCATCGGCCCACGCCCGGATTTCATGGCGGCCGCGCACACGATGCGCTTCCTTTCCAAATTCGTCTTCACCATCGTGCTTGCCGTCAGCGCCTTCGCCCTGATCCGTGCCTTGTCGACGCCGGGTGCATCAACGGGCCGGGCAATGGTTGGGATGGCTGCGGCGCCAGTGCTGGTAGCCGTGGCGGTGGTTCTGGAGCTTTTCATGGTGCCGGAGGCGCTGTGGGGAACCAAAATGGTCGGCTCCAACATGATGATCTGCATGGCATTCATCCCGCTGATCGGCCTCGGTCCGCTTGCCATCTTCCTGTGGATGCTGCGCTACGGGGCGCCGACACGGCCGGTGCTTGCCGGTGCGGTGGCAGGCCTGCTCGCCGGCGGGCTGGCGGCAACCTTCTATGCCGCCCACTGCTTCGACGATTCGCCGCTTTTCGTCGCCACCTGGTACACGATAGCGATTGCAGCGCTCGCATTGCTTGGCGCGCTCGGCGGACGGTTTTTCGTGCGCTGGTAGCGTTGCGCCACGCTCGCCCGCTCGCGCATACCGATCCTTAATCATGCCGGCAATTGTTTGCCGGTTAGCGATGGCACCGGAATGCCTGACGCAACCTTTCCTTAAAATCGATCCGCCAAGGTTGAGGCGAGAACATGCGTTTGCGCACGGGGGTGGCACGTATCGTGATGTGGCGAGGATTGACCAGCCGAGAATCTCTTGGGCGTGCAGGGCTGGCGTTGCTCGTCGCCGGCCTGGGCGTGCTGGCGGCCTCGATCCTGCTGTCGCACCTGGACCTGGGCACCGAAGCCTTGAAACTCTGCCTGCAGATCGCGATGGCAGTGGCGGCGGGCGCGCTGTTCCTCGCCGCCCTGTCCACCCGCAGGATCAGCATGGATCGCCAACAGATCGCCGAGAGCGAGCTGCGCTTCCGCCGCGCCATGGAGGATTCAGCGATCGGTATCGTCGTTGTCGGTCTCGATGGGCGCATCCGCCAGACCAATCCGGCCTTCGCGGCCATGCTTGGCTACACAAGCGAAGAGATCGAGGCGCTGACTTTCTTCCAGATCACGCATCCCGACGACCAGCAGATCGGGCGGAAGACGATGGACGATCTGAAGGCGGGCACGGTCAATTCCTTCCATTTCGAGAAGCGCTATCTCCGCAAGGATGGAACGCCTGTCTGGGCCCATCTTGCCGGTTCGGTCATTCGCGATGAGACCAGCGGCCGCCCGCTCTATCTCGTCTCGCAAATCGAAAACATCGACGCTCGCAAGCAGGCCGAGGCGCGCATTGCCGAAGCGGAAACGCGTTGGAATTTCGCGCTCGCCGGCGCCGGCCAGGGCGTCTGGGATCTCGACATGCGCAAGGGCGGCACGACCTATTCCTCGACCTGGGTCAAGATGCTGGGCTATGCGGATGGCGAGCTCGATGGCGACACCGACCGCTGGCTGACGATGATCCATCCTGATGATCGCGAGACTGTCGCCGAAGCGGATCGCGCTCATCTCGAGGGCAAGACACCGTTCTTTGAGGCCGAGTTCAGGATGCGCCACAAGGATGGCCACTGGGTGTGGATCCTCGACCGCGGCAAGGCCATCGAACGTGATGAGGATGGACGGCTGATCAGGGCCATCGGCAGCTTGACCGACATCACCCGCCGCAAGGAGGCCGAAGAGCGCCTCACCGTGTCGGCGGCAATGCTTGCCGATGAAAAGGAGCGGCTGAGGGTGACGCTGCAATCGATCGGCGATGCCGTGATCTGCACCGATGCCGCAAACCGTATCACCTTCATGAACCCGGTCGCCGAAAAGCTGACCGGGATTGCCGGCGGCGAGGCTCTCGGCAAGATGCTTGGCCATGTCTACTGGGCGGTCGATGAGGAGACGGGGCACAGGATCGGCGTGACCCGGCCCGCGGTTGGCGTTCATGCGCCCGCCGACCAGAACAGCCGCGCCGTCCTCATCCGGCGCGACGACACGCGCTGCAGCATCCGCCAGGTGGTGTCGCCGATCGTCAACGACCGCAACGAATTCTGCGGGCTGGTCATCGTCTTCCAGGACTTTACCGATGCGCGCGCGCTGCAGCGCCAGCTCGCCCACGCCGCGGCACACGATGCGCTGACCGGCCTTGCCAACCGCTCCAGCTTCATCCGCGCCATGGAGGACCTCGTCGGCCAGGCGCGCAAGGACGGCACCGCCGACACGACAAGGTCGGTCGGCGACACGACAAGGTCGGTCGGAGGCGCCGGACATCAGTTCATGTTCATCGACCTCGACCACTTCAAACTGGT
This sequence comes from Mesorhizobium sp. WSM4833, assembly GCF_055811095.1. Taxonomy (NCBI): domain Bacteria; kingdom Pseudomonadati; phylum Pseudomonadota; class Alphaproteobacteria; order Hyphomicrobiales; family Phyllobacteriaceae; genus Mesorhizobium; species Mesorhizobium sp. WSM4833. Next base: position 108,459 of record NZ_JBVVQG010000004.1, read on the forward strand.
CAACGACACGGGTGGTCACGCGGCGGGAGACGCGCTGCTGAAGCGGGTCGCCGTGGCTATTCGCGGCGTGCTTGGTCCAGACGACATCGTCGCTCGCCTCGGCGGCGACGAATTCGCGGTCGTTTTGAAATCGGGTTCGGCAGCCGGCGCCAAGATCGCGGCGCGCTCCATCATCGATGCGATCGGCGGGCTAGACTTCACCTGGGACGGCCGTCCTCACGTGATCGGCGCCAGCATCGGGTTGGCTGCGATCAATGCCAATTGTGGCGAGGTCGACGAGATCATCGCCAGGGCCGATGCGGCTTGCTATGCCGCCAAGGCGGCGGGCCGTGGCTGTGTCTCCGTGGCGCCCGACGCACAGATCGTGGATGGCCGGACAGAGCCACTGGCGGTGGCCTCCTGATAGACCCGTCGCCGTTGAACCGAAAGGCTTGTCCCTGATTTGCGCCGACGATCCGCTCAGCGCGTCGGGACGGGATGCTCGCCGCGATAGTCGTAGAAGCCGCGCCCGGTCTTGCGGCCGAGCCAGCCGGCCTCGACATATTTCACCAGTAGCGGGCAAGGGCGGTACTTGGAGTCCGACAGGCCGTCATGCAGCACCTGCATGATCGACAGGCAGGTATCGAGCCCGATGAAGTCAGCCAGCTGCAGCGGCCCCATCGGATGGTTGGCGCCGAGCCGCATGGCGGTGTCGATGGCGTCGACCGAGCCGACACCCTCATAGAGCGTGTAGATCGCCTCGTTGATCATCGGCAGCAGGATGCGGTTGACGATGAAGGCAGGAAAATCCTCCGAGACCGTGATCGTCTTGTCGAGCTGCTTCACATAGGTTTTGGCTGCCTCGAAGGTCTGGTCCTCGGTGGCGATGCCGCGCACCAGTTCGACCAGCTTCATCAGCGGTACCGGGTTCATGAAATGTATGCCGATGAACCGCTCGGGCCGGTCGGTCTGCGCGGCAAGCCGCGTGATCGAGATCGACGAGGTGTTGGTCGCCAGGATGGCTTCGGGATTGAGCTGCGGACAAAGCTGGGCGTAGATCTTGCGCTTGACCGTCTCGTCCTCGGTCGCCGCCTCGATCACCAGGTCAGCACCCGCAAGATCGGCCATCGCGGGCGCGGCCGAAATGCGGCCCATCGCATCGTTGCGCACCTTCTCGTCGAGCTTGCCGGACCCCACCTGGCGGGCCATGTTGCCGCTGATCGTGGCGATGCCCTTCTCGATGCGGTCGGGCGAGATATCGTAGATCAATACCTTGTAGCCTGAAAGCGCGGAGACATGGGCGATGCCGCCACCCATCTGGCCCGCGCCGATGATGCCGATCGTCTCGATCTTGCTCATTACACCGATCCCGTCCTGAACCCTTCCGCTTGAACTGCGAAAGCGCTCCACCTTTTATTTTACCGCAATCCCGGACGCAAAACCGCTGCGCACTTTGCTGGATTGCTTTCAGCCTTTGCGGCCTGCTTTTTGTGCGGTGCAAACTAAAAGGGCGGGGCGACTTCGTCTACCCCACCCTCACCATTTAATACGCTTTGGCAGAAAGCGTCAAAGCGCCTTTTGCAGTTCCGGCAGGATGACGAACAGGTCGCCGACGAGGCCGTAGTCGGCAACCTGGAAAATCGGCGCCTCCTCGTCCTTGTTGATGGCGACGATGACCTTGGAATCCTTCATGCCGGCAAGGTGCTGGATGGCGCCGGAGATGCCGACCGCGATGTAGAGATCGGGGGCAACCACCTTGCCGGTCTGGCCGACCTGCCAGTCGTTCGGCGCATAGCCGGCATCGACGGCGGCGCGGGAAGCGCCGACCGCGGCGCCGAGCTTGTCGGCAACCGGCAGGATGACCTCCTGGAATTTCTCCGAGGAGCCCAGCGCGCGGCCGCCCGAGATGATGATCTTGGCCGAGGTCAGCTCCGGACGGTCGGTCTCGGAAAGCTTGTTCTCGATGAAGGTGGAGAGGCCCGGATTGGCCGCGGCCTTGACGGTCTCGACGGCTGCCGAGCCGCCCTCGGGGGCTGCCTGGAAGGAGGCGGTGCGCACGGTGATCACCTTCTTGGCGTCGCTCGACTGCACCGTCTGGATGGCGTTGCCGGCATAGATCGGCCGCTTGAAGGTGTCGGGCGATACGATTTCGATGATCTCGGACACCTGCGCGACATCGAGGAGCGCAGCCACGCGCGGCGCGACATTCTTGCCCGACGAGGTCGCCGGCGCGATGATGGTGTCGTAGGCGCCCGCCAGCGACACAATGAGCGCTGCCGTCGGTTCGGCCAGGCGCTCGGCAAGCTCGTCGGCCTCGGCCAACAGCACCTTGCTCACGCCCTTCAGCTTGGCGGCAGCGTCGGCTGCCGGCTTGGCGCCCTTGCCGGCAACCAGCACATGCACGTCCGAGCCGATCTGCAGCGCGGCCGACAGCGCCTTGGCGGTCTGGTCGGAAAGGGTTGCGTTGTCGTGTTCTGCAATCAGAAGAATAGCCATTGATGATATTCCTGACTTTCGTCTTCGCGGCTCCCTGAAATCCGGTCAGGCCGAGTCGAAAACGGTTGGTTTCGAGAACCGGAGCGGAGCGTACTTCTGTACGTGAGCACCGGAAGCGGAGAAGCCAGCCGTTTGCAGGCCGGCCTCATCGGATTTCCTTACAGCACGCCGGCTTCGTTCTTCAGCTTGTCGACCAGCTCAGCGACGCTCTTGACCTTGACGCCTGCCTTGCGGCCGCTCGGCTCTTCGGTCTTGATGACCTTCAGCCGCGGCTTGACGTCGGCGCCGTAGTCGGCCGGGCTCTTCTCGTCGAGCTGCTTCTTCTTGGCCTTCATGATGTTGGGCAGCGAGGCATAGCGCGGCTGGTTGAGGCGAAGGTCGGCGGTGACGATCACCGGCATCTTCAGTTCCACCGTCTGCAGGCCGCCATCGACTTCGCGCGTCACCTTGGCCTTGTCGCCGTCGAGCACGATCTTGGAGGCGAAGGTGCCCTGCGCCCAGCCTAACAGTGCCGCCAGCATCTGGCCGGTCTGGTTGGAATCGTCGTCGATCGCCTGCTTGCCGAGGATGACGAGGCCGGGCTGCTCGGCGTCGACGACGCCCTTCAGCACCTTGGCGACGCCGAGCGGCTCGGTCTGTTCGTCGGTCTTGACCAGGATGGCGCGGTCGGCGCCCATGGCGAGCGCCGTGCGCAGGGTTTCCTGCGCCTGCTGCGGGCCGATCGAGACGACGATGATTTCTTCCGCCTTGCCAGCTTCCTTCAGCCGGATCGCTTCTTCAACCGCGATCTCGTCGAACGGGTTCATCGCCATCTTGACGTTGGCGAGCTCCACCGCCGAACCATCAGCCTTCACGCGAACCTTGACGTTCGCATCCACAACCCGCTTCACGGGCACAAGGATCTTCATTTGCCTGTCACCTCTTCACGCTAATTGGGCGCGCTATAACAGCCTGCGCCCGTTCTGAGTTGTCGAAAGCCGACATTCCAGGTGGAAATTCTGGCCGGATGGAAATTCTGGTCTTTGCCCGCCTTAGGTTGCGGCGGAGACGTTTCCGTAGTTGCGGCAACCCTGCACGTCAATACGCTGCAAGTGGCTCAAATCGGTTCAGTCCGAACTGGAAGCGTTTCCGCGTCCCCAGCGCGGTGTCGCGGCGGGTTGATCGGGGATCAGCGGTTCCGTGGCAACCGGCGGCTGGTCGGGCGCGGCGGGCGCGACGTCTTCGTCGGCGCCGGCAAACAGCGGCACGCCGCGGCTACGCAAGACAAGCACCAGAACGGCGCCGGCGATGATGCCGCCGATATGGCAGGCCCAGGAGATCTGATCCTCGCCGCCGGCGGCAAACATCACCACCTGGAAAAGGACCCACAGGATGAGCGGGATGAAGGCCGGAATGCGCAGCGGGATGCGGGCGAAGGCCAACACCCAGACCTTCACCCTGGGATAAAGGATCAGATAGGCGACGACCACGCCGGCGATGGCGCCCGAGGCACCGATCAGCGGCACCTGCGAGTCCCAGGCGACGAGGCCCTGGAAGGCGGCGCCGGCGATCGCGCACAACAGGTAGAAGATGAGGTAGCGGATGTGACCGAGCGCGTCCTCGACATTGTCGCCGAACACCCACAGGAACAGCATGTTGCCGCCGAGGTGGAAGATGTCGGCATGCAGGAAGGAATAGGTGAGATAGCTCAGGCTTTCGGGGATGACGATAAAACGGGGATCGAGCTCGGCGGTGTCATGGACGACCGACGGGATGAAGCCGAGACCAAGCACGGCGGCATTGGAGAAACTCTCGCCGCCGAGCGCGGTGGCGAGGTAGACCAGGGCGTTGACCACGATCAGCCCGATGGTCACATATTGCAGGCGGATGTGGCGCAGCCTGTTGGTGTCGTAAAGCGGGATGAACATGCCCCAGGCCCTCTTCCGCTTTCGACAATCAGCGGTTCTTGCCGGGAACCCATAGCACGTCGGCGTTTCCGTTGTCATTGACCGCCCGGGCGGCGACAAACAGGAAATCCGAGACGCGGTTGATGTATTTCAGACCGTCGCGGTTGACGTGCTCGTTCGGGTCCTGGGCCAGTGCGACCATCAGCCTTTCGGCTCGCCTTGCCACGGTGCGGGCAAGGTGAAGTGCCGCCGCCGCCGCTGTGCCGCCATTGAGCACGAAGGATTTGAGCGGCTGAAGCTCCTTGTTGAGAAGGTCGATGTCCTTTTCGACCCGGTCGGTCTGCACGGCGACGATGCGAAGCGGCTCATAGCCGAGCGGCTTGCCGTCGTCGGGTACGGCGAGATCGGCGCCGAGATCGAACAGATCGTTCTGGATGCGGGACAGCATGGCGTCGATCGCGGGATGGGCCGCGGCCGTGTGGACCCTTGCGATGCCGATGCAGGCATTGGCCTCGTCGACCGTGCCGTAGGCCTCTACCCGCAGATCGGATTTCAGCCGCCTCTCGCCGGTGCCGAGACCCGTGGTGCCATCATCGCCGGTGCGGGTGTAGATCTTGTTGAGCTTGACCATTTCGCCTCCCCGGCCGCCGGCATCCTCACTTGCGGGTGAAATACACCGCCAGCAGGATCAGCACCAGCGCCACGGCCTGCAGCATGACTCGCGCCTGCATCAGCTTGTTCGAGGTGACGCCGGAGCCGCCGCGCATCATGTTGATGAGGCCGCGAACAAGCACGACCGCAACGGCGACCATGACCAGAATGGCGAGAATGTTGAAGACGGTTGCCATTGCTTCGTTCCAGTTGGTTGGCGTTCAGGCGCGTTTGGCCATCAGGCGGTAAAGCATCGATGCCGGCAGGATGCGTCTGAGCACCGCGCCGATCCTGGCGGGCACTGTTACCACATAGTGCGGGCGTGGGCGCCGCGACAGAAGTGCATGGCGCAGCGCCGCATGAACCACTTCCGGCCCTGGCTTCAAGGCCGATTGGCTGCCGCCGGCCCGCAGTCGCTCGAGTTGCGCCGCATAGTCCACGCGGTGCACGGAATTCTCGTGGTCGATGTTGCTGAGAAACCAAATGAGGCCATTGCTGGCGATCTTCGACTTCACCGGCCCCGGCTCGATCAGCGAAACGTGGACGCCGCTGCCGGCCAGTTCCTGGCGCTGGCAGAGCATCAAGGCCTCCAGTGCGTGCTTCGACGCCGAATAGGCGCCGCGAAAGCGCACCGGCACGAGGCCAAGGATCGAGGAGCAGTGGACGATGCGGCCCTGACCCTGGCGGCGCATCACCGGCACCAGCCGGCGGGTCAAATCATGCCAGCCGAAGAAATTCGCCTCGAACTGCTGCTTGAGCGCGGCAACGGGCAGATCCTCGACGGCGCCCGGCTGCGCATACGCGCCGTTGTTGAACAGGGCGTCGAGCCGGCCGCCGGTGCGGTCGAGCACCGCCGTCACCAGCGCGGCGATGGAGTCCGGCTCGCAATAATCGAGATAGAAGGCCTCGATGCCATCGGCTTCGAGCGCGGCGATGTCCTGTGGCTTGCGCGCCGTTGCGAACACCCGCCAGCCTTCCGCCTTCAACGCGCGGGCGCAGTACGCGCCTATTCCCGAAGACGCACCGGTGATGATAATCGAGCGCAACTTCCGCGCCGGACCGTTCGTGGTTTCGCCAAGGGTTGCCATTTGCCGCAATCCCTTCCCATATTCCCGGCGTGGAGACAATTGGAGGGCGCGGTTCTTGTTGCGGAAGATCGTAGCCCTCAAGCGGGTCCTCTACGACGCACTTGGCCATTTCAACACCGATGACGGCTGGGCGATGGCCAGCCATCTGGCGATCACCTCGCTGATGGCGCTGTTCCCGTTCCTGATCTTCGCGACGACGCTGGCGAGCTTCCTCGGCGCGCAGGCGTTCTCCGACACGGCCGTGCATCTGGTCTTCGACACCTGGCCCGAACAGATCGCCAAGCCGATCGCGCGCGAAGTGCTCAATGTGCTGACCGTCAGGCGCACCGACCTTTTGACCTATGGTGTGGTGCTTGCGGCCTATTTTGCCTCGAACGGCATCGAGGCGCTGCGCACGTCGCTCAACCGCGCCTACCGCGTCTCGGAAACGCGCGGCATCATCTACCGCCGGGTGCAGAGCATCATCTTCGTGCTCATCGCCACGGCCGGTTTCCTGGCGATCAGCGTGCTCCTGGTGTTCGCGCCGCTGCTGGCGCGGCTCGCCGAAGCCCATATCGACTGGATCAAGCCCTATATGGGCACCATTACGCTATGGCGTTACGTCATCGCTTCGGCGGTCATTGTCGGCGGATTGTTTGCCGTCCATTTCTGGCTGCCGGCGGGCAAGCGCCGCTTCGTCTCGCTGGTGCCGGGCATCGTCTTCACGCTGGCGGCATGGCTTATCGGTTCGACTATCTTCGCCACCTATCTCGACCACTTCTCGTCCTATGTGACGACCTATGCCGGCCTGGCCTCGATCATGATCGCCGTGGTCTTCCTCTACATGGTCTCGGCGATCTTCATCCTCGGCGGCGAGCTCAATGCCGCGATCAGCCGCTACCTGGAGGCGCGCGCGCGGGTCGGATGACAGGTCGAATTGAGGAATTGAAGAACTGAAGAATTGGAGAAAAAGCGGGCCATATCCGGCGCTGTCTGTGCTTCTTCCTCAATTCCTCAATTCCTCAATTCCACAGTTCTTCCCTTGGCCTGCCGCGCCGTTGCCAGGCCGACGCCGAATGTCGTGATCGCCATGCCGGCAATCTGAAGTGCGTTGAGCTGCTCGTCGAACAGGGCCCAGGCGATGATCGCCGTCACCGCCGGCACCAGGTAGAACAGCGAGGCCACCTTCGACATCTCGCCGTCGCGGATCATCACCATCAGCAGGAAGATGGCGCCGAGCGACAGCACCAGCACCAGCCAGGCCATGGCGAAGATGAGTTCGCCATTGATGACGACCGTGTGGGTTTCGAAGGCGAGGGAGGCGACGAGCATCAGCGAGCCACCGCCGACATATTGCCACATGGTCGCCGCGACGAGGTCGCCGCCGGAGGCAAAGCGCTTCTGCCAGATGGTGCCGGCGCTCATGCCGAGCACCGAAACCAGCGAGGCGGTCAATGTCGCCGCGGTCACGCCGCCGCCGAGCGCGCCGAGCTTCGGCCACAGCACGATGACGATACCGATGAGGCCGATGCCAAGGCCAAGCCAGTGACGCGGCAGGATCGCCTCGCCGAGGAATTTGCCGGCCAGCACCGCCGTGATCAGCGGCTGCAGGCCGACGATGAGGGCCGAAAAGCCGGCCGGCATGCCCCTGTGGATGGCCCAGAACACAGCGCCGAGATAGACGCCATGCATCAGGATGCCCGCGCCGGTGGCATGCAGCGCCTCCTCGCGGGTGGCTTTTTTCGAACCCAATACAAGCATCAGGACGGCCAGCAGGATGGCGGCGATGACGAACCGCGCGGCGAGGAAGGTGAACGGCTCCGCCCATGGCATGGCGTAGCGCGCGCCAATGAAGCCGGTCGCCCACAGAACGACGAAGGTGGCGGGAATGAACCGCTTGATGCTGTGCATGTTCCGGAGTCCGCCGCACTGGAGAGAATTGCCGTGGCGATGCTCTAATCCCGTTCACCCCGGCGCGCAAAGCGAAACGGTTGATCACCGGAATTCAACGCCGGCCCATCTGGGGTGGCTTCTTGGTCTCACCGGGCTCAAAGCCCGACCATTCGCCTGATGTCGTCAGGCGATGCGCCGGCATGGCGCAAGGCGGCAAGGCCGGTATCGCCCAGGCTCTTCGACAGTTTTCGCCCGTCGGGCCCGAGGATGAGGCGATGATGGAAATAGGCCGGTTGCGGCAGTCCCAGGAGTTGCTGCAGCAGGCGCTGCACGCCGGTGGCGGAAAACAGATCTTGTCCGCGCACGACGTGGCTGACACCTTGCAGGGCATCGTCCATGACGACGGCGAGGTGGTAGCTGGTCGGGATATCGCGGCGCGCCACGATCACGTCGCCCCAGTCCTGCGGACGGGCTTCGATCGAGCGTGTCGCGGAAAGCGTCTCGTCGGCGAATTCGGTCCAAGACAGGTCCTTGCCGACACGCGCCAAGGCGGCATCGACATCCAGCCGCCAGGCGAAGGGCGCATTCCCGGCGATCCGCCGCTGGCGTTCCTTGACTGGCAGCGCCTTGTCAGCGGCGGGGTAGAGCGGCACGCCATCGGGATCGCGCGGCCAGTCGCGCCCACGCTTTTCACTGTCGGTGATGAAGGCGCGGATCTCGCCACGGCTCATGAAGGCGGGATAGACGAGTTCCTCCCGGACCAGCCGCTCGAGCACCGCCTGGTATTCGGCGAAATGCTCGGATTGGCGGCGCACCGGCTCTTCCCAGCCAAGCCCCAGCCATTTCAGGTCGGCAAGCACGCCGGCCTCGAATTGCGGCGTGCAGCGCGTCGTGTCGATATCCTCGATGCGCAGCAGCAGGCGGCCGTCCGCCCGTGCCGCCAGCTTCCGGTTGAGCAGCGCCGAATAGGCGTGGCCGAGATGCAGGTCGCCATTGGGGCTGGGCGCGAAGCGGAATGTCAGGAGTGTCATCTCTGCGGCGGCAATCGGGTTGTGCGGCGGTTTTGCCAATTGCTACCGTGCTGCCGGTTCAGGAACAAGAAAGCATGCAGCGTATCGCGACATCGGACGACATTGCCCGGGGGCTCGATGCGCTTTGCGTGATCGACCCGCGCCTGGAAAAGGTGCGCGGCATGGCCGGCGAGGTGCCGCTGCGGCTGTCCGAACCGGGGTTTCGAAGCCTGGCGTCGATCGTCGTCTCGCAGCAAGTGTCCCGCGCCAGCGCCGATGCGATCTTCGGCCGGCTGACCAAGCTCGTCGATCCGCTGACGCCGCAGGCCATCCTGGCCGCCGGCGAGGACATGTTTCGCGAGGCCGGCCTGTCGCGGCCGAAGCAGCGTGGCCTGATCGCAATTGCCCAGGCCGTGGTCGACGGCCTCGACCTGCATCACCTCTGTTCCCTCGATGCCCAGGAGGCGATCACGACGATGACGGCGGTGTCCGGCATCGGTCCGTGGACGGCGGAAGTGTACCTTTTATTCGCCGCCGGGCACCCCGACATTTTCCCCGCGCGTGATGTCGCGCTGCAGAGCGCGGTCGGCCACGCGCTCGGCATCGAGCCGCGTCCGCCGGAGAAAACGCTGATCGCATTGGCCGAATCATGGAGCCCGTGGCGAGGTGTCGCATCGCGGCTTTTCTGGTCCTATTATCGTGAAACCAGAGGGCGGGACGCCGCGCCGCCGGCCTGAATCCGCGAAAAATCATAAAAATCATGCATTTTTGGCGCTTTAGCGACGCGACAATCCGCTTCACATCCCTGTCATGTCGGGCTTACAGTATCCGTGCCGTTCGGGTCTAGAACCAAGGAGGTGAACACGTGACGGTTGCCGTATCTCCGGATGGGCTTCCAGCACTGGTGCTGAATGCGGATTACCGTCCGCTCAGCTATTACCCCTTGTCGCTCTGGTCGTGGCAGGACGCTATCAAGGCGGTGTTCCTCGACCGGGTGAACATCGTCGCCGAATACGAGCACGCCGTCTCCTCGCCGACCTTCTCGATGAAGCTGCCGAGCGTTGTCAGTCTTAAGGCCTATGTGAAGCCCTCCAGGCACCCGGCCTTCACCCGCTTCAACGTCTTCCTGCGCGATCGCTTCCAGTGCCAATATTGCGGCACGCCGGAGGACCTGACCTTCGATCACGTCATCCCCCGCCATCGCGGCGGCGCGACGACGTGGGAGAATGTCGTTGCCGCCTGCTCGCCGTGCAATTTGAGGAAGGGCGGCATGATGCCGGCGCACGCCAAGATGTGGCCGCTGCAGAAGCCTTTCCAGCCGACGGTGCACGATCTGCACAACAATGGCCGCCTGTTTCCGCCCAACCATCTGCATGAAAGCTGGATGGATTATCTGTACTGGGATGTCGAACTCGAACCCTGAGATCGTTCGAGAATTCGGGAGGCTGGCCGCCTGAAGCGATTTTCTGCGCTTCCGGCCTTCGCCGGCCGAAGCACTCGTGGTGTTCGTGGCGGTTGAGGCTACGGTCGGCATAGGCCGGTGCTCACGGGTTCCTCAGACCATGATAATCTGACGCTCCCCGATATCGCGGGCTCAGTCGCGCTTACTTATCAGCGGCTTCGCGCTTAAGGACCGGCTTCCCCCACTCCGTCGCTGCTTCGCAGCGCCACCTCTCCCCCCTCCGGAGGGAGAGGAAGGGAGCCTCTCTTAGAGGAGTCCTGGCTACAACAGGCTCGCGCCCTTCCTCTACCCCGTCGATCGGGGGAGAGCGACTATCTGGGGTGTCAAGTTGCACTCGCGAACTCTGCGTCACGCCGTTCAATCGAATTGGCTTAGTCGCGGGTGAGGGCGCCGCGGAAGGCGACGGCGGCGAGGATCAGGCTGGCGATGGCGTTCCAGCCGGCCAGCGACAGGCCAAGGATGCGCAAGGCGGCCTTGTCGCAGGATGGCGGCACGAATTTGTCGAGCGCGTCGAGCACGCCCTTGCCGCCGGTGTCGACCGGCCCGGCGCCCGCCGTGCAATCGGTCGGGCCGGCCCACCACTGCCATTCGACGCCGGAGTGGTAGACGCCGAGATAGAGGCCGTAGAGCATCAGGATGCCGCCGACGGCCAGCAGGCCGCGTGTCAGCCATGCCGGTGCGTGCAGCATCGACGCAATCACCGCCAGCACCATCAGCGGCACGCCGATATAGTAGGGTGTGCGCTGTTCGAGGCAGAGGTGGCAGGGGATGTAGCCGCCGAGATACTGGAAGCCGAGCGCCGAGCCGACAGTGGCGGCCATGGCGACGGCGAGGAACAAGGCGGTCAGCGTGCGCTGGCGTCCGGTGTCGGCATTCATGGTCGCTGTCATTTCAATCGGTCCGTCCGGCTCGCAATGGTAATGTTCAGAACGCGTATTTGACCAGGATATAGAGCAAAATCAGGGCAACCGCGCCGGCGCCGGCGATCAGGCCGAGGCGCTTTTCGATGAATTCGCGGATCGGTTCGCCATAGCGGCGCAGCAGCCAGGCGAGCAGCAGGAAGCGGGCGCCGCGGGCCACGATCGCCAGCACGATGAACAGCAGCAAATTGACGCCGATGACACCGGACAGGATCGTCACCACCTTGATCGGCGGCAGGTGGGCGGCACCCGATGTGATCAGCATCAGGACGATGAAGCCGACGCCGGCGCCCGCGCGCAGTTGCTCGAACTCGTCGTACTTGCCGTAGAATTCGAGGATCGGCCTGGCGACCGCGTCATAGGCATAGTGGCCGATGAACCAGCCGGCGATGCCGCCCAGCACCGAGGCGACGGTGGCGATCAGCGCATACCGGTAGGCGCGATCCGGCCGCGACAGCGCCATCGGCAGATAGAGCACGTCGGCCGGCACCAGGAACACCGAGCTTTCGACGAAGGCGATGAAGGCCAGCCACCATTCGGCGGATTTGCGGGCCGCCAGCGACAGGGTCCAGTCGTAAAGTCCGCGAAGCATCGGCACTCCTAATGCGTGTCGTTCAATTGCGCAGGCAGGTTGGGGTGTAACGGCATGCACAGAACAAAGACCCAGCGCACGCCATCCGTCCCCGCAGACGTGCCGCGCTTTGATGCGCCGCCTGTCTAGAAAGATTTTCCGCGCTGCACAATGGCAGCCCCGTCACGAAATCGAAAGGCGCAGTTTGGTCGCATCCGGGGCGACGAGGAATTGGCCAGTTGACGAACAGGCCTCCAACCGTATAGTCCCGCGCCATCCAGGCCGCCCGGCCTGAGCCCCTATGGCGGAATTGGTAGACGCGCTCGACTCAAAATCGAGTTCCGCAAGGAGTGCTGGTTCGATCCCGGCTAGGGGCACCACCCTTCGCTCTCCGAGCTTCGGGTGGCGGGTCACTCGAAGTTCAATAGACGAAGGGCGTCACGGTCGCTTTGGCTCCCGATATGTCTCAGCAGGCGATCAACACGCTTTGCGCGCCACGCTGGGGTCGCCGTCATTGGCCGGGCCGATCTCGCCAGCTGCCAGCAATTCGTCGAATGTCCGTTCTAGATCGGCGCTGTCATCGGCTGCCGGTCCGCTGGGCGGATCCTGGCGTGTCAGCGTTTCTAGCCTTTGGTGAAGCTGGCGGTTTTCGTTGCGGCAACGGGCATGCGCGAGTTCGTCGGTCATGCCGCGCAAGCGGAGATCGGCGAGTTGAACCTTCACCGCGCCACAGTCTCGGCGCGCCGCGTCGCGCTCCTGGCGTAAATTCGCAATCTCGGTTTCCCAGGTTTGGCGCCGATGCTCGGCCACGTCCTCGGCGCGCTGCCCGGCGCTCGGCGTTGCGCGAACCACGCTTTGATCGGGGGCGCTGCGCTGGAGCGAGCGCAACCTCTTTTCAAGTTCCACGGCCCGTTCCTGCGCGGCGGCGGCGCAATCGCCGAGAACGCCGCGCTGATGCTCGACCGTGGACAGCCGCGCCTGCAGGTCCTGCTGTACAAGCATCTGCGCAGATAGTTTGCCGGTCAGTCGTTCGTTGTGGAGCTGGTAGTCCGCGACCTTGGAACGAAGCAGCATGGCGGCCTGTTGCAAGCTGGCGAGCCGCGATGCAACGTCCTCACGCGCCTGCTCGGCGGCTTGCCTGGCCATGGTCTCGTCGCGGAGTTGCCCCGACACGCGCGCCAGGTTCCGTCCCAGGCGCTCGACCTCGACATTCGCTTCGAGGAACCGTGTTGCGCGCTGGCCGGCATGCCTATCCGCCTGCGCAATGGTCTGCCGTGCCCTGTTGAGTTGGACCTCCAGGTCGGCGATGGTCTTGCTTGCGATCGATAGCTCGCGCGATTTTCGCCCAAGCTCTTTCGAGGTGCGATCCTGCAAGCGTTGTAGCTTCGCCACCTCTTCCTGCAAGTCCCATTTGTCCGTATCGGGAGCGTCGGCATCGTGCGTTTGCGCATCGAACCTGGCCACATAGTCCTCAACCAACGACCACGCCAAGTCGTCATCGTTGGACAAGAGCGAGGAGCCGCGCATGGCGTGGGCCTGACTCGAGCCCGTCCGGGCCGAAGTCGAGCCGAGGGAGGCGGCCAGCGTGTCTGACTGGGCCAATCCGGTCACGGGCTCCTCTTCGAAGAGAGGCAAAGCTTGATGCGTGGCGGCTCGGATGCTTCGAATCAGTTCTTCGAAGTCTTCGTCGGCCCTTCGGACAACGGCGCTGTCGTTCGCACTGATGTGCCGGGCGCCGTTGGCCTCATGATTCAGCGACATTTTTCTCTCATCGCGGACCGAATCACTAGACTATCGTGCATCAAGCACAAGAATGCGAGTAGATCTTGCCGGGTTTCACCGGAAAATTGCTGCAAGAAATCTCGTTTTTTTGAAGCGGAAGTCGATCTTAGCGCTTGCCTCTTGGGCAATCGAAGTAAAGTCCCGGCCACCTCTGTGTCAAATATTGCAGCGAAAATGTGCCATCCTTCCAGAACCGCACCCTTGCCTTTTCTCAGCGCCGCCCCAACAAGCTCTTCATGCGGTTGCGCAGCAGGCGGGCCATGTTGCGGGTTTCGCGGTAGAGGTGCAGTTGCGAGGCGGCCTGGCGGGTGAGGCGGTCGGCGTCCGGCGTCAGGCCGATCACCAGCGTGCCCATCGGCTTGCGCTCGGCCCATAGCCGGCTCATCACCGGATGGTCGGGCACGGCGCAGGAATCGGTCATCATGATGTTGGGATCGTCGAGATGCTGCCTGGTCACCTCGATCATCAGCAAGGTGCCCGGCGAATAGCTGGCCAGCGTCTCGTCATAGGCGGTCTTCCAGGTGTAGGCGATGCCGGCTTCGACGAAGACGATCAGGCAGGCAATGGTGCGGCCGTCGAGCGTCAGCGAATGGATGCGGCACATGTCCTGCTCGGCCAGCCGGTGCACGGCCTCGCGGGCGAAGGCGGCGCGGAAACGGTCGATCGCCATGGCGGTGCGTTCCCGGCCCTTCCAGCCGGCCGCCTCCAGCGTCAGGAAGTTCTCGATGGCGTGGCGGATGTCTTCGGGGCCGCGCGCCACGACATGCTCCAGCCTGCCGAGGTCGCCGAGGCGCCGCTTCAGCCGCCGGAACTCGCGATAATGGTGCGAACGCAGCGAGGCCTTCAGATAGTCATCGCCGTCGCGCTCGCTTTCCAGCGCCGGGCGCAGGGTCTGGCCGGTGGTGACCAGCATCAGGCCGCGCGTCTCGGCCACGGTGGCAAACAGGCTCGCCACCGGGCCATCGAGCCGGACATCGGGCAGGACGAACACTTTCGGCAGCTTGAGATGCGGGCGCGACAGCATCGAGAAGAAATCCTCGACGACGCCCACCGGGTCGTCGCGGTCGACCAGCGGCGTGCCGAGCGGACCGAACGGGCTCGACCATGTGCGCATCACCGGCACGCCGAGCGGCACCACCGGCCGTTCCACCGAGAACGGCACCAGAAGGCGCAGCCGGTTGCGGTATTCGTCGCCGTCGCGGATGACCGCCAGCCGCACCTCGCGATCCTCCAGCCGCGGCATGGCGGGCGCAAGGAAACGCGGGTTGAAGAACACGTTGGGCTCGACCGTGCGGGCGCAGAGATAATCCAGTTCCTCGACCAGGTCGAAGCCGGCGGATGCCGGGTAGATGGCGAGCTTGCGCTCGGGCCGGTTGTTGGCGAGAATCTCGATATGGGCGGGGTCGGCGTCACGGGTCAGCCCGGCAAGGCCCGACACCATGGCGCCGGCGGTGCCGCCGCTGGATTCCTCAAGCAACGGGATGGCGGCCATCACGCGGCTCCTTTCGCGGGCACAAAGATGAGCATGACGATGCCGAGCTTGCGCCACACCGTAAACGACAGCGCGCCGGCTTCGAAGATCATGGCAAAGGCGGTGGCCATCGCCGCGCCCCACAGGCCGAACAGCGGGATCAGCACCACGTTGAGGCCGATGTTGAAGGCCAGCGTCATGGCATAGACGGCGGCGCAGATGTTCTGGTTGCCGCTCATCGTCAGCAGGCTTTCGCAGGGGCCGACGGCGGCCCGCGCCACGACGCCGAAGACGAGCAGGAACAGCAGCGGATAGCCCGATGTGAATTCCGGGCCGAACAGCACCAGCATCGGTTCGCCGAGCGCCAGCACCAGCAGCGCCATCAGCAGCGAGGGCCAGAACGTCCACGACACCGTTTCGCGGGCGAAGGCGGCGAGCCTGTGCGGGTCGCCATGGGTGAACTGCGCATAGCGCTGGGCAACGCCGGCCTTGACGGCGAAATAGACGAAATGCACCAGCGCCAGCGTCTTCACCGTGGCGAAATAGACGGCGACGTCGTTGGGATCCATATAGGCGCCGACCATCAGCACGTCGGCATTGGTCAGCAGGAAGAAGAAGCTCTCGACCAGGAAGATCGGCAGCGAGACGATGAACCATTGCGCGAAATGGACCTTCATCGGCCCGGCCGGAATCTGCCGTTCCATGCGCTGGGTAACGCCGATGAGCTGGCCAAGCGTGGTGGCGTAGGTGGCCGCGATCGAGGCGAAGATCGCCGTCCTCGCGTCAGGAGCATAGCCCGCAAACAGCATCAGCGCCATGAACAGCAGGATCAGCACCGGCCGCACCAGATAGGTCGGCGACAGGGCAAACAGCGCCCAGCTGTTGGCGCGTGCCAGGCCCGACAGAAGATCGGACATGGCGATCATCGGCAGGCAGATGACGCCGAGGATAAACGGGATCACATAGTAGCTTTCGATCCAGGGTGCCGCCAGCCAGACGCCGAGCGCGCCGAGCCCGGCAATCAGCGTCGAGGCGATCAGCACGAACAGGCGGCTGGCCAGCACGATGCCGCGCAGTTCGTCCATCAGGCCGCGCTCGCGGTATTCGGGAATGAAGCGGATGACCGAGGTGTGGAAGCCGAGGCAGGCGAGATTGCCGACGATGACCATCGTCACCCAGACGAGAACGAAGATGCCATATTCGAACGAGCCCATCCAGCGCGCCATCAGCACCTGGCTGACGAAGGCGATGACGGCGCTGACGATGCGGATGGAGAAGGCGATGACCGACATGCGGCCGGCCTCGCCGCGCTCGTCGGCGGTGAACAGCACGGCGTCGATGCGGCCAAGCAACGGCTCCATGCGCAGCGCCCAACGCTGCGGCAAGAACCGCCCGGCTGTCGTGGCCGCGGAAAAGCGCACCCCGATGTCTCTCCGTTTTCCGCCTCTTTTCAGGCGTTGGTGTAGCGGAGACACATTAAGAAACGGTAGGGTGGGGAGTGGTCCGCGCAGCGGACGAAAAGCCAACGCTTTGGCTTTTCGAGCGACGAACGCCCGGAGCCATGGCGAAGGGCCGGGAGGCGGTGCGTGGCACGCGCATTCCTTATGGCGGTGGCATCGCCATCACGATCCGCAGTCGTGCGCGCTTAGTACAAAGCCGCGTTGGGCGGCGTCGACAAGCGCGGCGAAGATGATAAGGCCATCATCTTTGGTGCCATCGAACGCGGTGGCGATGTCGTTACTCAGGTCATCCCCAGCCGCAAGGCTCGCCACATCATGCCCGCCATATTGAAGTGGGTTAAGCAGGGTTCGCGCGTTGCGACCGACGAGCTGGTCGCACGTCAGGCGTTCGATGAACGGGACTTACGTCTCGGTTTCGAAGAAGTGGTTGCAGACTTACCTTTGGGAGTTCGAGTTCCGCCAGAACCTTCGTCGGGAACCGCACTTGATGATTGATCTCTTGTTGCAATCGTTCCCGCACCCTGTTGGGAAGTGAAGGGCGGCTTGGTAGCCATCGCCTTTAGGAGGCGGTCAAAGCGGCGGTTGGCTGTGTCGGTCATCGTTCACTGTCCCTGCTTATCATCCGGGATTAGGGAGAGTTGCTGGCCGGAAGGCGTAGCCGGTACAAACCTAAGCACCTCCAATATCTTGTACGCTGGTTTTCCCTTTTTGCCGTTTTCGTCCTTTGGAGTTGTGATCTCTAGGCGGACTTGATAGGTGTCATCGACCATTGCTCCGCCACGAGCAAGAGCATCCTTGGCAATAGTGGTTTCTGAGATATCGGCATATATATGATCCGTACCGAGCTTGAACCGCCACTTGTCTGCCTTTTCATCGTAGACAGGTCCATAGACACTTAGCCACGCGGTCGTCGGGTCAACGTCGGGCTCACTCGGCTCTTTTTCCGCAGGCCCTGCGTTGCACGAGGCCAATATTGCATCTGCCGATGATGCATCGATTGTCTCGACAAATTGGTCATCCTTGCGCACGCCGAGACTGGTGAAGCCGTCTCGGCCAATGGGTGAAAGCGCATCCCTTGTCGCGGCGAGGGCTTTAGGGTTTTCGCCAAGGTTGTGGATGTGGTGGTGCACGTGAACCTCGTTGTGATCGCCCTCGAACCTAATGGCGACCACGCCTTGGCCATTCTGATCGGTGATTTCGGTTTTGCTCTCGATCTTTCGTCCGCGCTTCACTTTTAGATATCCAAGATAACTTAAATACCCTGCAACGCCGACGCCTGTTGGCTTGAAGATTCCAATCCATTCCAAGACCTCCTTCGCTGTCTTGACGGGGTTGCTCTCTATGAGTGATCTGACGTACTCATAGTAGGTTAGAACGGCTTCAAAATTGACTTGGAAGCACTTATGTTCGAAGTCAGATACTACGAGTACCCTAGCCTTAGCCTTGTTGCCGTTAAATTCAGTATTAGCCTCTCGGATAAGCTTGCCGAATCCGAGTAGTGCAGGAGCAAGGTTTTCGACATCCATTGTATGGTCATCGACCCGCTCGGCACCGTCATATGCAATTGAAAATTCGTGCCGACTCATGTTCGGCCCCTCTGATTCCGGCATATTTTCCCCCCAGCCAGATAAAGTCGGAGTGAACCACAAATATCTGTCTGCGGAAAGAATTGCGTCATATATGCCAAAGATGGCGCAAAGATCGAGGTGGCCAAGGGGGTAATATGCGTTTTCTATTCACTGTGTTGTTCATGGTGCTAGCCACCCACGTAAGCGCGCAGGAAGCCCAAAGGGTGGCCGCTGAAGCCCCCAGCCAGAAGGAAGGCAAAGACGGGAAGGCAGGTGGCGGCGAGAACTATGCCTGGAAGTCTGCGCTTCCGGTCAAAATCATCGAAGATCCAGACGAGGCCGAGCGAGCCAGGGATCGCGAAGGCGCAAGCGATAAGCACGAGGCCGATGATCTGAAGGCCCAACAACGGGCTGCGGATGCCACTGTCGAGAGTGCCGCATCCGCTAAGCGGCAAGAAAATCTCGCACTTGCGCAAATCGCCCTGTCGGTAGCGGGCATCATCGCCCTCGCTTATACCCTTTGGCTTAGTAGGGCGGCCACCAATGCCGCCGTTGACGCCAATCGCATCGCCCGCGAACACTTCGCCGCCGAACAACGACCGTGGCTCCGGTTTAAGGGTGAAATTGAGCTTGGGTCTTTCAACTCCAAAGACACAGGAGAAGTCCTTACGCTCAATGTCGCAGTCCAAAATACCGGGAAAAGCCCAGCTGAATCCGTTACGGCCCATCTGCTGGTGAGGCCAATGAATTTTCTTCTCTTCGGCAATGCCGTGACTAAAAAATTTGCGGAGACCGTTGCCAAGCCAAGCAATTGGAATCACGGAGCTATCGTTGTTTTTCCCGACGACAATCGCACTGTCGCGACTTCCACCAGAGACCTCCCGGATAATTCGTCCGAAAAGAGATGGCTGGCAATCGTCTGTGTCACCTACAAGGTAGGTGGGTTCGATAGGGTCTATTACACGGCTAGCGCCGTTTCGTTTAATGCTGATGAGGTCGAAGAAATTACCATCGAAACAACGTCCGGAAAGGCCACATCCGGAGAGATGAGTTTCGCCCACATTGCTTCGAAGCCCGTGCCCAGCAGCGAGGCTATGACCTAATCCCACCAGAACCACCGCCACCACTAGCGCTAGGGTCCGCATTAGCGCACCCTCCGAATCGGAGAGCCCTGTAGGACGTAAATCCTAGCAAAATATTTACTTGTTTCAAGGGGATACATCCGCATCGTCCTCTCTGGAACGAAGCCGGAACATTTGTTAGCGTCGCGTCAAGGTTTGCGATTCGCAGGCCAAAACGACGGAGATTGAAATGGGCAAGAACACGGGCGAAGGCTTTCGTCGCGGCGCTGTAAGAGAACGTACGCAATTCGAGCGGCCGGACGGACTTTGGCAGAAGCGTGACGAAACAACTGGCCATTTGATGGAAGTAAAGCAGACCGAAGGGCCATTCAAAGGGATTGCCAAGGAACCTGACGGCCGGGATACGGAAAACTCGTAAAACGGATTTCTGACGTCGGCGCTAGTCGCCCCCCTCTGGCCTGCCGGCCATCTCCCCCTCAGGTGGGGAGATTGGCTAATCGCGAACGTCGGCACCCAGCCCTTCGCTATCGCTCCGGGCGTTCGTCGTTCGAAAAGCCAAGCAATTGGCTTTTCGTCCGCTGCGCGGACCACGCCTCACCCCCGTGAACGGGGAGAAGGGAAAAAAGCGCTCTTACGCGAACGCCCCGTGGCAATGCTTGTACTTCTTCCCCGAACCGCAGGGGCAGGCTTCGTTGCGGCCGACTTTGCCCCAGGTGGCCTGGTTGTTGGGATCGCGGTCTTCGGGAGCGACGACGGCGGTTGTCTCCGGGCGGACCAGCAGCGCCGTTTCGCCGCCTTCGAAGTCGTTCTCGCCGGTGGTGCCGTCGATATGGGTGCCGAACATGTCGGGGGCTTCGGGAGGTGGCGCTTCGGCGGCCTGACGGACCAGTTCGACGCGCATCAGCTGCGCGGTGACGGCCTGGCGCAGATTGCCAAGCATGGCCTGGAACAGCTCGAACGCCTCGCCCTTGTACTCCTGCAGCGGATCGCGCTGGGCGTAGCCGCGGAAGCCGACGACCGAACGCAGATGGTCGAGATTGACGATGTGCTCGCGCCACAGATGGTCGAGCGTCTGCAGCACCACCGAGCGCTCGACATAGTTCATCACCTCGGGGCCAAAACGCTCGGCGCGCTCCTTGGCGGCGGCTTCGGCGGCCTGCGCGATGCGCTCGCGGATGTCGTCCTCGGCGATGCCCTCTTCCTTGGCCCAGTCCTCGACCGGCAGGTCGAGGTTCAGGAACTCGGCGATCTCGGCCTTCAGCCCGGCAACGTTCCACTGCTCGGCATAGGCATTTTCGGGAATGGCCTTGGCGACGATCTCGTCGATGACGCCTTCGCGCATCTCGGCGATCGTTTCGGAGAGGCCTTCGCCGTCCATCAGTTCGATGCGCTGCTCGAACACCACCTTGCGCTGGTCGTTGGAGACGTCGTCATATTTCAACAGGTTCTTGCGGATGTCGAAGTTGCGCGCCTCGACCTTCTTCTGCGCCTTTTCCAGCGCCTTGTTGATCCACGGATGGATGATCGCCTCGTCTTCCTTGAGGCCGAGCTTCTGCAGCATGCCGTCCATGCGCTCGGAGCCGAAGATGCGCATCAGATCGTCCTGCAGCGACAGGAAGAATTTCGAGCGGCCGGGGTCGCCTTGTCTTCCTGAACGACCTCTAAGCTGGTTGTCGATGCGGCGCGATTCGTGGCGTTCGGTGGCCAGCACATAGAGGCCGCCGGCGGCCAGCGCCTTTTCCTTCAGCCGCTCGATGTCGGCAATGATTTCCTTTTCCCGCGCCTCGCGCTCGGGTCCGGCCGGCATGTCGCCGAGTTCTTCCTCGATGCGCATCTCGGCATTGCCGCCGAGCTTGATGTCGGTGCCGCGGCCGGCCATGTTGGTGGCGATGGTGATGGCGCCGGGCTTGCCGGCCTGGGCGACGATCGCCGCCTCGCGCTCGTGATGGCGGGCGTTCAGCACTTCGAAATCGGTAAAACCTTCCTTGCGCAGGCGCTCGGCCAGCTGCTCGGACTTTTCGATGGAGGTGGTGCCGACCAGCGTCGGCTGGCCCTTGGCGCTGGCTTCGCGGATCTCCCTGACGATCGCCTTGTATTTCTCCTCGACCGTCCGGTAGACCTCGTCGTCCTCGTCGATGCGGATCACCGGCAGATTGGTCGGGATCTCGGTGACTTCGAGGCCGTAGATGTTGCCGAATTCCTCTGCCTCGGTCAGCGCCGTGCCGGTCATGCCGGACAGCTTCTTGTAGAGGCGGAAATAGTTCTGGAAGGTGACGGAGGCGAGCGTCTGGTTCTCCGGCTGGATCGCCACATGCTCCTTGGCTTCGAGCGCCTGGTGCAGGCCTTCCGAATAGCGGCGGCCCGGCATCATGCGTCCGGTGAACTCGTCGATGATGACGATCTCGCCGTTGCGGACGATATAGTCCTTGTCCTTCTGGAACAGCCGGTGCGCCTTCAGCGCGTTGTTGACGTGGTGGACGATGGCGACGTTCTCGACGTCGTAGAGCGACTCGCCCTTGAGCAGGCCGGCGTCGCGCAACAGGTTCTCGAGCTTCTCGGTGCCTTCCTCGGTGAAGATCGAGGTCTTCTGCTTCTCGTCGATCTCATAATCCTGCGGCTGCAGCTGGATGATGAAGGTGTCGATGGTGTTGTACATTTCCGAACGGTCCTCGAGCGGACCGGAAATGATCAACGGCGTGCGTGCCTCGTCGACCAGGATGGAATCGACTTCGTCGACGATCGCGTAATTGTGACCGCGCTGCACCATCTGGGCGCGCTCGTATTTCATGTTGTCGCGCAGATAGTCGAAGCCGAGCTCGTTGTTGGTGGCGTAGGTGACATCGGCGGCGTAGGCGGCGCTGCGCTCCTCGTCGGACAGGCCGTGGACGATGACGCCGACCGAGAGGCCGAGGAATTTGTAGACGCGGCCCATCCATTCGGAGTCGCGGGTGGCCAGATAGTCGTTGACGGTGACGACGTGGACGCCCTTGCCGGCAAGCGCGTTGAGGTAGACCGGCAGCGTCGCGACCAGGGTCTTGCCCTCGCCAGTGCGCATCTCGGCAATGCCGCCATTGTGCAGCACCATGCCGCCGATCAGCTGGACATCGAAGGGGCGCATGCCGAGCACGCGGCGCGCGGCCTCGCGGGCGGTGGCGAAGGCCGGCACCAACAGATCGTCGAGCGTGGCGCCGTTGGCGATGTCGTGGCGGAATTTCGCGGTGCGGCCGACCAATTCCTCATCGGAAAGCGCCCGCATCTCGTTTTCCATGGCGTTGATCGCCTCGACACGGGGCCGGGTCGATTTGACCCGACGGTCGTTGGAGGAACCGAAAACCTTACGGGCGAGACCGCCGAGACTGACCATCCAATGGTCCTTTCGATAGAATTCTCAATCTTGAGATGAGCGCCGGGCGGCCCCATCAATTCCACGTGAACGTGGACAAACACAAAAAGCGCCCGGAAAACGGTTCTGGACGCAAAGTCGTTGGACAGATAAGAGGGGGCTCAACTGATGTCAACGCCGCGCTGGCCCTGCTGGCTGCGCCAAATTCCGCCACAATCTGGCCGATCTGGAAGCACCCCTCTTAACAATCCCCACCGGAGTCCCCCCCATGTCCCTGTTGTTTCGCCGCGCGTCGCTCGCCAGCCTTGGCTTGGCCGTCGGCCTGTCGGCCCTTTCGCTCTCGCCGGTGACGGCGCAGCAAACCGCTCCCGCTCCGGCGGATGCAGCAGCGCCAGCCGCGGCACCGGTCGATCCCAATAAGGTTATCGCCACGGTCAACGGTCAGCCCCTGACCGAAGCAGATCTGGTGCTTGCCGAAGGGGAATTGTCGCAGCAGTTCGCACAATTGCCGCCCGAGCAGCGCCGTGCCGCCGCCCTTTCGGCTGCCATCGAGATCCGCGTCATGGCCGCCCAGGCGGTCACCACAGGGCTCGACAAGGATCCCGACTTCCAGCGCCGCATGGCCTTCCTGCAGCAGCGCGCGCTGCATGGCGAGATGGTCGAGAAGGGCGTCGTCGACAAGGTCACCGACGCCGAGGTCCGCGCCCGTTACGACCAGGAAATCGCCAACACGCCGCCCACCAACGAGCTGCATGCCCGTCACATCCTCGTGAAGACGAAGGAAGAGGCCGAGGCGATCATCAAGCAGCTCGACGGCGGCGCCGACTTCCAGAAGCTCGCCAACGAGCACACCAGCGATCCGTCAGGCAAGACCAGCGGCGGCGATCTCGGCTGGTTCGGACCTGGCCAGATGGTGCCGGAGTTCGACAAGGCGGCCTCCGCGCTCGAGGTCGGCAAATACACCGAGCAGCCGGTGCAAACGCAGTTCGGCTGGCATGTCATCAAGCTCGAGGACAAGCGCACCAAGCAGCCGCCGGCCTTCGACGACGTCAAGGACCAAGCCAAGCAGGCGGTCATCCGCGACAAGTATTTCGCGCTGGTCAAGTCGCTGCGCGCCGGCGCCAAGGTCGAGATCCCCGACGCCAACCTGAAGAAGGCGGTCGATACGCTGGAAAGCGCCAAGTAAGACTGGCAGCTTTTTGAAAAGGGGCGCGGCAGCCAGGGGTTGCCGCGCCCTTTTTCATTCATTGCCGTCTTTACGAGGCAGGCGCCGCTATGCCTCGCATCACGTAGTTGACGGCCTTGCCGATGGTCGCTTCGTCCTCGTCGAGCCGGTTGGTCAGCAGATGTCTCCAGGCGAAGGAGGCGATCAGGTCGGCGACAACAGCTGAATCGATTTCGGCCGGGATTTCGCCCCTTGCCTTGGCGCGTTCGATGATCTGGGCGGTATGGGACCGTCGGCCCAGTGAGTAGTCGGCAAGGGCCGCGGCCGCGGTCTCGTCCGACTGTGCCTCGGCGATCAGCGACCGGAACACGCTTCCCGACGATGTCTCGCGCCAGTGGGCGAACAGGTTCTTCAGGAAGCCGACGAGATCCTCCTCCAGCCGCCCGGTATCGGGAACATCGACGCGCTTCTGGCGCTGGTAGACCTCAAGCAGCAACGCCGCCTTGCTCGGCCACCAGCGATAGATGGTGGGTTTGCCGGCGCGGGCCCGCCGCGCCACCGCCTCGATCGAGAAACCGGCATAACCGGCTTCGACCAGTACGGTCTCGGCGGCTTGGAGAATGGCCTCGGCGCTGTCGGGATTGCGCCGCGCACCGATCGATCTGCGCGCCGGATCGGCGTCCTCGGCCATCTCTGTCGTCCTCGCCAAACACTTCGCCGGCAATATAGGTGACCCGACGCTCAAACGAAACGGCGCGTTTTGAAGCTTCTGGAGGCTGGCAAGGTCGGGGCAGGGGTTGGTCGTTTTTCTGGAACCTTACCGGCGTCTCGGTTGGTGAGCCCCCAAAAGCAAAACCCGCCGGAGGCGGGTCACTGGCGCAAATCAGCACCATGGACGAAAATGTAGCATAGCTGCTCTCACCCTGTCAAGAATAAATTCCTATTACATGAACGCGGCAGGCGCAAACTGGCTGACACCGCCGGACCGGCCGTCGGACGATGTCTACTGCATGGCTTGCGACGTCTCGGAGCCCTGCTCCCAGGGGCGAGTTCGAGCTCCCGGACAAGAGCGACGAAAACGCCCTTGCGCCGGCGCGGTCTATCGGGCAAACCGGCCTTCCCTTGCGATTTTTCCCGCCCGAGGCTTCCATGTCCACGACGATTTCGCCGCTTGCGCCGAAGAAATACCCGAAAATGCCAGAAATCGAGGGGGTGCGCATCGCCACCGCCGAGGCAGGGATAAAGTACAAGGGCCGCACCGATCTTTTGACCATGGTCTTCGATGAAGGCACTGCGGTCGCCGGCGTGTTCACGAAATCGAAATGCCCCTCGGCGCCGGTCGATTTCTGCCGGCAGAATCTCGGCGCGGGCAAGGCGCGGGTGCTGGTCGTCAATTCCGGCAACGCCAACGCCTTCACCGGCAAGAAGGGCCGCGAGTCGACCGCACTGACCGGCGAGGCGGCGGCGAAGGCGGCCGGCTGCACGGCAGCGGAGGTTTTCATGGCCTCGACCGGCGTCATCGGCGAGCCGCTCGACACCAGCAAATTCAGCCATCTGCTCGCGGGGCTGGTCAGCAAGGGCAAGCCCGAGCTGTGGACCGAAGCGGCAAAGGCGATCATGACCACGGATACCTATCCGAAAGTGGCGACCGCGACCGTCAAGCTCGGCGACACCGATGTCACCATCAACGGCATTTCCAAGGGCGCCGGCATGATCGCGCCCGACATGGCGACGATGCTCTCCTTCATCGCCACCGACGCGCCGATCGCCGCCCCTGTCCTGCAGGATCTGTTGTCGCGCGGCACGGCCAAGACTTTCAACGCGGTCACCGTCGACAGCGACACCTCGACCAGCGACACGCTGCTGATCTTCGCCACCGGCAAGGCCGCCAGGCGCGGCGCGCCGGAGATAACCGATCCCAAGGATGCCCGTCTCGGCACGTTCCGCCGGGCGCTCGGCAAGGTGCTGAAATCGCTGGCGCTGCAGGTGGTGCGCGACGGCGAAGGCGCCCGCAAGCAGGTCGAAGTCACCGTCACCGGCGCCAAATCGGCGCGCTCGGCCAAGCGCATCGCGCTGTCGATCGCCAATTCGCCGCTGGTCAAAACGGCAGTCGCCGGCGAGGACGCCAATTGGGGACGCGTCGTCATGGCCGTCGGCAAGGCCGGCGAACCCGCCGATCGCGACCGGCTGTCGATCTGGTTCGGCGACAACAGGCTGGCGCATGAAGGCGAGCGCGACCCCGGCTATTCCGAGGCGGCGACGTCGGCCTACATGAAGCGCGACGACATCCGCATCCGCGCCGATATCGGCATCGGCCGCGGCAAGGCGACGGTGTGGACCTGCGACCTCACCAAGGAATATGTCGCCATCAATGGCGATTACCGGAGCTGACGGTTTTGAGCTCCAGGCATCCGGCAAGCATGCTCGCGATCGTACGCCGTTACGAGGCGGCCGGCTTTCGCGCCTGGCCGGCGGCCGCCGTCCACTATGACGGCACCTGGGTGGTGCGGCTGACCGCCGGCCATCCGGCCAAGCGGCTGAACTCGGTCAATCCGCTCGATCCCGGCGACATCCAGCACATTGCCGACCGTATCGGCCGGGCCAGCCGCCGTTTCGATGCCTATGGCAGGCCGCTGACATTCCGCATGTCGCCGTTGTCGGGTCCCGATCTTGCCAGTCATCTCGACCGTGAGGGATGGAGCCGGTTCGACGAGTCGCTGGTCATGCGGCTGCCGCTGGCCGATGCGCAACTCGACGCTGCCATGGACCAGATCCCGCTGAAAGACATCAGCCGCTTCATCGGCGCGTCGCTCAAGGTCAGCGGTTCGGATGTTTCGCTGCGCCCCGGCCTGTCGGAGATCATCGGCGCCATCCAGCCCGAAGCCGGGCTGTTCGCGCTCGAAGATGGATCAGAAGCGCTGGCGACGCTGATCTGCGTGCATGACGGCGATCTCGCCGGCCTGTTCGAAGTCGCCACCGACAAGTCGGCACGCAACAGGGGTCACGGCCGCAACCTGATCCTGTCGGCACTGAAATGGGCACGGCTGCGGGGCGCACGGGAAGCCTGGCTGCAGGTCGAGGCCAACAATGTGCCGGCGCTGGCGCTCTACCATTCGCTCGGCTTCGAGGAAGTCTATCGCTACCACTATCGCCGGCCGCCGGGTCATGAATGATGTCGTGACCGCCGGCAAGCGCCTGCTGCTGGTCGCCGCCTGCGCGCTGGTCGATGCCGACGGCCGGGTGCTTTTGGCGCAGCGGCCTCAGGGCAAGCAACTTGCCGGGCTGTGGGAGTTTCCCGGCGGCAAGGTCGAGCCGGGCGAGACGCCCGAACAATGCATCATTCGCGAACTGCATGAGGAAATCGGCATCGAAACCGACATCCCGTGCCTGGCGCCGCTCACTTTCGCCAGCCATTCCTACGACGATTTCCACCTGCTGATGCCGCTGTTCATCTGCCGCCGCTTTCGCGGTATCGCGCAGCCCAGGGAAGGGCAGGCGCTGAAATGGGTAAGGCCGAAGCAGATGCGCGATTACCCGATGCCGCCGGCCGATGAGCCGCTGATCCCGTTCCTCATCGATCTTCTCTGAGGCTCCCGTCCGGCCGGTTCCTGGCCGAGGCGTTGTATCAGCCAGCATTAATGGAAGATTTATCTCGTCGTGAAAAATTGAAGCATGGCCGTTCGCGGCCGAGCCGTCGATTTGCCGGGGAGCGATAGCATGAGCCTAGACAGGGATTGGGACTCGATCAGGCCCGAGCGCGGCTTTCGCGCCGCCGATGCGGGCATGGGCATATTGCGCATAACGCTTCTGTTCGGTTCGGCCGCGGTGGCGCTGGCGCTGATCGCAACCCCTTTCCTCGACAGCCAGACACGCTCGCTGTCGGCCCGTGACGGTTTCGGCGGGCTCGACATGGCGGCCACAGGCTCGATCGGCCATCGCGAAACCTACACGCTGCGCCGCAGCGTGCTGCAGCCGCAGCCGAGCTCGGTCTGCATCATCAGGTCCAATGGCCGGAGCAGCGGCGACTGCTGACATGGTTAAGAAATTTCGCAAAGGCGGCGGTTTCACCGCCTGTTAAGCCTTTGCCGTTAACCTTTCTTAACAGGTCGGCTGTAAGGTCCCGGACAGAGGGGTTGAGGCCATGAAAGCAGTGCTGCTGGGTTTTCTGAACGACGAGACCGGCGCCACGGCCGTCGAATATGGCGTGATCATCGCCGTGCTGTCGCTGGCCATCGTCGGCGGTATCGGTGAGGTCCGCGACGGGATCATCTGGCTGTTCAGCGACAACAACAGCAAGCTTGCGAACGCCTTCGCACCCACTCCCTGATCCGGCTTTCCCGCGCCTGGGGCAGGATCATTGCCCGTCGGGCGCCTCCAGGATTGTTTTCAGCGAGACCTTGGCCGACCCTGGCTTCAGCGGTTTTTGCTGCGAAGCGTCGGGCGCCCAGCCGGACATCCAGACAATCGAGAAACTTGCCCTGACGCGGCCGTCGGGGTCGGAAAACCGCTCGGCGTAGATTTCCGCCGCACGGGCAAACAGCTTGCGCGAGCCCGGCCGCCGGCTGCGATCGGTGAGCGCATTGGTCTCGCCCATGGCCCGCAGATCCGCGATCAGGTTGAACAGGCTGGCATAGCGCACCGTCACCGTCTCGACGTCGGCGACCGGCAGAGCGAGACCGGCGCGCTGCAGCAGCGCACCGGCATCGCGCACATCGGTGAACGGCGCGACACGCGGGCTGGCGCCCCCGTAAAGCTCGGTCTCGGCCGCAAGCAGGCTTTCGCGCAATTCGAAAAGCGTGCCGGCGCCGGCAAAGGCGCCGAGGAAAAGCCCATCCGGCCGCAGCGCGCGGCGGATCTGGATCAGCATGCCTGGGATGTCGTTCATGGCCTGCAGCGACAAGAGCGACACCGCCAGATCGAGGCTTTCCGGCTCGAACGGCACGGTTTCGAGCGGTGCGATCAGGCCGGCATCGCCACCGCTCAGGAAAGCCGTATCCGTCTCGACGCGGACAATGTCGGCGACCTTGCCGCTTTCGGCGAGCGTTTCGGCCGCCGCCGGCGTCTGGCAAAACAGCACGGCCGCTTTGCCGAACCGGCGCTCGACGGCGCCCAGCCGTTCGGCAAGGTCCTCGGCCGTGCGGCGCATGAGGAAGTCCGCGCCGTCGACCGGACGGGCAAGCGCGCGCCGCTTGTGCGTCAGCCACAGAGAGGTATCCATTATTGGCTGCAACGGGCAGATCCTTTGTTTGTCCACGCTCCGAGATCGTTGATATAGTGGCGCGCAGGAGCAACCACGTGGCCGATCCGATGCCCAAGATCAAGTCCATCGGGATCACGAACCTGGCCCGGTCGGTTGTCGGCTGGCCGGCGCGGATGCTGTTTCCGCCGGTCTGCGCCGGTTGCCGCCGGCATGTCTCGCAGCCGGGCGTGCTGTGCGGCGCCTGCTGGCCGAAGCTCAGGCTGCTGGAGCGGCCATGGTGCCCTGTCATGGGTACGCCGTTCACCCACCATATGGGCGAAGGCTTTCTGTCGGCCGAGGCGATTGCCGATCCGCCGCCTTTCGAGCGGGCGCGGGCGGCGGTCGCCTATTCCGGCGTTGCGCGCCAGATGGTGCAAGGGTTGAAATACCAGGATCGCACGGATCTGGCACCTTGGATGGCGCGCTGGATGATGCGTGCGGGTGCCGATCTCATCGCCGAGGCGGATGTGGTGGTGCCGGTGCCGCTGCACTGGCGGCGGTTTTTCAGGCGGCGCTTCAACCAGTCGGCGGAACTGGCAAGGGCGGTCTCGGCACTTAGCGGATTGCCCTTCGCCCCGTCGGCGGTGCGGCGCGTGAAACTCACCCGCCAGCAGGTCGGGCTGGAGCGCGGCGAACGCGAGGAGAATGTGCGGGCCGCGTTCCGGGTGCCTGCCGAGGCGGAAATCGAGATCGCCGGCCGCAGGGTGCTTTTGATCGACGATGTCTACACCACCGGCGCCACGGTGCGTTCCGCCACCAAGGCGCTGAAAAGGGGAGGTGCGGCCGCCGTCGACGTGCTGACCTTTGCGCGTGTGTTGCCGGGGGACTTTCGGGCGGACGAGTCCGCGACTATATAAGTCGGCAACGAACAGCGGAAATTCGTCATGCCCGATGTCACGATCTACACCCGCATGATGTGCGGCTATTGCACGGCAGCCAAGCGGCTGCTCGAGCGCAAGGGCGTCGCCTTTACCGAGCACGATGCCTCCTTCTCGCCGGAATTGCGCCAGGAGATGATCTCCCGGGCGCATGGCCGCACGACCTTTCCGCAGATTTTCATCGGCGATACGCATGTCGGCGGCTGTGACGACCTCCACGAGCTGGAGGCCGAAGGCCGGCTGGACAAATTGCTCGCCAACGGCGCGACGAATTGAGGGAATGACGATGGGTGTTTTCAAGGCCGCTGCGATCCAGATGCGTTCGGGCGAGAGCCCCGAGCGCAACGCCGTCGATCTCGAACGGCTGGTGCGTGAAGCAGCCAGCCTAGGTGCCACCTACATCCAGACGCCGGAAATGACCGGGGCGCTGATCCGCGACAAGGAAGCTCGCGCCGCATC
The DNA here is from genome assembly GCF_055811095.1 of Mesorhizobium sp. WSM4833. Lineage (NCBI taxonomy): Bacteria > Pseudomonadati > Pseudomonadota > Alphaproteobacteria > Hyphomicrobiales > Phyllobacteriaceae > Mesorhizobium > Mesorhizobium sp. WSM4833. The sequence continues at coordinate 138,841 of NZ_JBVVQG010000004.1, forward strand.
GTTCACGTCGGAGGACAAGGACATCGTCGTCGCGACCGCGCGCAGGCTGGCCAAGGAGCTCGGCATCTTCCTGCATATCGGCTCGACCGCCATTCTGCGCGCCGACGGCAAGCTCGCCAACCGGGCGCTGCTGTTCGGGCCGGATGGTGCTGCGCTCGCCGCCTACGACAAGATCCACATGTTCGACGTCGATCTCGACAATGGCGAGAGCTGGCGTGAGTCCGCCGCCTATGAACCGGGAACCGAGGCCGTCGTCACCGACATCGAGGGTGCAAAGCTCGGCTTCGCCGTTTGCTACGATCTGCGCTTTCCGCAACTCTTCCGCGCCGAGGCGTTGGCCGGCGCAGACCTGCTTTCCGTACCGGCTGCCTTCACCCGCCAGACCGGCGAGGCGCACTGGCACGTGCTGCTCAGGGCCCGCGCCATCGAGAACGGCGCCTATGTCGTCGCCGCCGCGCAAGGCGGCTTGCATGAAGACGGCCGCGAGACTTACGGCCATTCGCTGATCGTCGATCCGTGGGGCCGGATCATTGCGGAAGCCGCGCATGACGAACCGGCGGTGATCGTCGCCGAGATCGATCCGGCGCAGTCGCTTGCCGCCCGCAAGAAGATCCCCAATCTCAGGAATGCGCGGGATTTCGCCGTCAATGCCGGCTCGGGCGAGGCGCCGCGGCTCAGGGGTGCTGCCTCTTGATCCGCTTTGCCCTGATCTGCGAGCACGAGCACGAATTCGAAGGCTGGTTCCGCAGCAACGACGATTTCGACACCCAGAAGAAGCGCGGCTTCGTCGATTGCCCGAGCTGCGGTTCGCACAAGGTGCAGAAAGCACTGATGGCGCCGGCCGTCTCCACGGCGCGCAAGCAGGAAACCATAGCGCTGGCCATGGGCGAGGCGCAGAAGCAGGCTTTGGCGCAGCTCAAGGCGATGGCCGAGAAGGTGCGCGAGAATGCCGATTATGTCGGCGACAAGTTCGCCGAGGAAGCGCGAAAGATCCATTTCGGCGAGAGCGACCCGCGTGGCATCTATGGCGAGGCGACGCTGGACGAAGCCAAGAGCCTGGTCGAGGACGGCGTCGAGTTCATGCCGATCCCGGTGTTTCCGGACGACCGCAACTGAGTTCCGAGGGAGCTTTGCGCGACCCAGAAGCGATTGAGCCGCGACGCAGCATAAGAGCCGTCGTTGGCCGATTGGCCCGCTGGGGCGCCGTCAAGCTTAGCGGTACCCGAACGATCGACGGGTTGCTCATCATCAGCGACAAGGGCACCGACAAGATCGTCGAGGCGCTTCAGCTTATTCGTGATTTTGATCCAGTGCGCTACAGACGGCTGCTTGGTGACGTAAGACAGGTATTTGTCACAACCTTTCCTGCTTCCGTCGCGCAATGGGCAAACTCTTCCAAGGCATGCGAATTGGACGAGCGCCATATCATCAGCGAAGGGACGACGCCGGAATTGGTCGCTTCGATTATCGTCCATGAAGCCACCCACGCGCGGCTTATGCGATGTGGTATCGGCTACGAAGAGGCGCTGCGGGATCGCGTGGAGCAGGTCTGTCTGCGTCGAGAAATAGCCTTTGCGGCCAGATTGCCGACCGGAAAGGGCCGGAGCCAGCAAGCCGAAGCGACACTCGAGGCCATGCCGGACTTTTCCGACAAGGCGATGAGTGAGCGCTATCTCAGCGGTTTGCGGGATGCTCTGCTCTACCTCAACATGCCGACCCGGCTTGTCGACCTCACCGTATCATACCGCCGCTGGAAACACCGGCGCCGGTTCTCGCGGCAGCCTACGAACTGACCCGGCTTAGCTCACGCTCCCGATCAATTTCTCAAGCAGCCGAGAGAGCGTCTCCCGTTCGGCCGGTGTCAGGCCGGAAAGAATCTCATGCTCGTTGGCAACATGGGCGGCAATAGCCTCATCGATCAACGCGAGACCCTTTTCGGTCAGCCGCACGACAATGCCGCGCCGATCGTTGGGGTGCGGCCCGCGCAAGATCAATCCGGACGTTTCGAGCCGGTCGAGCCGGTTGGTCATGGCGCCTGACGTCACCATCGTCGCTTCATAGAGGGCGGTCGGCGTCAGGGCGTAGGGTGATCCAGAGCGGCGCAGCGTTGCCAGCACGTCGAATTCCCCGGACTGCAATCCATAACGGGCAAACAACGGCGCCAGGCGCTCGCGGGCGATCAGCGAGGCGGCCTCGTTCAGCCGCCCGAGCACACCCATCGGCGAGACGTCCAGATCGGGTCGTTCCCGCTTCCATTGCTCGATCGCCCGTGCTGCCCTGTCCAACTGTCTCACCATCATTTATCTTGACGTTAAGAATCTTTCCGTTATCTTACTGCAAGATGCAATGCCGGCCAAGAGCCGCGCTACAGGATTCGGTCAATGAAGCTTCTCTGGGATTCGGCGCTCGGCCTGCTGGTCGTCACCGGCGGCCTGCTCGGCCTGACGCTGCCGTTCGGCAAGCTCGCCACGGCTGCCGGCGTGCCGGCCATGGTCTGGGCCTTCGTCATCTCGCTCGGCGCCGGCGGGGTCTTGCTGTGCATGCTCTTGGCTCGCGGCAAGCGGGTCCGGCTCACCGCGCACAAATTGCGCTATTTCTTCGTCACCGCCGCGGTGTCCTATGCTGTCCCCAATCTCCTGATGTTCTCGGCCATCCCGCATCTGGGCGCCGGCTACACCGGCATCATGTTCACCCTGTCGCCGGTCATCACGCTGGTGTTCTCGATCCTGCTGCGTGTCCGGCGCCCCAACATGCTGGGCATTGTCGGCATCGCCGTCGGCTTCGTCGGCGCCGTCATGGTCGCGGTGACGCGCGGCGAGGCCGGCCAGCCGGCCGATTTGTTCTGGGTGGCGATGGGGTTGCTCATCCCGGTCAGCCTTGCCGCCGGCAACATCTATCGCACGGTCGACTGGCCGGACGGTACCGGCCCGATCGAGCTTGCCGTCGGCAGCCATCTGGCGTCGGCGGCGATGCTGCTTGCCGGCATTCTCCTCCTGTTCGGCGGCGAAGCTTTCGTCCCACTCGGCGGCGTGCCGCTGGTCGTCGTCGCGCAGGTCGCGTCGGCATCGGCGATGTTCGCGTTCTTCTTCCGGCTGCAGGCGGTCGGCGGTCCGGTCTATCTCAGCCAGATCGGTTATGTGGCGGCGGCCGTCGGCCTGTTTGCCGGAACCCTCTTCCTCGGCGAGCACTATCAACTGCTGACCTGGGCAGGCGCGCTCATCATCACCGCCGGCGTGTTCATCACCACCAGGGCACAAAGCCAGAAGGCGTGAGCGGTCGCAGGGGATCCGAACTGCCTTCGCGCCTGGAGCCGATCTCACCTGAATTTGTATCCAGATCTGCTTTATCTTCTTGTTTGAGCGTGGTCTTTTCCGAGGACCTTGCCCTTTTTGGAATCGTGCTCTGGAGCAAGCCATGACCGAACCGAAGACATCCGAGGGGACTGCCGTCGATGTAGCGGATTTTCGCGCCGCGATGCGGCTGATCGTCGGCAATGTCAGCGTCATCACCGCCGGCACCGGGGAGGACCGCTCCGGCCTGGTGGTCATTTCGGTCGTCTCGCTGTCGGCCGAGCCGCCCAAGGTGATCGCCTGCGTCAACCGGTCATCGTCGACCTGGCCGGTGATCGAACGCTACCGGCATTTCGGCGTCAACTCGCTTGGCCCCCAGCATCAGCGCGTGGCCGAGCGGTTCTCCGGCTTCGGCGGCATCAAGGGCAAGGACCGCTATGAGGGCGCCGAATGGGTGACGCTCAAGACCGGAGCTTTGCTGCTTTCGGATGCGGTGGCCGCATTCGACTGCAGCCTCGATGAAATGATCGATCGCGGAACGCATTCCATCGTCATCGGTTCGGTTGAGGCCGTGCGCACGTCCGATGCCGGCCAGGCGCTGATCTACTGGCGCGGCGGCTACAGGCCGCTGAATTCTGAATAAGGTCAGACCGAGCCTTTTTCCGCCAGGACCATGTAGTTGACGTCCATGTCCTTCGACCGCGCCCAGCGGTCGGCCAGCGGATTGTAGGTGACGCCGGTGCGGTCGATGATGGTCAGGCCGGCGCCGGCAAGCGCCTTTTCGAGCTCTTCCGGGCGCACCAGCTTGCCGAACTGGTGGGTGCCGCGCGGCAGCCAGCGCAGCACATATTCGGCGCCGATGATTGCTAAGCCCAGCGCCTTCAGCGTGCGGTTGATGGTGGCCACGAACATGATGCCGCCGGGCCGCACCATCTCGCCGCATTTGGCGACGAACAGGTCGATGTCGGCGACATGCTCGACCACTTCCATGTTGAGGATGACGTCGAATTTCTCGCCGGCGTCGGCAAGGTCCTCGGCCGTCGTGGCGCGATAGTCGACGCTGACATTGCCTTCGGCGGCGTGCAGCTTGGCCACTTCGATGTTGGTTTCGGAGGCATCCGCGCCCACAACCTCGGCGCCAAGCCGCGCCATCGGCTCGCACAAAAGTCCGCCGCCGCAACCGATGTCGAGGATGCGCAGTCCCTCGAAAGGCCTTGCAGCGCGTGGGTCACGGCCGAAGCGCGTCGCTATCTGGTCGCGGATATAGGCCAGCCGGACCGGATTGAATTTGTGCAGGGGACGGAACTTGCCGTTCGGGTTCCACCATTCGGCGGCAAGGGCGGAAAAGCGTTCCACTTCTCCGGCATCGATCGTCGATCGTCGGGGCTCTGGCATAGGTTGGTCTCCTCGACACTACAGCGCCGCGCGTCCTCTTGGACGCGCAAAGGACGCTGTAGCACTTTAGATTCTGCGCATGATCCTTTCCGAAATCGACTTCGATTTCGGGGCCATGCGCTAGGAAGTCGGGCGTGAAGCCGCGAATGTCAAGGCAACAATTTTCCTCTGCCGGCAGGGAGCCGGATTCTGTCAGGGCATGTCAGCTGGAGTGCGCCGCGGTGAAACACAATTGGCCTGGCGGGCGAAGGAACACATCATCGTTTTGAACTCGAAGGAGGTGACGATGACAGCAATGACGGCTTCGATCCTCTGGCATCGGCTGGACGTGGAGGGGCATGATGCCTGTCTGCTTGCGCAGACCGATGGCGGGCACAGCCTCAAGGGACAAGCCATCTTCATCCAGGACGGCAAGCCGTGCTGCCTCGCCTACGGGGTGGATTGCGATGCCGGCTGGCACACACGGGCGGCGCTTGTCGAAGGCTTTCTCGGCACGCGCCAGCTGCATTATGCGATCGAACGCGATTTCAACGGCCAGTGGACGCTGAACGGCGAAGTCCAGCAGGGTGTCGACGGTCTTGTCGACGTCGATCTTGGCTTCACACCGGCATCGAACCTGCTGGCGATCCGCCGGTATGGCCTCGGGATCGGCGAAGCGTCGCCTGCCCCGGCCGCCTACCTGACTTTCCCTGAACTGAGGCTGGTGCGCCTCGATCAGACCTATCGGCGTCTCGACACGGTTCGCTATGCCTATGCCGCGCCGGTGTTCGGCTATGACGAGACCCTCAACGTCTCGCCGCACGGCTTCGTTGTCGACTATCCCGGCCTTTGGAGACGCGCGGCTGCGTCAGGCTGAAGCGATTGTGATCAGCCCGCTGCGACCTGCGTCGTGCCAAGCACGTCACGCAGTTTCGCTGCCAGTTGCTCGATGGTGAAGGGCTTGGCGAGGAAATGCACGTCGTGGTCGAGCACGCCGTTGTGGACCACGGCGTTCCTGGTGAAGCCGGTGGTGAAGATCACCTTCAGCAGCGGCATGCGGGCAACGGCCTCTTCCGCCAGCTTGCGGCCGTTCATGACGGGCATGACGATGTCGGTGAACAGCAGGGCGACCTTCGGGTTTTCCGCCAGTTTCTGCAACGCTTCCTCGCCACTCGCGGCATCAATGACGGTGTATCCGAGTTCGCGTATGGCCTCGGTGGTGGAGACCCGCACGCGGGCATCATCCTCGACGACAAGGATCGTTTCGGCGACCGGTGCGGCGGGGTTGTCGCCGCGCCCGGTGGGCACGGCCGGCTCTTCGGCGCCGAAATACCGCGGCAAGTAGATCTTGATTGTCGTGCCTTCGCCGGGCTCGGAATAGATGTTGACGTGGCCGCCCGACTGTTTGACGAAGCCGAACACCTGGCTCAATCCAAGGCCGGTGCCCTTGTTGACCGGCTTGGTGGTGAAGAAGGGTTCGAAGGCCTTGGCCATGACATCGGGGGTCATGCCCGAACCGGTATCGCTGACGGCGATCATCACATACTGGCCGGCCGCGACTTCGGCATGGGCGGCGGCGTAGCTGTCGTCGAGATGGCTGTTGGCGGTCTCGATGGTCAGCTTGCCGTCATCGCCCATGGCGTCGCGGGCGTTGACGGCCAGGTTGAGAACGGCGTTCTCGATCTGGCTCGGGTCGGCATGGGTTTTCCACAAGCCTCCCGCCAGCACCGTTTCGATGCGGATGGTTTCGCCGAGTGCCCTACGGATCAGGTCGGACATCCCGGTCAGCAGGCGGTTGGCGTCGACGATCTGCGGCGCCAGCGGCTGCTGACGCGAGAAGGCGAGCAGCCGGGCCGTCAGATTGGCGGCACGGGTCGCGGCATCGATCGCCGCGTCGATGAATTGTGCGATGTCGTGCTCGCCGCGCGCCAGCTTGCGCTGGGCGAGGTTCATGGCGCTGATGATCACCGCCAGCATGTTGTTGAAGTCGTGGGCGATGCCGCCTGTAAGCTGGCCGACTGCCTCCATCTTGTGCATCTGGCGGATCTGGGATTCTGCCTTTTCACGTGTCTCGATCTCACTGCCGAGCGCGACGTTCTTGCGCACCAACTCCTCCTGGGCGACGACCACCTCAAGGAAGCGGCGGCGCGATTCCCTGATCGCGTAGCCGGCAAGCAGGAAGATCGCCAGCAGTGCCGCCACCGAACCGATGCGTAGCCAGGTCTCGACCTGGTCGGTATGCGCGTCGCGCGCGGCGACGGCTGCGGCGCTGATGCGTCGGACCGTATCCATGCTGGTTCGGATTTCGTCCATGACTGCCTTGCCCTGGCCGCTGCGAATCAGATCCAGCGCTTTCGTCGCATTGCCCTGGTCGTACAGGGCAATCGTCTCGGCCAGTTCAGCCTGCTTTTGCGAAAGCGCGTCCTTGATGTGGTTGATCGGCTGGACGAACTGGTCGTCGGGGGCGGTCAAGCTGTCGATACGGGCAAGTTGCCCCGGAATGGCGCCGACAGCGCTCCGATAGGGTTCGAGATAGGATTTCTGGCCGGTCAGCAGGTAGCCACGCTGGCCGTTCTCGGCTTCCTGTGCCAGAGAAAGCAGACCCGAAAGCAATTGCTGATATTCGATTGCCTCGCGCGCGGCGGCGCGGTTGGCCCGCTGTTCTTCGACCAGCATGGCACGGCTGCCGACAATAAGCGCCAGCACCGCAAAGCCTGCGACAAGCGGGAGCGATTGCCATCGCATGGCACGTCGAAACCGAGCAATCATCATCTGCTATGCCGAACCAAAAGAATTCCCCGCAGGCAGCATTTCGTAGGCGGCGCCGGGGCGGAAGGCAATATGCCGGCTTCTGGAGCCGGCAATTGGCCGCCAGCCTTGCGAAACCTTCGTCATTTGGCTAAGGAGGCCGCGCATTCAGCGGCCGGCGTCAGCCGGCCTTCCGCTTTTCGGGATTCCGGCTTTTGGCTGGGATCCGGCTTCAGTCAAAGGCATTTCGCTCCCATGGCGCGCATCGTGATGAAATTCGGCGGAACCTCCGTCGCCGACATCGCCCGCATCCGCAACGTGGCGCGTCACGTCAAACGCGAGGTCGACGCCGGCCATGAGGTGGCGGTGGTCGTTTCGGCGATGGCCGGGAAGACCAACGAACTGGTCGGCTGGACGCGCGAGGCCTCGCCGATGCATGACGCACGCGAATATGATGCGGTCGTCGCTTCCGGCGAGCAGGTCACGGCCGGCCTGCTGGCCATCACTTTGCAGAACATGGGCGTGCACGCCCGCTCCTGGCAGGGCTGGCAGATCCCGATCAAGACCGATAATGCGCATGGGGCGGCGCGCATCCTCGATATTGACGGTGCGTTCCTGATCAAGCGCTTCGGCGAGGGCCAGGTGGCGGTGATTGCCGGGTTCCAGGGCATCGGCCCGGACAATCGTATTGCCACGCTCGGCCGCGGCGGCTCCGACACCAGTGCTGTCGCCATCGCCGCGGCGGTCAAAGCCGATCGCTGTGACATCTACACCGATGTCGACGGGGTCTACACCACCGATCCACGCATCGAGCCCAAGGCGCGGCGGCTGGCCAAGATCTCGTTCGAGGAAATGCTTGAAATGGCCTCGCTCGGCGCCAAGGTTCTGCAGGTGCGTTCGGTCGAGCTTGCCATGGTGCACAGGGTGCGTACCTTCGTGCGGTCGTCCTTCGACGATCCCGATGCGCCCGGAATGGGGGATTTGCTCAATCCGCCCGGAACGCTCATTTGCGACGAGGAAGAGATCGTGGAACAGCAGGTCGTCACCGGAATTGCCTACGCCAAGGACGAAGCGCAGATTTCACTGCGCCGGGTCGGCGACCGGCCGGGCGTTGCCGCCGGCATCTTCGGGCCGCTGGCCGAGGCCAACATCAATGTCGACATGATCGTCCAGAACATTTCCGAGGACGGCAAGTTCACCGACATGACCTTTACCGTGCCGTCGGGCGATGTCGACAAGGCGCTGGCCGTGCTTGAACGCCTCAAGGCCTCGATCGGCTACGATGTCGTGCAGTCGGAAGCCGGCATGTCGAAGGTTTCGGTCATCGGCATCGGCATGAGGAGCCATGCCGGCGTCGCCGCCACCGCTTTCAAGGCGCTGGCCGACAAATCGATCAACATCCGCGCCATCACGACCTCGGAGATCAAGATTTCGATCCTGATCGACGGCCCGTATACGGAACTTGCGGTTCGTACTTTGCATTCCGTCTACGGTCTGGATAAGCAGTAGCGAGAACGATTTGAGTTGTTGCGTGTGCGCCGGTCGCGGTGGAAACTGCGGCGGGCAGAATGCCCATTGGAGAACAAGCCGCGATGCGTGATCAGGCCAGTGGCCCGCGCGTTTTGCTCAAACGGCTCCGCGAGCTCATGCAGGAGCCGCTGGAGCCGCAGGAGCGGCTTGACCGGATTGTGCGCGACATCGCCTCCAACATGGTCGCGGAAGTCTGCTCGCTCTATGTGCTGCGCGCCGATTCGGTGCTCGAACTCTACGCCACCGAAGGCCTGAACCCGAACGCCGTCCATTTGGCGCAGTTGCGGCTGGGCCAAGGCCTGGTCGGCACCATCGCCGCCAGCGCGCGGCCGCTCAACCTGTCCAATGCGCAGGAACACCCTGCCTTCGCCTACCTGCCGGAGACCGGGGAAGAGATCTACAACTCGTTCCTGGGCGTGCCGGTGTTGCGGGCAGGGCGCACGCTGGGCGTGCTGGTGGTGCAGAACAAGACCATGCGCCACTACCGCGACGACGAGGTCGAGGCGCTGGAAACCACGGCGATGGTGATCGCCGAGATGATCGCCACCGGCGATCTGGCGCGGCTGACCCGGCCCGGCCTCGAACTCGATCTGCGCCGTCCTGTCAGCTTCACCGGCCTGTCCTTCAATGAAGGCGTCGGGCTTGGCCATGTCGTGCTGCACGAGCCGCGCATCGTCGTCACCAATCTGTTCAACGAGGACAGCGAGGAAGAGGTTCGCCGGTTGGAGACCTCACTCAGCTCGCTCAGGCTGTCCATCGACGACATGCTGGAACGCCGCGACGTCGCCTTCGAGGGCGAGCATCGCCAGGTGCTGGAAGCCTATCGCATGTTCGCCAACGATCGCGGCTGGGTGCGACGGCTGGAAGAGGCGATCCGCAACGGCCTGACGGCCGAAGCGGCGGTGGAAAAGGTGCAGAGCGACATGCGCGCCCGCATGCTGCACATGACCGATCCCTATCTGCGCGAGCGGATGAGCGATTTCGACGACCTCGCCAACCGCCTGCTGCGCCAGCTGATGGGGCGCGGGCCGGAAGATGTCGCGGCATCGCTGCCTAAGGACGCCATCATCGTCGCCCGTTCGATGGGGGCTGCCGAACTGCTCGATTATCCCCGCGACAAGATGCGCGGGCTGGTGCTCGAGGACGGTGCAGCGACCAGCCACGTCGTCATCGTCGCGCGTGCCATGGGCATCCCCGTCGCCGGCCAGATGAAGGGCGCTGTTTCCATGGCGGAAAACGGCGATGCCATCATCGTCGACGGCGAGGAGGGCGTGATCCATTTGCGGCCGCAGCCCGATCTCGAAGCTGCTTATGCCGAAAAAGTGCGTTTCAGGGCGCGCCGGCAAGAGGTCTACCGCGAACTGCGCAAGAAGCCGTCGACGACCAGGGATGGTGTCCAGGTCGATTTGCTGATGAATGCCGGTCTTGCCGTCGACCTGCCGCAGCTTGCCGAAGCGGGTGCGGCCGGCATCGGTCTGTTCCGTACCGAATTGCAATTCATGGTCGCTTCCACCTTTCCCCGGGCCGAGGCCCAGGAAAAGCTCTACCGCGACGTGCTCGAAGCGGCGCGCGGCAAGCCCGTCACCTTCCGCACCATCGACATTGGCGGCGACAAGGTGCTGCCCTATTTCAAGGGCGCGATCCAGGAAGAGAACCCGGCGCTTGGCTGGCGGGCGATCCGCCTGACGCTCGACCGGCCGGGCCTGCTGCGCACCCAGATCCGCGCTTTGCTCAAGGCCAGCGGCGGCCGCGAATTGAAGCTGATGCTGCCGATGGTGACCGAGCTCGGCGAGATTACCCAGGCGCGCGAGATCATCGACCGCGAGGTGCGGCATTTGTCGCGCTTTGCCCATCATTTGCCGACCAGCCTGAAGCTGGGGGCGATGCTTGAAGTGCCGTCGCTGCTGTTCCAACTCGATGAATTGATGAAAGCGGTCGATTTCGTCTCGGTCGGTTCGAACGATTTGTTCCAGTTCGTCATGGCCGTCGACCGCGGCAACACGCAACTGGCCAACCGCTTCGACACGCTGTCGGCACCCTTCTTGCGCGTCCTCAAGCAGATCGCCGATGCCGGCGTCCGCAATCACACGCCGGTGACGCTGTGCGGCGAACTCGCCGGCAAGCCGATCTCGGCGATGGCGTTGATCGGACTCGGTTTCCGCTCAATCTCGATGTCGCCGGCCTCGATCGGGCCGGTCAAGGCGATGCTGACGGAACTGCCGCTGGACGAATTGAAGGCGTTTTTCGACGACAATCTGATGGCTCCGGCACAGGGCCTGCCGATGCGGGCGCTGCTGCAGGCCTTTGCCGACGACCGTTCGATCCCGTTATAGCAGCCTCATCATGGTCAATTTGCCCCGCGATCGTATGGATCAAGTCGTCAAGCGTTTCGAGATGCTCGAAGCGCAGATGTCGGCCGGCCCGGCGCCGGACGCCTATGTGCGGATGGCGTCCGAATATGCCGAAATCCAGGACATGGTGGCCAAGGTCAGGGCGCTGCGCGCGGCCGAGCATGAACAGGCCGACCTCGAAGCCATGCTTGCCGACAGGGGCACCGACGCCGAGATGCGGGCGCTGGCCGAGGCCGAGCTGCCAGGGGTCGAGGACCGCATCGAGGCGCTGCAGAAGGACATTCAGATCCTGCTGTTGCCCAGGGATGCCGCCGACGACAAGAACGCCATTCTCGAAATCCGCGCCGGCACCGGCGGCGATGAGGCCGCGCTCTTCGCCGGCGACCTGTTTCGCATGTACGAACGCTACGCCGCCGAACGCGGCTGGCGTTTCGAGACCGCCTCGGCCAGCGATGGCGATGCCGGCGGCTACAAGGAAATCATCGCCACGGTGTCGGGCAAGGGCGTCTTTGCGCATCTGAAATTCGAATCCGGCGTGCACCGCGTACAGCGCGTGCCGGCGACCGAGGCCAGCGGGCGCATCCACACGTCGGCGGCAACCGTCGCGGTGCTGCCCGAAGCCGAAGAGGTCGACATCGACATCAGGGCCGAAGACATCCGCATCGACACGATGCGCGCCTCGGGTTCGGGCGGCCAGCACGTCAACACCACCGATTCGGCGGTCCGCATCACCCATCTGCCGACCGGCATCATGGTCGTGCAGGCTGAGAAATCGCAGCACCAGAACCGCGCCAAGGCGATGCAGATCCTGCGCGCCCGCCTCTATGATCTCGAACGCGGCAAGGCCGACGAAGAGCGCTCCGAATCGCGCAAGTCACAGGTCGGCTCCGGTGACCGCTCGGAACGCATTCGCACCTATAATTTCCCGCAAGGGCGCGTCACCGACCATCGCATCAATTTGACGCTCTACAAGCTCGACCGGGTGATGATGGGCGAACTCGACGAGATCATCAACGCGCTGATCGCCGATCATCAGTCCAAGCTGCTCGCCGACATCGGCATCGATGACTGACCTGCCCAACGCGCTCGGGCCGCTGCTGCGGGAAGCGCGGGCTCGGCTCGGCAGCACCGTCGACGACCCGGCGCTCGATGCGAGGCTGATCGTCGAGCATTTTTCGGGCACGACGCGCACGCAAGCCATTGCGGACCCCGAACGCAGGGTCGGCGCCGGCGCTGTTGCCGAAATCGATGCCGCCTTGAGACGCCGCGCCGGCGGCGAACCTGTGCATCGCATCCTCGGCTATCGTGAATTCTACGGTTTGCGCCTGTCGCTGTCGCCGGAAACGCTGGAACCGCGGCCGGATACCGAAACGCTGGTCGAGGCGATATTGCCCTTCGTCAAGGCGGTTGCGACGCAGGAAGGCGAGTGTCGCATCCTCGATCTTGGCACCGGCACCGGCGCCATTGCGCTGGCGCTGCTCAGCGTCGTGCCGACGGCTAATGCCACCGGCGTCGATCTGTCCGCGGGTGCGCTGGCGACGGCGGCCCGCAATGCCGGGCAACTGGGCCTTGCGGGCCGGTTCACGGCGCTGCAGTCGGACTGGTTCGAAAAAGTTTCCGGCCGGTACCATGTAATTGTCGCAAACCCTCCCTATATATCCTCCGAAGACATTGGAAATCTGCAGGACGAAGTCCGCAATTTCGATCCGCGCCTAGCCCTGGATGGCGGCGCGGACGGTCTGAACCCCTACAGAACCATCGCTGCGGAAGCGGCAAGGTTTTTGGAAATTGAAGGCAGAATTGCGGTCGAGATCGGCCATACGCAACGCAACGAGGTCTGCGAGATATTCACTGCAGCCGGCTACGTGCCGGGCAGTGTTTTCCGTGACCTCGGTGGAAACGACAGGGTTATTGTCTTTGAAAGGATAAAGCCTTGACGCAGTGCAAAAAAGCGCTTGGCAATGCCGGGGAATGCGGCTAGGGTCGCCTTAACCGGATGAGACGAAGCAGGCAGTGCTCTTAGCGATTCGGTTTTCCTTGGAAATAGCTGCCTTCTTGCGCAAACGATGCCCAAGCTTCGTGCGGGAATCGTCCGGCAAGTGATGTAACCGGAACAGGATGACACGTGGCGCCAACGCAATCGATGCGGGCGAACGCCGGTGAAGAGACGAAACGGCTGGCTGCATGAGCGCCTCCGTTCGTGAAGAGTTTTTCGAAAATTTCAAAATGAAGAGAGTTTGATGAGGCCACAACAGCAGAACAGGCGCATGCGCGGTCGCAACAACAATGGCGGCGGCGGTGGTAACAATAACAACAATAACAACAACAACCGCAAGGGGCCTAATCCCCTGACGCGCAACTACGAGAGCAATGGCCCGGACGTGAAGATCCGCGGTTCGGCTCAGCAGATCGCCGAAAAATACGCCACCCTTGCCCGTGATTCACACAGCTCCGGCGACCGGGTCATGGCGGAGAACTATCTCCAGCACGCCGAGCATTACAATCGCATCATTGCGGCCGCACAGGCGCAGATGCCAATCCAGAACACGCAGCAGAATCGCGATGATTTCGACGATGACGGCGATGAGGACCGCGACGATTTCGACAATAGCGGCAACAACAGCAACGCTGCTTCCGACGTCCAGATCCCGGTGGTCAACCATGGCGCCGGCCCGCAGCCGGTTATCGAAGGTACGCCGGCCGAGGTCGCGCTGAACCGGGAAGGTGGCCGCGAGGCCCGCGATAACAATGGCGGGCGCAACAATGGCGGCCGCGACAACAATGGCGGGCGCCATCGTGATCGCCGCCCCAATGGCGGCTATGGCCAGAACGGCCAGCGCGACTTTTCATCGTCCGCCGAGCAAGGTGGTCAGCCCCAGGGCAACGAGACCCCGGTCCAGGGCGAAGCCGTTTCGCCGGCCGAATCTGTGGCGCCGGCCGAACCGGCTCCGTCGTTCGAGAACCTTTCCCCGGCAGGTCTTGCCGCCCAGGCCGAACTCAACGAGGCGGCCGCCGAAAGCGGTGCTGCCCGTCGTCCGCGTCGTCCGCGCCGCCCGCGCGTCAACGCCGATCAGGTTGATGGCGGTAGTGACAATGCCAATTCCGGGACCGACGCCGGCGAGGTGGCTGCGGCCCCGGCCGACAGCGGCAACGCCCAACCGGTCAATGTCGATATCGACAACTGACCCAACGGCATTTCAAGGCATTGAGCGGCGGAGAGAAATCTCCGCCGTTTTCGTTTGGGCGGCCGTGCAATATTATGTGGTTGCCGATATCGGGACGTCTTGAGGGTTCAGGGCCTGTGCACCATATCAGCCTCAACTGGACCCGGCTCGAATGAGCGGGTCCGTCACCGCAATCGGATCCGGTGCCGCAAAGCGGGCCGGTGATGGAAGGAGACAGATATGAACCTTGAGAAATACTCAGAGCGCGTGCGCGGCTTTATCCAGTCCGCGCAGACTATGGCGCTTTCCCGCAACCACCAGCAATTCACCCCTGAACATATCCTGAAAGTGCTCGTCGACGACGACGAGGGCTTGGCCGCGTCGCTGATCGAACGCGCCGGCGGCAACGTCCGCGACGTCAAGCTTGGCGTCGAGACGGCGCTCGAAGCGATGCCCAAGGTCGAGGGCGGCAATGGCCAGCTCTATCTGGCCCAGCCGCTGGCGAAAGTGTTTTCGACCGCCGAGGAACTGGCCAAGAAAGCCGGCGACAGTTTTGTCACGGTCGAGCGGCTCTTGCAGGCGCTCGCCATGGAAAAGTCGGCCAAGACCGCCGACATATTGGCCAAGGCCGGCGTCACCGCGCAGGCGCTCAACCAGGTCATCAACGATGTCCGCAAGGGCCGCACCGCCGATTCGGCGAGTGCCGAACAGGGCTACGACGCGCTGAAGAAATACGCGCGCGACCTGACCGCGGATGCCCGTGCCGGCAAGCTGGACCCCGTGATCGGCCGTGACGACGAGATCCGCCGCACCATCCAGGTGCTGTCGCGCCGCACCAAGAACAATCCGGTGCTGATCGGCGAACCGGGCGTCGGCAAGACGGCGATCGCCGAAGGCCTGGCACTGCGCATCGTCAATGGCGACGTACCGGAATCGCTGAAGGACAAGCAGCTGATGGCGCTCGACATGGGCGCGCTGATTGCCGGCGCCAAATATCGCGGCGAGTTCGAGGAGCGGCTGAAGGCCGTGCTCTCCGAAGTCACCTCGGCCAGCGGCAACATCATCCTGTTCATCGACGAGATGCACACGCTGGTCGGCGCCGGCAAGGCGGATGGCGCCATGGATGCGTCCAACCTGTTGAAGCCGGCGCTGGCGCGCGGCGAACTGCACTGCGTCGGCGCCACCACGCTCGACGAGTATCGCAAGCATGTCGAGAAGGATGCAGCCCTTGCCCGGCGCTTCCAGCCGGTTTTCGTCGACGAGCCGACGGTGGAAGACACCGTTTCGATCCTGCGCGGCCTGAAGGAGAAATACGAGCAGCACCACAAGGTGCGCATTTCGGATTCAGCGCTGGTGGCGGCGGCGACGCTGTCCAACCGCTACATCGCCGATCGCTTCCTGCCGGACAAGGCGATCGACCTGGTCGACGAAGCCGCATCGCGGCTGCGCATGCAGGTCGATTCCAAGCCCGAGGCGCTGGACGAGATCGATCGCCGCATCATGCAGCTCAAGATCGAGCGCGAGGCGCTGAAGGTCGAGACGGACGATGCTTCGAAGGACCGGCTCGCCCGCCTGGAAAAGGAACTCGTCGGCCTTGAGGAGGAATCGACCGAGATCACCGCCAAGTGGCAGGCCGAGAAGCAGAAGCTCGGGCTCGCCGCCGACCTGAAGAAGCAGCTCGACGAGGCGCGCAACGACCTTGCCATTGCCCAGCGCAAGGGTGAATTCCAGCGCGCCGGCGAGCTTGCCTATGGCAAGATTCCGGAACTGGAAAAGAAGCTGAAGGAGGCCGAGGCCCAGGACGGCAAAGCCGGCATGGTCGAAGAGGTGGTTACCCCCGACCACGTCGCCCATATCGTCTCGCGCTGGACCGGCATTCCGGTCGACAAGATGCTGCAGGGCGAGCGCGACAAGCTGCTGCGCATGGAAGACGAGATCGGCAAGCGCGTCGTTGGCCAGGGCGAGGCGGTGCAAGCTGTGTCGAAAGCGGTGCGCCGCGCCCGCGCGGGCCTGCAGGATCCGAACCGGCCGATCGGCTCGTTCATGTTCCTCGGACCGACGGGTGTCGGCAAGACCGAGTTGACCAAGGCGCTGGCGAGCTTCCTGTTCGACGACGAGAGCGCCATGGTGCGCATCGATATGTCGGAGTTCATGGAAAAGCACTCGGTCGCCCGGCTGATCGGCGCGCCTCCCGGCTATGTCGGCTATGAGGAAGGCGGCGCGCTGACCGAAGCGGTGCGGCGCCGGCCCTATCAGGTCGTGCTGTTCGACGAGATCGAGAAGGCGCATCCGGATGTGTTCAACGTGCTTTTGCAGGTGCTCGACGACGGCCGCCTGACCGACGGCCAGGGCCGCACGGTCGACTTCCGCAATACGCTGATCATCATGACGTCGAACCTCGGCGCCGAATATCTCGTCAACCTCACCGAGGACCAGGATGTCGATCTGGTGCGCGACGAGGTGATGAACGTCGTCAGGGCATCGTTCCGGCCGGAGTTCCTCAACCGCGTCGATGAGGTGATCCTGTTCCACCGGCTGCGCCGGCAGGATATGGGCCGCATCGTCGAGATCCAGCTCAAGCGGCTCGAGAGCCTGCTTGTCGACCGCAAGATCACGCTATCGCTGGACCAGGAGGCGGTGGATTGGCTGGCGGCCAAGGGCTACGACCCGGCCTATGGCGCGCGGCCGCTGAAGCGGGTGATGCAGAAGGAATTGCAGGACCCACTGGCGGAGAAGATCCTGCTCGGCGACATCCTCGACGGCTCGACCGTCAAGGTGACAGCCGGTTCCGACCGGCTGAATTTCCGCTCCAAACCGACGATCGTCGCGGCGGAAGCGGCAGCCTGATCCTGCGCCGCGCGTCCTTCCTGGACGCGTGGCGTTTTCATATAAAACGTGGGGCGGGGATGACACTGGACGACTACAACAGCTTCTGCGACTCGCTGCCTTCGACGACCCATGCCGTCCAGTGGGGTGGCGCCCATGTTTGGAAGGTGGGGGCCAAGGTCTTCGCGATCGGCGGCTGGGACGATGGCCAGCAGCTCTTCGTCACCTTCAAATGTTCCGATATCGCCTATGATGTGCTCAAGGAACAGCCGGGGCTACGGCCCGCACCCTATCTTGCCTCGCGCGGCATGACATGGATCCAGCGTCGGACAAGCCAGAGCATGGATGATGCCGCGCTGAAGGACTATCTGCGCGAGAGCCATCGCCTTGTCGCCCTGAAGCTTACCAGGCAGGCGCGCAAGGAATTGGGACTTGCCGAAAGCTAGCCTATATTCCTTGAGGCGCCGGAAAACCGCCATCTTCATGCCCGGTTCATGTTGGAACCATAGGATGGTGTAACTGGTTTGCTGGCGAAGGGGTTCGCCAGAAGACAATGCCGGCGGCGGCAAATTTACGGACCGGAGAATTTGGCCACCATGTTCCGCACGATCTTTGCCCTCTCGGCGCTAGCCGCCGGGCTTGTGTCTTCCGGGGCGTTCGCCGCGCCGACGACGGACAATGCGCCAAGGGTTGTCCGCGCTGCCGATACCGGGGGCATCCTTGTCGCCCAGGACGGCAATCTCGACATCTACTACGACGCCAGGGGCAACCGCGTGATCGTCGATGCCGATACCGGCAAGGTCATCGCCATCCAGCCGCCGCAGACCCGGCTCGACCGCCGCGCCTTGCGCCGCGAGACACGACTGCGCGAACTGGGCCGCGCCCCCGAAGGCGACGACCGCTACTATCTCGACGATCCGGAAGACATGGCGCGGTTCCGGCGCAAGCAGTTGGAAGAGGAAGGCCGCGTTATCCCGCCGCCGGCGGATGAGTACGATCCCTATGGGGACAATTCCGCCGAAGCCTACCCGCCGGCGCCGCAGGACGATGGCAATTACGACGACAATTATCCCGACGCGCCGCAGCCGGCTAAGCCGGGTACCATCAAGCGCCAGCCGCTGAACGAGGCCGCGATAGACCCTGCCCAGCCGACGACACCCGCCGATCAGGCGGCTCTGCCGCCAAAGGCCGGCGACAAGACCACCGTTGCCCCGGCACTTTCGCTGGGAGCGCGCCAGGATGTCGCCGCCCTTCAGGTGCTGCTCGACCGGGGTGGCGCTTCGCCTGGCGTCATCGACGGGCGTTTCGGTTCGAATGTCGACAAGGCGCTCGCCGCCTACAACCAGATCACCGGCGCCAATCTGCGATCGACCGACGCGGTCGCCATCCAGGCGGCACTTGCGCAATCCGGCGGCGATGCCTTCGCCAATTACACGATCACAGCGGAGGACGCGGCCGGTCCTTATGTCGCGTCGATCCCGGAAGACTACAGCCAGAAGGCGCAACTCGACCGCATGGGTTATACGTCGGTGACCGAGGCGCTCGCGGAGCGCTTTCACATGGACGAGAATTATCTCAAGGCGCTCAACCCGGAGGTCGATTTCAATCGTCCCGGCACGATCATCAAGGTCGCCAATTTCGGCAGGCTGGTTTCGACGCCGGTGGCGCGTATCGTCGCCGACAAGGACAAGAAAGAGGTTTTCGCCTATGACGCCGGCGGCAAACTGGTCGCGGCCTATCCCGCAACCATCGGCTCGTCGGATACGCCGTCACCGTCCGGCATACACACGGTGTCGCGCGTGGCGCTCGATCCGAACTACACCTACAATCCCAGCATCAATTTCAAGCAGGGTCAAAACGACAAGGTCCTGACCATTCCGCCGGGCCCGAACGGTCCCGTCGGTTCGGTCTGGATCGCCCTGGATAAGCCGACCTACGGCATCCACGGCACGCCCGATCCGTCGAAGATCGGCAAGACCGAGAGCCATGGCTGCGTACGCCTGACCAACTGGGATGCGCGGGAGCTGGCCAAATTGGTTTCGCCGGGCGTGACGGTGGAGTTTGTCGGCGGGCCCTCAGCCGATAACCTTGCGCAGCAGTGAACCGCGAAGCGCGGCGGCATAGACCAACTGCACGACCAGGATGAAGCCGACGCCGAGCAAGGGACTGACAAGCGAGAGTGCGGCGCCGACCGCCCACAGGATCTGTGCCTTGATGATGCGCAGATAGACCGTGCGTTTGGTTTCCGCATCGACATCCTCTGCTACGAAGCCGCTTTTCTCCGCATAACGCCAGC
The DNA here is from genome assembly GCF_055811095.1 of Mesorhizobium sp. WSM4833. Taxonomy (NCBI): domain Bacteria; kingdom Pseudomonadati; phylum Pseudomonadota; class Alphaproteobacteria; order Hyphomicrobiales; family Phyllobacteriaceae; genus Mesorhizobium; species Mesorhizobium sp. WSM4833. The sequence goes on from NZ_JBVVQG010000004.1 coordinate 158,420, forward strand.
TCGCGAACAGCGTGACGCCGAGCGCCAGCAGATTGAGCCAGTAGACCAGCACCGCGGTTCTGAACTCGAGGAAGTCGGCCAGAAGATCGGTCGAGAAGGGCAGCAAGGCGATGAAGGCGAGAAAGCAAAGGTTCAGCGTGGCAAGCCGTCGATCGGATTTGGCGATCAGACCATGCTGCGCCTGCTGGCCAAACCAGAAGATGGTCAGCGTCAGGAAGCTCAAGGCGTAGGTCAGGAAACGCGGCGCCAGGGCGGCGATCGCAGCGAGCAGCTCGCGTTCGGAATGGATCGCCTCGTGCGCCGGCACCCTGATTTCGAGAACGATCAGGGTGAGCGCGATGGCGAATACGCCATCGGTGATCCCGACGATACGGCCGCGTCCCTCAGCCGATGCTTCAAGTGGCCGCTTCATCGATGTTTCCCCATCGGCACCTTCCGGAAACCTAGCATGGTTGCCGCCATTTGCATCTGACAGGGTGCGACCCTGGCCAAACGGCTGGTTTCAGCGACAGCAAGCCACTGGCTGGTTGTTGCCGGTGCGCCAGGGGTTTAAGCAAGGTTTCATGCATTCACCAAGTGAAGCCGCCGCCGTCCCGCTGACCAATCCGGTCACGAATGGAACGTTTTGTCCGCAGTCGCGGCGACGATTTGTGCTGGTCGCGGCAATTCTGGCCTCGGCGCTTGGCTTCATAGACGGCTCCATCCTGGCCATCGCTACACCAGCGATCCGCGTCAATCTCGGCGCAAGCCTTGCCGAGGCGCAGTGGATTTCCAATGCCTATGCCTTGACGCTCTCGGCGCTGATCCTGGCCGGGGGCGCTGCCGGCGACCGATTCGGTCTGCGCCGCGCCTTCGTGGCCGGCATTGCGCTGTTCATCCTCGCTTCGCTTGCCTGTGCGCTGGCGCCGAATGCAATTGTGCTGATCGCATTTCGCGCGTTGCAGGGCATCGGTGCGGCAATCATGGTGCCTGGCAGCCTCGCCATCATCGCCAAGGCCTACCCGAAGAAAGAACGCGGCCGCGCGATCGGCATCTGGGCGGCGGCTTCGGCGCTGACCACGGCACTTGGCCCGGTGTTCGGCGGCTTCGTGCTGTCGGCCTTCGGTGACGGCATCTGGCGGGCGATCTTCGCCATCAACCTGCCGCTGGGCTTGATTTCGATCTGGCTTCTGCTGGCCAAGGTTCCGGCCGATGCGCCGACGGAGAAACGCAGCCTGGATCTCGGCGGTGCAGCGCTCGCGACATTGGCTTTCGGTGCGCTTGCCTATGGGCTGACCTCGATGAGCGCCAGCGGCGAGGGCCTCATGGCAGGGCCGAGCATTGCCGCCGGCGTCGTATTGCTGGCTGTCTTCATCGTCTTCGAGCTTCGGCAGGGCGAGCCGATGATCGACCTCAGCCTGTTTCGCGTCGGTGCTTTCGCCGGCGCCAATGTGGCGACGTTCTTCCTCTATTTTGCGCTGTCGGCCAACCTTTTCTATCTGCCAATGCTGCTGATCGCCGGCTGGGGGCTGAGCACGGCCGAGGTCGGCTTCATCTTCCTGCCCTTGTCGGCATCGATCGCGCTTTTGTCGGGACCTGTCGGCAAGCTGTCGGACCGGATCGGACCGCGTTTTCCGATCGCCTGCGGCAGCCTGGTCGTGGCTTTTGCGTTTGCCGGGCTGGCCTTGCTCACCTACGCCGGCATCCACAATTTCTGGACGGGAACATTTCCGCTGATGGGGCTGATGGGGCTCGGCATGGCTCTGGTCGTGTCGCCCTTGTCGACCGCGATCATGACGGCGGTGGAGGACAAGGACACGGGGGCGGCCTCCGGCATCAACAATGCCGTCTCACGCATCGGCGGTCTGATCGCGGTGGCGGCGATGGGCTCGCTTGCCGCGTGGGTCTACGCGAATGCACTGGACGCGAGCGCAACGTCCGGCATCCCGGGATTTGGTGAACCGGCGCCAGCCGGGCTTGCCCCGGCCATCGATGCGACAAGGCTCGCCGCCAGCGACGCCGCGTTTGCCGCGGTTTCTTCGGTGACCGCGCTGCTTTGCCTGCTTGCGGCTGTCATCGCCTGGACGACCATTCCCGGTGATCGATTGCCATGGCCGCGACGGGCCGAAGATACGCCAGGCTGAAGCCGATCAACCGTCGATCTTGGCGCTCGCAACCTTCAGCGAATCGCTGTCTTCCTGCTTCAACAGTTCGTCGATGCGTTCGCGTTCGCGCTTGAAGGCGACGAGGTCATCGCCCTTCAGCACCTTGCCGACCGGCAGGCGGACACGCATCGGATCGACCTTGGTGCCGTTGACGATCAGCTCGTAGTGAAGATGCGGGCCGGTGGCGAGGCCGGTCTGGCCGAGGAAGCCGATGGTCTGGCCCTGGCGGACGTGCACGCCCGGTTCGATGCCTTTGGCAAAGGCGCTCTGGTGATTGTATGAGGTTTCGTAGCCATTGGCGTGGCGGATGATGATCTGCTTGCCGTAACCGCCGGCCCAGCCGACCTTCTCGACCGTGCCGTTGCCGGCGGCGATGATCGGCGTGCCGATGGGGGCTGCCCAGTCGACGCCGGTGTGCATGCGGACATAGCCGAGGATCGGATGCCTGCGGGCGCCGAACCCGGAGCGGAATTTCCCGGCGGGCAGGGGATTGCGCAACAGGAACTGCTCGGCACTCGAACCGTCCTCATCGAAATAGTCGGTGCCGCCGTCCTGCATCTGGAAGCGGTAGAAGTTGCGGGTCTGGCCGCCGAACGTCGCCGAGACGTAGAGAAGCTCGGAGCTGTCCGAGGTCTGATCGTCGCCGTCGGGCTGCGAGAACAGGACTTCGATGCGGTCGGCGGGGCTGAGGCGAGACTGGAAGTCGACGTCGGACGCCAGCAGCTTGATCAACCGCTGCGTCATCGCCTTGGACATGCCGTAGGAGTAGGCGGCGCGGTAGATGCCGTCATAGACGTTGGGCAGGTTGCCGCGCACCACCACCGGCGCCGACGAATCATCGAAGGCCGTCAGCAATTCGGGGTTCGGATCCGGTTCCTGCGCCGGCACATACTGGCCGCGATCGTTGAGCGCGATGGTGACGATGTGCTGGGTCCGGTCGTAGACGCTGGTGCGCACGACCTTGGCGGCATCGCCGTGAACCTCGAGGCCGACGCGCAGCACGGTTCCAGCCTTGAGCGCCGTCGCATTGAGCAACTTGGCGATGGCTTCGGCCATTCCGGTGGCGTCTTCCCCTGTGTAGCCCGAATCAGCAAAAGCCTCGGTGACGTCGAGATCCTTGGTGAAGGGGATGATTTCCTCGGCGAAAGCCGGCGCCTGGTCGTCAACGGTGGCTCGCGGCGCCACCGAGACGTTTTCCGGCACGATCTTGACGTCGTAGGAGCCGGCCATGCTCTCGGCAAAGGCTTCGCCGAATCGCTGCGGATCGACATAGTGGAGCGAAGCGACCTGCACGGCGCCGTCGCTGAGGTCGGTGCCGGCCTCGCGCACCACTTTTTCCACCTCGTCGGCGGAGAGGTCGCTCTTTTCGTCGAAGGAAGCCGTGTCGATCGGAAAATCGACGGTCTTCAGGCTCATCTCGCTTTCGACCTTGGCGCCGTAGATCTGGCCGGAAGCGGCCGTCGCCGGCTGGGCATTGTCGTCGCCGTCGTCGCCGAACACTTGCATCGGGTCGAAGGGGGGGTAGGCGCGGCTGGTGGTGTGGCCGGCGGCAAGGGCCATCTTGATCTGCACGAAAGGCATGGTGTGGATGACGTCGCGGTCGCCGACCTTGGTGACCATCGACACTTCCATGCGGCGGCGGTCCTTGGCCTTTGCGATCTGACGCGGCGCCACCAGCCTGGTCGTCTTGGCGACTTCGCCGGAATCTCCGTTGCCGGCAAGGCTGATCAACTCGGCGATCTCGGGTGGGGTGGCCAGCTGCTGGCGGCCGTCAAGAGCGGCGAACAGCGCCACGCCCATCAACACGCTCGAGGTCACGCCGGTGAGAAATGTTCCCGACAGCCAGCGTGCAGAAACCTCGCGCCGGTCGGGCGGGCCGCTGCGGCCATCCGCGATCAGCGGCGGCTCATTGCCGAGTTCGGCTATGACATCTTCCG
>NZ_JBVVQG010000004.1:167500-170000 GCF_055811095.1 Mesorhizobium sp. WSM4833
TCCTAAGGTAGCGAAATTCCTTGTCGGGTAAGTTCCGACCTGCACGAATGGCGTAACGACTTCCCCGCTGTCTCCAGCATAGACTCAGTGAAATTGAATTCCCCGTGAAGATGCGGGGTTCCTGCGGTTAGACGGAAAGACCCCGTGCACCTTTACTATAGCTTTACATTGGCATTCGTAGTGGCATGTGTAGGATAGGTGGTAGGCTTTGAAGCCTGGGCGCCAGCTCAGGTGGAGCCACCCTTGAAATACCACCCTTATTACTATGGATGTCTAACCGCGGCCCGTTATCCGGGTCCGGGACAATGTATGGTGGGTAGTTTGACTGGGGCGGTCGCCTCCTAAAGAGTAACGGAGGCGCGCGATGGTGGGCTCAGAACGGTCGGAAATCGTTCGCTGAGTGCAATGGCATAAGCCTGCCTGACTGCGAGACTGACAAGTCGAGCAGAGACGAAAGTCGGTCATAGTGATCCGGTGGTCCCGCGTGGAAGGGCCATCGCTCAACGGATAAAAGGTACGCCGGGGATAACAGGCTGATGACCCCCAAGAGTCCATATCGACGGGGTTGTTTGGCACCTCGATGTCGACTCATCGCATCCTGGGGCTGGAGCAGGTCCCAAGGGTATGGCTGTTCGCCATTTAAAGCGGTACGTGAGTTGGGTTCAGAACGTCGTGAGACAGTTCGGTCCCTATCTGCCGTGGGTGTAGGAATATTGAAAGGATCTGTCCCTAGTACGAGAGGACCGGGATGGACGGATCTCTGGTGGACCTGTTGTGGCGCCAGCCGCATAGCAGGGTAGCTATATCCGGACGGGATAACCGCTGAAGGCATCTAAGCGGGAAACCCACCTTAAAACGAGTATTCCCTGAGAACCGTGGAAGACGACCACGTTGATAGGCCGGGTGTGGAAGAGCGGCAACGCTTGAAGCTTACCGGTACTAATAGTTCGATCGGCTTGATCGTTCTCATTCCTTATGCCCATCTGACAAAGTCAGATGGTCTGTTCTCACTCACGCTTGTTCCGCCCTGCGGGCGGCGCTACGTGGGTGCGGCGCATCAGCGCCGACGGTCGGTCGACCTTGCGAAGCTTCGCTTCGAAAGGCGCCAGACCAAGAACCGTAAAGGCACACAAAGACCAGCGAACAGCCCCGAGAGGCACCCGACAGCTCCGCTGCCGATGTCTCTTTGTGCGCCTTCGCTCAAAAGCTTCTCGAACAACGTGCGTTTTGCCGACCTGGTGGTTATGGCGGAGCGGCTGCACCCGATCCCATTCCGAACTCGGCCGTGAAACGCTCCAGCGCTGATGGTACTTCGTCTCAAGACGCGGGAGAGTAGGTCGCTGCCAGGTCTGCCAAACGCACGTTGATCTCACATCCAAATCGGATGGAGAAAAATCTTCTCTTTATGAAATGGCCCGCCAAGGGATCACGGGCCGCGTAAGCGGCCCTTTCATTTGGTCAGCCATATACCTATCTGTAGGCCTCGGCTTACACAAAAATTGACGCGGGGTGGAGCAGCCCGGTAGCTCGTCAGGCTCATAACCTGAAGGTCACAGGTTCAAATCCTGTCCCCGCAACCAAATTCAAAAAAGCCCGCCATCGTGCGGGCTTTTTGTTTTGTGCTGTGCTGTGCTGCCGGCCTGTCATCAGGCGCCCGCAACCAGCCAAGCCAAGCCGCCAGACAGAAAACGCAAATCCTCTCCCCAAAACCAACATCAAAAACAGCCCGCCAGCCACAAATGCCCGCGCGCCGTTTTGATATGCGGCTGGGGTGGCCATCGATCTGCCCAGGCTCAGGCCCCCGAAAGCGAAGCCGAAGCTGCGGGACAAAAGAACCAAATCCCGTCCCGCAAACCAAACTTCACTAAGCAACAGCCCGCCTGGCATCAGCCGGCGGGCTGTTCGCGTTCAAGGGACAATGGTGCCCGCAAGCGGCAGTCCTCGGCGCACAAAGAGGACTCAGCCGACAAGGTACGACAACAAACAAAGCCTCAACAAAACAGCCCGCAGCCCGCGGGCCGTTTGCGTTTGGGGGACTGGCAAGTGAAGCGCCAGGCCGCCGCCATGGCCGGATCAACCGAATCGGAGGCGGAAAAGACAAAGCCATCCGATCCTCGTGCCAGGCATCGGTGATGCCGGTGATGATTTGCAGTCAAATACGAAATGAATTTGGTCGGGGTGGTGTTCTATTCAGCCGGCTTTTGTGGCCACCCTCGACCATGACAATGACTGATGACCGCGAATATCGACCTGCATGTGAATCCTCGATCGCGCCGGCGGCCGGTGTGTCACGCCGCAATAGCCGCAAGTGCCGTTGGTCGAGCGGCCTAGGGGCGTTGAAGCGATGCCTCGATCATGCCGAATCAAAGCGAAGGGCGATTCTCTGCGGATGAGTCACGCGAGGTAAGGCATGGCCGAATCGGCGCCAGATTCGGAATCGCTCCCCGCAGGAGGTTGCCAATGCCAAATTACGCTTTGAATGACCACTACGAGAGCTTCA
>NZ_JBVVQG010000004.1:175000-428352 GCF_055811095.1 Mesorhizobium sp. WSM4833
TGCGTGGTTCCAGGAAATAGCTCCTCCTTATAAACCGTACCCGAAACCGACACTGGTGGTCTGGTAGAGTATACCAAGGCGCTTGAGAGAACTATGCTGAAGGAACTCGGCAAATTGCACGCGTAACTTCGGAAGAAGCGTGACCCTTTTCTACGCAAGTAGAGGAGGGTGGCACAGACCAGGGGGTAGCGACTGTTTATCAAAAACACAGGGCTCTGCGAAGTCGCAAGACGACGTATAGGGTCTGACGCCTGCCCGGTGCTGGAAGGTTAAGAGGAGGGGTGCAAGCTCTGAATCGAAGCCCCAGTAAACGGCGGCCGTAACTATAACGGTCCTAAGGTAGCGAAATTCCTTGTCGGGTAAGTTCCGACCTGCACGAATGGCGTAACGACTTCCCCGCTGTCTCCAGCATAGACTCAGTGAAATTGAATTCCCCGTGAAGATGCGGGGTTCCTGCGGTTAGACGGAAAGACCCCGTGCACCTTTACTATAGCTTTACATTGGCATTCGTAGTGGCATGTGTAGGATAGGTGGTAGGCTTTGAAGCCTGGGCGCCAGCTCAGGTGGAGCCACCCTTGAAATACCACCCTTATTACTATGGATGTCTAACCGCGGCCCGTTATCCGGGTCCGGGACAATGTATGGTGGGTAGTTTGACTGGGGCGGTCGCCTCCTAAAGAGTAACGGAGGCGCGCGATGGTGGGCTCAGAACGGTCGGAAATCGTTCGCTGAGTGCAATGGCATAAGCCTGCCTGACTGCGAGACTGACAAGTCGAGCAGAGACGAAAGTCGGTCATAGTGATCCGGTGGTCCCGCGTGGAAGGGCCATCGCTCAACGGATAAAAGGTACGCCGGGGATAACAGGCTGATGACCCCCAAGAGTCCATATCGACGGGGTTGTTTGGCACCTCGATGTCGACTCATCGCATCCTGGGGCTGGAGCAGGTCCCAAGGGTATGGCTGTTCGCCATTTAAAGCGGTACGTGAGTTGGGTTCAGAACGTCGTGAGACAGTTCGGTCCCTATCTGCCGTGGGTGTAGGAATATTGAAAGGATCTGTCCCTAGTACGAGAGGACCGGGATGGACGGATCTCTGGTGGACCTGTTGTGGCGCCAGCCGCATAGCAGGGTAGCTATATCCGGACGGGATAACCGCTGAAGGCATCTAAGCGGGAAACCCACCTTAAAACGAGTATTCCCTGAGAACCGTGGAAGACGACCACGTTGATAGGCCGGGTGTGGAAGAGCGGCAACGCTTGAAGCTTACCGGTACTAATAGTTCGATCGGCTTGATCGTTCTCATTCCTTATGCCCATCTGACAAAGTCAGATGGTCTGTTCTCACTCACGCTTGTTCCGCCCTGCGGGCGGCGCTACGTGGGTGCGGCGCATCAGCGCCGACGGTCGGTCGACCTTGCGAAGCTTCGCTTCGAAAGGCGCCAGACCAAGAACCGTAAAGGCACACAAAGACCAGCGAACAGCCCCGAGAGGCACCCGACAGCTCCGCTGCCGATGTCTCTTTGTGCGCCTTCGCTCAAAAGCTTCTCGAACAACGTGCGTTTTGCCGACCTGGTGGTTATGGCGGAGCGGCTGCACCCGATCCCATTCCGAACTCGGCCGTGAAACGCTCCAGCGCTGATGGTACTTCGTCTCAAGACGCGGGAGAGTAGGTCGCTGCCAGGTCTGCCAAACGCACGTTGATCTCACATCCAAATCGGATGGAGAAAAATCTTCTCTTTATGAAATGGCCCGCCAAGGGATCACGGGCCGCGTAAGCGGCCCTTTCATTTGGTCAGCCATATACCTATCTGTAGGCCTCGGCTTACACAAAAATTGACGCGGGGTGGAGCAGCCCGGTAGCTCGTCAGGCTCATAACCTGAAGGTCACAGGTTCAAATCCTGTCCCCGCAACCAAATTCAAAAAAGCCCGCCATCGTGCGGGCTTTTTGTTTTGTGCTGTGCTGTGCTGCCGGCCTGTCATCAGGCGCCCGCAACCAGCCAAGCCAAGCCGCCAGACAGAAAACGCAAATCCTCTCCCCAAAACCAACATCAAAAACAGCCCGCCAGCCACAAATGCCCGCGCGCCGTTTTGATATGCGGCTGGGGTGGCCATCGATCTGCCCAGGCTCAGGCCCCCGAAAGCGAAGCCGAAGCTGCGGGACAAAAGAACCAAATCCCGTCCCGCAAACCAAACTTCACTAAGCAACAGCCCGCCTGGCATCAGCCGGCGGGCTGTTCGCGTTCAAGGGACAATGGTGCCGGCAAGCGGCCGGCGGGAGGGTACCATGCGAGCCCCCGTGCGGATACTCCACCACCCTCTCCGGTTTCGCGGCCAAAGGCCGGTAAGGCCTTGCCCAGCCCGTACGGCATCTTGGCGGCCGCGACCAGCCTCGTCGACCGGAGCGTAGAAATCCCCTTGAAGGAGACTATGAAATATATTTCACTATGTGAATTATATTGACAATGCGCGCCCGGGCTGTAATGTCCCGATCGTCGGCTTTCGGAGGAAGGTCGGCATCATCAAATCCATACGGCAGCGCTCACTGAGTGCCTGCGACGGTCATTGAGGATGGCTTCGGCCAAGGGAGGAAACTTGCGCAAATTTCTGAGCACGCTCGCAATCGCGGCGGCTGCATCGACCTGCTTTGGGTCGATGCAGGTACGCGCCGAAACCCCTAACCCGTTCAAATGCGAGCCGGGTGAAAAATACGTCATGAACGTGATGGTCTCGGGCGTCGAATACTGGTTCCCGGTCTATGAAATGTTCAAGCAGGCCGGCCAGCAATTCGGCTGCGAGACCGCCTATACGGGTACGCCGGAATACGACGTCAACAAGCAGATCGCCACCTTCGACCAGGCACTGGCGCAGAAGCCGGCGGGTATACTGGTGCATCCGATGAACTCCGATCCGTTCATCGAGCCGATCAACCGCGCCATCGAGCAGGGCACCGCGGTGGTGACCTTCGCCGCCGACTCGCCGAATTCCAAGCGCGTCTCCTACATCACCTCCGACAACAATGCCGAAGGCACCTATGCCGCCGACGCCGTTGCCAAGGCGATGGACGGCAAGGGCGAATATGCGGTGCTGGAGAATCCCGGCCAGGACAACCACGACAAGCGCGTCAACGCCTTCGTTGCCCGCATGGAAGCCAAATGGCCTGACATGAAGCTCGTCGGCCGCGCCGCTTCGAACCAGGATCCGACCAAGGCCTATCAGGCGGTTTTGAGCCTGGCCCAGGCGCATCCTGATCTTGGCGCCGTGTTCATGCCGGAGGCCAACTCGGCCATCGGTGCTGCCCAGGCCGCCAAGGAAGGTGGCGGCAAGATCCGCGTCATGCTCGCCGACGTCAACGCCAAGATCCTCGACATGATCAAGGCCGGCGAGATCTTCGGCTCGGTCAATCCCAACCAGGGCATGCAGGGCTATATGGGCTTCATGCTGTTGTGGATGGCCAAGCATCCCGGCCTGATCGATCCGATGAACGACGCCAAGCGTTCGGGTTTCAACCCGATGAGCGTGCCCTTCGTCGACAATGGCTTCTCCATCGTCTCCAAGGACAATGCGGACGACTTCTACTGGGACAAGTACCTCAAGCGTCGCGGCACCAAGGGCATCGAGGAATAGTCTCGATCGCCGCCCCGGCCTCCACAAGGCCGGACCAACCGGGAAGGAGGCTTCGGCCTCCTTCCTCCCCCGCAAGCATCGCAGGAGCATGGCGTGACCCAGGCGCCCATTCTTGAAATCCGCGGCCTGTCCAAGGCGTTCGGCCCGGTCAAGGCACTGAGCGACGTGCGGTTCGAGCTGCGGCGCGGCGAAATCCATGCGCTGTGCGGTGAGAACGGCGCCGGCAAGTCGACGCTGATGAACATGATCGCCGGTGTATTGCAGCCCGACGAGGGCGACATCCTGATCGATGGTGAGCGCATTTCGATTCACTCGCCTGCGGCCGCCCAACGTCTCGGCATCGCGCTCGTCCACCAGGAGATCGCGCTGTGTCAGGACGCCACGGTTGCCGAAAACATCTACATGGCCGCGATCAACTGCCGGCGCGCGCCGCTGATGAATTTCCAGAAGCTCTACGCTGACGCCCAGAAGGTCATGGACCTGCTCGCGCCCATTCCGGTGCGCACCAGGGTCGCCGACCTCTCCATTTCCAACCAGCAGCTCGTCGAGATCGCCAAGGCGCTGACGCTCGACTGCAAGGTGCTGATGCTCGACGAGCCGACCGCCGCACTCACCGAAAGCGAAGCGCAACGCCTGTTCTCGATCGTGCGCGGGCTTAGGGAACGTGGCATTTCGGTGGTCTATATCAGCCACCGCATGGCCGAGATCTTCTCGCTCTGCGACCGCGTCACCGTCTTCCGCGACGGCCGCTACGTGGCGACCGATGCGATAGCCGCCGTTTCACCCGACGATGTCGTGCGCAAGATGGTCGGCCGCGAAATCACCCAGCTCTATCCCGACAAGCTGGCGCCGCAAGAGCCTGGGCGCCTTCTCCTGTCGGTCGAGGGGCTTTCCGATGGGCGCCGCTTCGCCGACGTCGATCTGCAGCTTCGCGCTGGCGAAATTCTGGGCATAGGCGGCCTGATCGGCGCCGGCCGCAGCGAGATCGCACAGACGGTCTGCGGCCTCAGGCCAATGATCTCTGGAACCGTCGCGCTCGACGGAAAGCAGCTGCGGCTGCGCAGTTATGGCGATGCGGTCAAGGCGGGGCTGGTCTATCTCTCTGAGGATCGCAAAGGCTCCGGCGTGTTCCTCGATCTGCCGATCGCGGCGAACATATCGGCGCTCGACCTCGGCCGGCTCACCGGGCGCCTCGGCCTGCTCGACCGCAAGGCCGAGGATCGTCAGGCGCGGGAGCTGACCGGCAGGCTCGGCGTGCGCATGGCCGGCATCGAGGCCACTGTGTCGACGCTGAGCGGTGGCAACCAGCAGAAGGTTGCCATCGCCAAGCAGCTGTCCGTCAGTCCCAAGGTCATCATCATGGACGAGCCGACGCGCGGGATCGATGTCGGCGCCAAGGTCGAGATTCACCGGCTGCTGCGCCAGCTAGCCGGCAGCGGTGTCGGCGTCATCATCATCTCGTCCGAACTGCCGGAGCTGATTGGCTTGTGCGACCGCGTTCTTGTGGTGCGCGAAGGCAGGATCGCCGGCGAACTCGCCGCCAGCGAGCTCGGCGAGGAAGCCATCATCATGCTCGCCTCGGGCGTCCAGGACAGTTCAATTCAAAGGCAGTCCCAGAATGTCGCCTAGGGAATCAGGAGAAGCGCTCGTGCACGCCGAAATCAAGTCCGCCGGGCGGCGCATCAACTTCGCTCACCTCGCCTCGATGCGCGAGGCCGGGCTGATCGTCATCATCCTGGCGCTGTGCATCGCCATGAGCTTCGCCTCGCCGCACTTCCTGACATGGGGCAATTTCCGCGCCATGCTGATGAGCTTCTCCATCGAAGGCATCGTCGTCGTCGGCATGACCGTCCTGCTCATCGTTGGCGGCATCGACCTTTCCGTCGGCTCCGTCGTGTGTTTCTCGATGGTGGTCTCGGGTGCGCTGTTCCTCGCCGGGCTCGATCCCTGGACGGCAAGCCTGATCGGCATCGGCGTCAGCGCGCTGATCGGCGCGGCCATGGGCTTCTTCGTGACCGTGATAGGGCTCAATCATTTCATCACGTCGCTGGCCGCCATGGTCATCGTGCGCGGCATGTGCCTGGTGGTCACCAAGGGCACGCCGCTGTCGCTGTTCACCTTGCCGCCGGCCTTCAAGGCCATCGGCCAGGGCAGTTTCAACAACATCCCCTATGTCATCCTGATCTTCATCGTCGTGGTGGCGATCTTCGACTTCCTGCTGCGTCGCGCCACGGCCTTCCGCAAGGTTTTCTACACCGGCTCCAACGAGAAGGCCGCGCAGTTCTCCGGCATCAGGACCAATCAGGTGAAGTTCTGGGTCACGGTGCTGTGCTCGACCCTCGCCGGAGTGGCCGGCGTCATCTACATGGCGCGCTTCGGCGCGGCGACGCCGACCTTCGGCGCCGGCATGGAGCTCAACATCATCGCCGCGGCCGTCATCGGCGGCGCCTCGCTGAATGGCGGCTCGGGCACCATCTTCGGGGCGATCCTCGGCATGGCTCTGCTGTCGGTGGTGACGAGCTCGCTTATCCTGCTCGATGTCTCGGTCTATTGGCAGGACATGATCAAGGGATGCATCCTGCTGGCAGCGGTGTCGATCGATCACTTCCTGCACCGCAAGAAGTCCTGAACCTCAAAGGCGGCGAAACAAGACCATGGCCCCTCCCAACACCCGCGACGACATCGCCGCTGTTCGTCAGATGCACCAGGCGCTTGTCCTGCATTATGTCGAAGGCAAGACCCAGGCCGAGATCGCCGGGGAACTCGGCATCTCGCACGCGACCGTCAACCGGCTGATCAAGCGCGGTCACCAGCTCGGTCTCGTCGAGATCAAGATCAAGTCGCCGATCGATCATCTGGTCGAGCTGGAAGCGCGGCTGGTGGCGCTGGGCGGCATCGAGCGGGCGATGGTGGTGCCGTCGGTCTCCGAAAATCCGCACACCGCCCTGCAGCGGGTCGGCGAGGCGGCGGCTGGGCTGCTGCTCGACACCATCAAGGACGGCGACACCATTTCGATCACCGGCGGCAAGGGCGTCAGCGCGCTGGTCGCCGGTCTCAAGCCGGGGCGCCGCTACGACGTCGAAATCATTCCCGCCACCGGGCTGGTGCAGGGCAAGCACTACACCGATGTCAACCACGTCGCCTCGCTGATGGCCGACAAGCTCGGCGGCCGCGCCTACCAGATCCATGCGCCGTTGTTTGCGGACACCGCGCAGCAGCGCGAGATGCTGATGGGCATCAGCTCCGTCGCAGACGTGTTTCGCAAGGCGCGCGAGGCCGATGTCGCGGTGGTGGGTGTCGGCTCCATCCTGACCGACGATTCCAGTTACTACGATTTGCATCCGTCCTCGAATGCCGATCGCCAGGCGATCGAGAAGTCCGGGGCAACAGGCGAGCTGCTCGCCCATCTCATCGATCGCCGGGGCAAGCTTTGCAACTACTCGCTCAACCGTTCGTTGGTCTCGCTGACGCTTGACGAGTTCGCGACCATCCCGCGCTCGATCGGCATTGCAAGTGGCGCCAGCAAGGTCGCGCCGATCCTCGCCGCAATGCGCGGAAATCATCTCGACACCATCGTCACGGACGAGGCCACGGGGCTCCAGATCCTCGAGCTGGCCGAACAGGAGGCAGCATGAATTCTCGACAGATCCAGCGGCAGATCGGCAAGTCCGGCATATCGGCGTCGGCCGTGGGCCTGGGCACCTGGGCGATTGGCGGATGGATGTGGGGCGGCACCGACGAAAAGGAGTCGGTGCGGGCGATCGAAGCCTCGATCGATGCCGGCCTCAGCCTGATCGACACAGCGCCGGCCTACGGTCTTGGCCGCAGCGAGGCGATCGTCGGCACCGCCATCAAAGGCAAGCGCGACAAGGTGGTGATCGCGACCAAATGCGGGCTGAACTGGCATTCGGGCAAGGGCGGGCATTTCTTCGACCAGGACGACAAGCCAGTGCATCGCTATCTCGGCGCCGACGGCATCGCCTATGAGGTCGAGCAGAGCCTGCGGCGTCTCGGCACCGATCATATCGACCTCTACATCACCCATTGGCAGGACCCGACGACGCCGATCGCCGAGACGATGGCGGTATTGGAAAAGCTCAAGGCAGCCGGCAAGATCCGCGCCATCGGCGCCAGCAATATCAGCGCCGAGGATCTCGGCCATTATATCGATGCCGGCCAGCTCGATGCGATCCAGGAGCGCTATTCGATGATCGACCGCGACATCGAGAGCAGCCTGCTGCCGATCACTCGCCGCCATGACATCGCCACGCTCAGCTATTCGTCGCTGGCGCTGGGGCTGCTCACCGGCACGGTCGACCCCGGCCGCACATTCGGCGGCGACGACCAGCGCAAGGACAACCCGCGCTTTTCCACGGCCAACCGGCAGAAGGTGGCAAAGCTGAAAGAGGCCATCGCCCCTATCGCCGAGAGCCACCAGGCGTCGACGGCGCAGATCGTCATCGCCTGGACGCTCGCCCAGCCGGGCATCACCTTCGCCCTGTGCGGCGCGCGCAATCCCGAACAGGCGCTCGACAATGCACGGGCCGGGGAGATCACGCTTGCGGCAGGCGAGCTTGCGGCAATCGACGCCGCGGCAGCCGCGCATCTCACCGCGATGGATGCCTGAGAAAAAAAGGCAACAGCCCCGATGAACCGTAGCCATACGTTAGCCGGTCTGCGCGACCGGCCTGATATCGCCGTGCTCGTCATCGGTGGCGGCATCAACGGCATCAGCGTCTTTCGCGAACTGGCGCTGCAAGGCGTCGATGTCGTACTGGCGGAAAAGGGCGATTATTGCAGCGGCGCCAGCGCCGCCCTTTCACGCATGGTGCATGGCGGCCTGCGTTATCTCGAAAACGGCGAATTCAAACTGGTGCGCGAATCGCTGCTCGAACGTGACCGGCTGCTGAGGAATGCCCCGCACTATGTGGCCCCGTTGCCGACGACGGTGCCGATCTTCGACATTTTCTCCGGCCTTGCCAACGGTGCGGTGCGTTTCCTGGGTCTGACGCGGCGGCCGAGCCGGCGTGGTGCGCTGGTCATCAAGACCGGCCTGGCCATGTACGACCTGTTCACCGCCGCACGGCGTTTGATGCCGACGCACAGGTTCAGGGGCCGCGCTGAAACCTTGAAAAAATGGCCGGCGATCAATCCGGCGATCCGCAATTCGGCGACCTACTACGACGCCTGGGTGAGCCGGCCCGAACGCCTCGGCCTGGAGATGCTGCTGGACGCCACGGCAAGCGCGGCGAACGCCCGCGCCTTGAACTACGCTCAGGTATCGTCGACAGGTGATAGCCTCGCCATTACCGACACGCTGACGGGCGAACAACTGCCGGTACGGGCGCAATTGGTGATCAACGCCACTGGCGGCTGGATCGACCTGACCAACAAGGCCGTCGGGGCGGCGGCGCAGACGATGATGGGCGGCACCAAGGGCTCGCATCTCATCGTCGACAATGCAGAACTGTTCGACGCGCTCGGCGGCCATATGGTCTATTACGAGAACGAGGACGGGCGCATCTGCATCCTGTTTCCCTATCTCGGCAAGGTGCTGATCGGCTCGACCGACATCCGGGTCGACGATCCGGACAAGGTGCGTTGCGAGGAGGACGAGCAGCGCTACATCCTGCAGTCGCTCGCCTTTGTATTCCCCTCGATCAAAGTAGCTGAAAACCAGATCGTGTTCCGCTTCGCCGGCGTGCGACCCTTGCCCGCCAGCGAGGACAGTTTTACCAGCCGCATACCGCGCGATCATTTTTGCGAGTTCGTAGAAGCGAGCGGGCACCTGCCGGCGACACTGTGCATGATCGGAGGCAAGTGGACCACCTTCCGTTCGTTTGGAGCGCTGGCCGCCGACATGGCACTGAAGCGGCTCGGCCTCGCGCGCAGCCAGGGCACGCAGGACATGGCCATCGGTGGCGGCCGTGATTTTCCGGCCGATCCGGACGCCTGGTGCGCATCATTCGCCGCCGAGCATGGCCTGACGGTCGAGCGCGCGCAAACGCTTCTGCAGCGCTATGGCACGTCGGCCAGGGATTTCGTTTCGCACCCGGCGGGCGAACAGATGCTGCCACTGTCGGACTATTCGGCAAGCGAGATAGGGCGCATCATCGAGCGCGAGCAGATCGAGTGCCTTGCCGACCTGTTCTTGCGCCGCACCACCATCGCCATTTCAGGCGGTCTCAGCTTCGACCTCGTCAACGCCGTTCTCGACATGCTGGCGGCGCACAAGGACTGGAGCGCCAGCGAGGCTGCCACCGAGCGCTCGACCTTCCTCGCCTTGCTGGCCGACCGGCACGGCATCGACCTCCAGACACATCAAAGGAGCGCCCTATGCGCGTAAACAAGAAAGTCCGTATGAACCGGCTGTTCGGCGGCGGCCGCTGCCTCGACGTCGCCATCGATCATGGCGTCTGCAACGAGCCGAGTTTCCTTGCCGGGCTGGAAGACATGGCCAGCGTGGTCAACCAGCTGGTCAAGGCCGGCCCCGACGCCATCCAGATGAACTACGGCCAGGCCGACCTGCTGCAGGCCGGGCCTGGCAAGGACAAGCCGGCGCTGGTGATGCGCATCGACATGGGCAATCCCTATAACAGGATACGCCACCGGGCGATGTGGGCGGTGCTGCAGAACGAAGCCGAGCCCTTGCTTGGCGCCATCGAGATGGATGCGGCTTGCGTCGTGGTCAATCTGTTCATGCTACCCGACGAGCCGGACCTGTTCCGCCAATGCGTGCAGAACATCGCCCGCGTGCGCGCCGATTGCGAGAAATACGGCCTGCCGCTGATGATCGAGCCGCTGGCCATGCTGCCGGTCACCGAGCATGGCGGCTACATGGTCGACGGCGACGCCGATAAGATCGTCACCTTGACCCGGCTTGCCCGCGAGATGGGTGCCGATATCGTCAAGGCCGACCCGACCACCGATCCCAACGACTTCCACCGCGTCGTCGAGGCGGCGCGCTGCCCGGTGCTGGTGCGCGGCGGCGGCAAGGAGGATCTGCGTGCCGTGTTCGACAAGTCGGCCGCCTTGATGGCACAGG
This sequence comes from Mesorhizobium sp. WSM4833, assembly GCF_055811095.1. NCBI lineage: Bacteria > Pseudomonadati > Pseudomonadota > Alphaproteobacteria > Hyphomicrobiales > Phyllobacteriaceae > Mesorhizobium > Mesorhizobium sp. WSM4833. The sequence goes on from NZ_JBVVQG010000004.1 coordinate 185,669, forward strand.
GTGCGCTTGGCATGGTCTATGGGCGCAACATCTACCAGCATGCCAACCCGAGCGCTGTCGTGCGCGGGCTGATGGCAATCATTCACGACGATGCCGATGGCGGCGCAGCCTGGGATCTGTACAACCAGGCATAGGCTGCGGCCTCGGGAGGCGCCAATGGCAAGCTATATCCTCGGTCTCGATGCCGGCAACACCGTCATCAAGGCCATTCTCTTCGACCTGTCGGGCCGCGAACTGGCATTCGCCGCCCGTGACGGCCGCTCGTCCATGCCAAAGCCCGGACATGTCGAACGCGACCTCGACGAACTCTGGCGCAATGCGGTCTCGGTCATTGGTCAATGCATCGCTGAAGCCGGTATCGACGCCGGCGAGATCGTCGCCATCGGCTGCGCCGGCCATGGCAACGGGCTCTACGCGCTCGATCGTGCGGGCGCGCCATTGATCGGCATCCAGTCGCTCGACACACGCGCCGTCGACATCGTTGCCGAATGGGCAGAACAGAATGTCGGCGACCGCACCTACGCACATTGCCTGCAGCGGCCGTGGGCGGCGCAGACGCCGACCCTGCTTGCCTGGCTCAAGCGCTTTTCGCCGGCTTTGTTTGCCAGCATTGGAACTGTGTTCTTGTGCAAGGATTTCGTCGTCAACCGCCTGACAGGTGCGCGCAGCAGCGATACTTCAGATATGTCGGGCTGCGGCCTGCTGCAGATGCAGGACCGCCGCTACGAGCCGGACCTGCTTGCCGCCTATGGGCTCGGCGATTGCATGGACCTGCTGCCGCCAGTGCTGGAATCGGCCGACATTGCCGGCCATGTCAGCGCGGAGGTGGCGGCCCTGACGGGACTGCGCGCCGGCACGCCGGTCGTCGCCGGGCTGTTCGATGTCGTCGCCAGCGCGGTCGGTTCGGGCGTGACCAGAACCGGTGCCGCCTCGGTCATCGCCGGAACCTGGAGCATCAACCAGGTCATCACCGACAAGCCGATCCGCGACCCTTCGATCTTCATGCTGTCGACTTTCGATCGCCAGCGCTATCTGGCGATCGAATCCAGTGCCACCTCGGCCGCCAATCTCGAATGGATCGTTCGCGAATTCCTCGAACATGGCGGCGAAGCCGGCAAGTCGCCATTCGAATTGTGCAGCGAACTGGTGGCGTCCGTCGATCCCAACAGCGACATCCCGATCTATCATCCCTTCCTTTATGGCTCGCAGCAGAATGGCCATGCGCGCGCCGGCTTCTACGGCATCGCCGGCTGGCACAGCCGAGCCCATCTGCTGCGTGCGCTGTTCGAGGGGGTCGCCTTCGAGCATAAGCGCCATGTCGAGACCTTGCACAAAGCGGGCGCCGATTTCGACCAGGTGGTGCTGTCCGGCGGCGGCTCGCGCAGCAGCGTCTGGCCGCAGATTTTCGCCGATGTGCTCGGCGTGCCCGTCACCGTGGCGCGCAGCCGCGAAACCGGCGCGCTGGGAGCGGCGATCGCGGCGGGCACCGGCGTCGGCATTTTCGCGGACTACAGTGCCGGTGCAACCGCCATGACAGCGGCCGCCCGACATTTTGTACCCAACGAGACGGTTGCTCACGCATACGCACGGCGGTATCGACTCTATGGCGAGATCAACCAGGCGATGACCCCGATGTGGGAGCGCATCGCCGGACAGCAGGCGCGCACGTGACCGAAGCTTCACCGTCTCCGTTCGGCAGTTACGACTACGTCATCGTCGGTGCCGGCTCCGCCGGCTGCGTGCTCGCCAACCGGCTCTCGGCCGATCCGCGCAACAAGGTGCTGCTGCTCGAGGCCGGCGGCAGCGACCGCTATCACTGGGTCGATATCCCGATCGGCTACCTCTTCTGCATGGGCAACCCGCGTACCGACTGGATGATGAAGACCGAGCCGGAAGCCGGTCTCAACGGACGCAGCCTCAACTATCCGCGCGGCAAGGTGCTTGGCGGCTGTTCATCGATCAACGGCATGATCTACATGCGCGGCCAGGCTGCCGACTATGATGGCTGGCGCCAGGCCGGCAATGCAGGCTGGGGCTGGGACGATGTCCTGCCTTACTTCCTCAAGTCGGAAGACTTCCATGGTGGCAAGAGCGCCATGCACGGCAGCGGCGGCGAGTGGCGGGTCGAACGGCAGCGGCTTTCATGGCCGATCCTCGACGCCTTCCGAGACGCGGCCGAGGAACTCGGCATTCCGCGCACCGAAGACTTCAACACCGGCACCAATGAAGGCTCGGGCTATTTCGAGGTCAACCAGAGGAAGGGCGTCCGCTGGAACACATCGAAGGCGTTTTTGCGCGGTATAGCGGGGCGCAAGAACCTGCGCGTAGTGCTCGGCGCGGAAACCGAACGGCTCGAATTCGACGGCCGGCGCGTCACCGGACTGGTTTTCCGCCAAGGCGGCCGCCTGCATCAGGTCCGCGCTGGACAGACGATCCTTGCGGCCGGCGCCATCAACTCGCCCAAGCTGCTCGAACTGTCGGGGGTGGGGCGCCCCGACCTGCTCTCGGGCATCGGCGTGGATGTTCGTCATGCTTTGCCAGGCGTCGGAGAAAACCTGCAGGACCATCTGCAGATCCGCACCGTCTTCAAGGTCGCCAACACTGCCACGCTCAACCAGCGTTACCACAATCTGGTCAGCCGTGCGTCGATGGGGCTGGAATACGCGCTCAAGCGCAGCGGGCCGCTGTCGATGGCGCCAAGCCAGCTCGGTATCTTCGCCAGGAGCGATCCGCGCCTCGCAACGCCCGATCTGGAATATCATGTGCAGCCGCTGAGCACCGACCGTCTGGGCGAGCCGCTGCATCGCTTTCCCGCGGTCACCGTCTCGGTCTGCAATCTGCGTCCGGAAAGCCGGGGCAGCGTGCACATGGGTTCGTCCGACGCGCGGGAGACGGCGAAGATCCGGCCGAACTATCTTTCCACCGAGGGAGACCGCAGCGTGGCCGTCGCGTCGTTGCGCCATGTCCGCAGTTTGATGAAGGCTCGGGCGGTGGCGCGCTTTGCGCCGGAAGAGATGCTGCCCGGCACGCAGTATGACAGCGATGAAGAGCTCATCCGCAAGGCCGGCGATATCGGCACGACGATCTTCCACCCCGTCGGCACCTGCAAGATGGGTTCGGATACGATGGCGGTGGTCGACGACGGCCTGCGTGTTCACGGGCTTGCCGGGCTGCGCGTGGTCGATGCCTCGATCATGCCGACAATCGTCTCGGGCAACACCAACTCGCCGGTCGTCATGATCGCGGAGAAGGCAGCCGAGATGATCCTGCAAGAGGCCCGCTGACCGCCATCGGCTTCAAGCCGTGGCAACACCGCGCGATCGCCGCTTCTCGGCCGCCGCGAGCAGATCGACGAAGGTGCGCACCTTGGCGGGCCGGAACCGGGCCGGCGGAAAGACTGCGTGGATGCCGCCTGACGGCAGGCTCCAGTCGGCAAATACCGGCACCAGCCGCCCCTCGGCGATATCGTCGCTGACGCTGTAGTCCGGAAAGACGCCCAGCCCGATGCCGACGAGCACGCAAGCAAGGGCGGCGGGGCTCTTGTCGCACATGAGGACCGGATTGAGCTCGGTCAGCACCGTTTCGCCATCCCTGGAAAACAGCCATTGGCCGATGCCGCGCAACTGGGTGTTGCCGACCCAGGCCAGCGATCTTGCCTGGCGCGGCGTCAGGTCCGGCGGCAGGCTCGCCGCGAAGCCAGGGCTCGCCACCACGATTTGCCGGATCGTCCCCAGCCGCCGCGCCTGGTTCGAGGAATCGGTGAGCCAGCCGACGCGGATGCCGAGATCGATCTGCTCGTCCACCAGATTGCTGACGGCGTCGTCGAAGATCGCCTCGACGCGCATCTGCGGATAGGTTCTGAGATAGGCCGCCATGACCGGAGCCACCATCTTGGTGCCGTAGTCGAGCGGCGCCGTCAGCCTCAGCGTTCCGCTCGGTTCGACGGTCCCGCGCGAGATTTCGCCATAGGCGGCCTCCGCTTCCCGCAGGATGATCATCGCGCGGTCATAGAAGAGGCGCCCCTCTTCGGTCGGCGTGACACGCCGGGTCGTGCGCTGCAGCAGCGTTGCGCCCAGTTCCTCTTCGAGCTTGCCGATCTGATGGCTGACCACGGCCTTGGCGACGCCAAGCCGGTTGGCTGCGGCCGTGAACGAGCCGGTTTCCATCACCGTGGTGAAGTAGGCGAGCCGATTGAGGTTCAGAAGTTCGGCCAAGCTGGCTGCCCTTTGTCTGATTGGATCATACAGTTTGTATTATTGGGTGCCATTTATCGCAAGACCCCCACCTGCCACATATCAGCCAACGGCATTCGATCAAGCCGGCAGCCGGATCATGGGTAGCAGCGATTATGAACAATTCAGAAGTGACCTATCTTTTCGATCCCCTCTGCGGCTGGTGCTATGGTGCCACCCGGATGCTCGGCCGGTTGTCGGCCGCCGGCGTGCGCGTCGAGCTGCTGCCGACCGGCCTGTTTTCCGGCGCCGGCGCGCGTCCGATGGATGAAGGTTTTGCGGCGCACGCCTGGGCGAACGACCAGCGCATCGAGCGCCTGACCCGACAATCGTTCACGCCGGCCTACCGGCACAATGTCCTCAATGTCCGTGGCACCCTGCTCGACTCACATGCCGCCACACTCGGCATCACTGCCGCTGGCCTGGAGGACCCTAGCCGCCGGTTTGCGGCGCTGAAGACGATCCAGCATGCGCGCTATGTAGAAGGACGCGATGTCGTGACGATCGGCGGTGTGGCCGAGGTGCTCGCCGCCGACGGCATGGCGGACGCCGCCGAAATGCTCAAGGCGCCGACCGAAACATTGCTGGCGGCTCACCGCGATCAGGTTGGCCGTGGCCGTGCGCTGTTCCAGCGCCTACATGCCGATGGCGTGCCTTCGCTCGCGGTCATCCGCAACGATGCGCCCCGGCTCATCGGTTCGAACGCGCTGTTCGGCAGCTTCGACAATCTCGTCGCCCACATCGCGGCGGCGTGATCCCATCCTCCCAGAAAACCTCCACAAGGAACAAGGAAACAGACATGGCAAAAGTCGCTCTCATTGGTGCATCGGGCGCCGTCGGTTCGCGCCTTCTCAAGGAACTCTCCGATCGCGGCCACACCGTCACCGGCATTGCGCGCAACCCGGAAAAGATCGTCGCGCTTCCGGGCGTGACGGCGAGGAAGGGCGATGTCTTCGACAGACAAGGTCTCGCGGACCTGCTCCGCGGCCATGACGCGGTGATCAGCTCCGTGCATTTCCTGGACAGCGATGCCGATACGCTGATCGAGGCGGTTCGCGCCTCCGGCGTGAAGCGCTATCTCGTCGTCGGCGGCGCCGGCAGTCTCGAAGTCGCGCCCGGCAAACGGCTGGTCGATAGCCCCGACTTCCCGGCGATCTACAAGGCAGAAGCGCAGAAGGGCGCCGACTTTCTCGACAGATTGAAGACGGTCGACGACCTCGATTGGACGTTCCTGTCGCCATCCGCCATGTTCGTGCCTGGCGAGCGCACCGGCAAATTCCGCCTCGGCAAGGACACGCTTCTCGCCTCCGACAAGGGCAGCAGCATTTCCTTCGAGGACTACGCGATCGTCATGGTCGACGAGATCGAGAAGCCGGCCCACATCAGGCAGCGCTTCACCGTCGGCTATTGAGCGGACGGGTGGTAGCGGCCGGGTCTCAATCGTGGCCGGCCGACGCCAGCCGCATCAGGGCCCGGTTCAATCTCGGTGCTGCCGCCACCAGCGCCTTGCCGATGGCCGATTGCGGTGCGTCGATGACGGTTCGGGCATCGCCGTTCTCGGCAACCCGGCCGGCGTCGAGAAGGATGACGCGGTGGGCGACCGACCGGATGACGCCGAGATCATGTGAAATGAAGAGATAGGCGATCTTTTCCTGGCGCTGCAGGTCGAGCAAAAGCTCGAGGATCTCCCCGCGCACGGAAACGTCGAGCGCCGACACCGCTTCATCGAGCACGATCAGCGACGGCTTCGTGGCGATGGCGCGGGCAATGGCGACGCGCTGCCGCTGACCGCCTGAGATTTCGTGGATGGCACGCGGGGCGAGGTCCGCCGTCAGCCCGACGCGCTCCAGCAAGGCGGCGATGCGGCGCGGGCGCTCGCTGCGGGAAGCGATGCCATGGATGCGCAAGGGATCGTCGAGCACACGCGCCACTGTGGCGCGCGGGTTGAAGGCGGCAAGCGGGTCCTGGAACACCATTTGCAGGCGCGCGCGGCGGGCACGCAGTGCTGCGCTGCGCAGGGCCAGGAAATCGTCGCCTTCGAACTCGATGCGTCCGTCGTCCGGCTCGATCAATCGCAGCACCACCAGCGCGATCGTCGATTTGCCGCTGCCGGAGGGTCCGGCCAACGCCAGCGTTTCGCCCGGCTCGATGTGAAAGGAGACATCGTCGACTGCAGCGATGGTGTTGTCGCCTCGACGGTAGCGCTTGGTGAGATTGGACACCGCCAGCAGGCTCATGCGTGGAGCCCGGCTCGGTTCAGCAGCGGCTTGGTGTCGAGGCCGATATGGGCATCGAGCAATGCGCGCGTATAGGGCTGGGCCGGGGCGCCGACAATCTGCGCCGTCATGCCAAGCTCGACCAACTGCCCATGGCGGAAAACGGCGATGCGCCCGGCAAGCTCGGCCGCCAGCGCGATGTCATGGCTGATGAACAGCAGCGTCATGCCGTCCTCGGTCACCAGGCGTCGGATCAAGGCGACGATCTCGGCCTGCACGATGGTATCGAGCGCGCCGGTCGCTTCGTCGGCGATCAGCAATTTCGGACCGGCCGCAATGGCGGCGGCGATCGCCACACGCTGCTTTTGGCCGCCGGAAAGCTGGTGCGGGAAGGCGCGCAGGGCCGAGTCAGGATCGGGCAGCCGGACGCGTTCGAGCAGGGTTTTGGCCCTGGCATAGGACTGGGACCAGGTGAGGCCGAGATGGGTGCGGGCGACTTCGGCGATTTGTTTGCCGATTGGCATTACGGGGTCGAGGCTGGCGGATGGGTCCTGGAAGACGAAACCGATATCGCGGCCACCGAGGGGAGGGTGACTTGATCTGGTGAAGAGCATTTGCGGTCTATGCTCTACGAGGCCCCCTTCTGTCCTGCCGGACATGTCCGGCAGGACAGAGGGGGGTGCCTTGGCGCCCAACGTCGACGGTAGGAACCAATCGATCTTTCCTTCAGTCTTGGTGCTTGCCGGCAGCAGCCCTGCAATCGCCAGCGCCAGCGTGCTCTTGCCCGAACCGCTTTCGCCGATGATGGCCAAGCGCTCGCCAGCCTCTATGTCGAGGCCGACATCCTTCAGCGCCGCCACCTCGCTGCCGTCGCGGCGGTAGGTCACCGTCAGGTCGCGGATCGAAGCCAGGGTGGTCACGACAGGCCTCTCCTGACCGCCGTCGTCTCGACGAGGCCTTCACCGGCGAGATAGACGCCGAGCACGGTCAGCACCAGCGCTATGCCCGGGACGATCGACAAGAAGGGCGCGGTGCGCAGGACAGCGCGGCCTTCGGCAATCATGCCGCCCCAGGTGACCCGGTTGGGATCGCCCAGGCCGAGGAACGACAAGGCCGCCTCGGTGAGGATCGCCGCGGCGACGATCACCGACGACATCGCCAGCACCGGCGGCAAGGCATTGGGCAGCACCTCGCGAAAGGCGATCGCCAGCGGGTGCATGCCGATGACCCTGGCGCCGGCGACATAATCGCGTTCGCGAATGGAGAGGACTTCCGCGCGGGCGACACGGGCTGGTCCGGTCCAGGTGCCGAGCGCGATGGCGATCACGACGATGCCGAGCGACGGTCCGACGACGCTGACGAAGGCCAGTGCCAGCAGGAAACTCGGCACGGTCTGGAAGGCGTCGGTGATGCGCATCAGCACCTCGTCGACGAGGCCGCCGGCAAAGCCGGCCAATGTGCCGACCACTGCCCCGACGACAAGTGCGGCGGCCGCGGCGGCGATCCCGACAGCCAGCGATGTGCGGGCGCCATGAAAAAGCTCGGCCAGCACGTCGCGGCCAAGCCGATCGGTGCCAAGCGGGAGCGACCAGTCCTGGAACGGCGGCAGCAGCGCCGGCCCGGCAATCGCTTGCGGATCGCCGGGGAACAGCAGCGACGCCGACAGCGCCATGGCGATCAGCGCCGCCAGGAGGATGGCGCCGGCGACCGCCTCGGGCGTGCGCAGAAAGCGGCGGAGGGCACTCATGCGCCGGCCTCGCTGGCGCCGACGCGCGGGTCGAGGAAGGCATAGGCGATGTCGACGGCAAGGTTGATGACAATGACCAGGACGGCGCTGGTGAGAATAATGCCGAGCAGAAGCGGCGTATCGCGGGAGGCGACTGCCTCCTGCGCCAGCCGGCCGAGGCCGGGCACGGAAAAGACGCTCTCGATGACGACACTGCCGCCGAGCATCTGCGCCGACTGCAGGCCGAGCATGGTGACCAGCGGCAGCAGTGCATTGCGGGCGACGTGGGCGAGCACGATGCGGCGGCGTGATAATCCCTTGGCGCGCGCGGCCAAGACGAAATCCTGTCGCCAGACCTCGGCCATGCCGGCGCGCATCATGCGCAGATAGAGCGCCAGGTAGATGAAGCCGAGGGCCGAAACAGGCAGGATAAGATGGACGGCGATGTCGGCTGCGCGGTCAAGGCCGGTCTTGTCGGAAGCCAGGGTCTCGATGCCGCCGATCGGCAGCCAGCGCAGGTCGACGGCAAAGACGACGATCAGCACCAGTCCGAGCCAGAAACCCGGCACGGCATAGAGTCCGAGCGAGCCGATCGACAGGAAGCGGTCGCGGAAACTGCCCGGCCGGGCGCCGGCATAGATGCCGAGTGCCGAGCCGAGCCCGAAGGAGAGCACGGTGGCGCTGACCATCAACAGCAGCGTGTTGGGCAGGCGTTCGAGGATCACATCGCGGATCGGTCGGGAGAAGGTCACCGACTGGCCGAGGTCGAGATGCAACAGCGCCCAGAGATAGTTAGCCAGCCGCGTCAGCTCCGACTGGTCGAGGCCCCAGCGATGACGCAGCAATTCGATCATGCCGGCGTCGCCGCCGGTCGAGACGATGTAGGCGTCGACGGCGTCGCCGGGGGCGGCCTCGAGCAAAAGGAACGTGCCGATGACGACGATCAGCAGCACGAAGACGCTGCCGACGAGGCGGCGGCGGAGAAGGGTGAGGGCGCGGTTCATGGGGGCGTCGATGGGTTGGCGATACGTTGATTAGGACCGCGCCTAGGCACCCCCCTCTGTCCTACCGGACATCTCCCCCTCAAGGGGGGAAATCGGCTGTCTCTTTTGGCTTCGCCAATCTCCAACGTTGAAGAATTCGCGGGACAGACAAGCGGCCAATCTCCCCCCTTGAGGGGGAGATGTCCGGTAGGACAGAGGGGGGCCTCGTAGAACTCAAAGCCTACGATGATTTCGCGAATTTTCATCCGCGCAATTCTGTCACGATTCCAAATACGTGTCCGCCCAGTTCGACACCGCCCAGCGCGGGTTGTTGGCGATGTTGCCGACGGTGTCTCGCGCGACGCTGATGAAACTCCATTCGGCGACGTTGATCAGCGGCAGGTCGGCAGCCACCGCCTTCTGGAATTCCTTGTAGAGGTCGGTGCGGGCTGATGCGTCGAGCGTCTCCGATGCCTTGGCGATGAGCGCATCGAGCGCATCGTTCTTGTAGCCGCCCTGGTTGGAGAACGGCACGCCGTCCGGAATGCCGCTCTGCACCAGGATGGTGGTCGAGATCGCCGGATCGCCGCGGAACACCGGCGGACCGACCGCGAGATCGAAGGCGTGGTCGGTGTAGACCGCCTTGATGTGCGCGGCCGAGTCGTTGTTGACCAGCTCAGCGTCGATGCCGATGGCGGCGAGCGCCTGGCGCAGATAGTCGCCGAACTGTTTTGTCTCGTTGAAATAGGGCGCAGGCAGCAGTTTCAGCGTGAAGCGCTTGCCGTCCGGGCCTTTCTTGTAGCCGGCTTCATCGAGCAGCGCGTTGGCCTTGGCGACGTCGAAGGCATAGGTCGGCACATCGGCGGTGTAGAATTGTGGATCGTTCTTCGGCACCGGGCCGGTGGCTGTCGCGGCATAGCCGAGGAACACCGTCTTGACGACGAAATCCTTGTCGATGGCATGTGCGATCGCCTGCCGCACTTTGACGTCGGCCAGTTCCTTGCGGCGATGATTGATCTCGACGACGAGTTGATAGGTCAGCCCTTCGTAACCCTTGGTGATCACTTTCAGGCCCGGCACTTTCGAGATGCGGTCGAGGTCGGCCAGCGGCACGGCGGAAAAGGCCGCGAGCTGGATCTCTCCGGCCTCCAGCGCGCTCGCCGCGGACGTGCGATCCGGCAGCACCTGATAGATGATCTCGTCGAGATAGGGCTCGTCCTTGCCCCAGTAGTCGGTGTTTTTGGTCAGCCGGTAATATTGGCCGGCCTTGTACTCTGCGAATTTGAACGGTCCGGTGCCGATGGGCGCGTTGTTGGCCGGGTTGTCCTCGATCTTGCCAACCTCGTAGATGTGCTTCGGCACCACGCTGCTCAGCGCCGGCAGCGCGTTGCGGATCAGCTGGAACGGCGTCGGCTTGGCGAATTTGAACACGGCGGTGAGATCGTCCGGGGTGTCGACGCTGGCCAGATCCTTGAACACGGTGCGGCCGAGATTCTGCAGCGGCTTCCAGATCTGCAGCGCCGAGAAGGCGACGTCGGCCGAGGTGAACGGCTTGCCGTCATGCCATTTGACGCCGTCGCGCAGTTTGAACGTCACCGAGAGCCCGTCGGCGGCACCCTCCCAGCTCAGCGCCAGCCGTGGCGCGAGCCCGTCCTTGCCGTCGTAGGAGGCTTCGGCGAGCGTTTCGACGATCTTGCTGGAGATGAAGAAGACGCCGTTGGAGGCGACGATCGCCGGGTTGAGGTTGCGTGGTTCGGAATCGGCGGCAAGCACCAGCCGTCCACCCTTCTTCGGCGTCTGCGCCCAGCTCGGTGCCGGCATGGCGGTGGAGGCCAGCAGCATTGCCGAGCCGGCAAGCATCGTGCGTCTGGAAATCGTGAAACCTGACATGATCGAACTCCGTCCTCTCCGCGACCCGGTCGGGTGCGCCAATACCCCTCGGACGCCGGCAAGCCCGCCAGCATCCCTTGCGGCGGCGATTATGAGCCTTGCCGAGGGTTTCGCCAGAGACGGAATTGGCGCATCCTCGCTTGGCTTTGAAATTTTCGTCCGCTGGACCAGTTTGGAACATGCGGCTCAATTCAATCAATCTGGTAGGACCAGATTGATTGAATATGCGTCGGGCGACCATATGATGACATCGAACAGTGCTGTTTGTCCTATTTCTGGCTGGACCAGAACGGGCAAAATGGTGCAGATTTGAGCCATAGCCAGGGGATCGCGAGCGGAACGGCCGGCGATCCCAGGCAATTCAGGGAGAGAGAGATGAACATTGCTCCGGGCAAGAATGCCGTCGGCAATATCCCGTTCGACCAGGCAAGGGTCGACCGGCTGATGGAGGAGGCCGGCATCGATGTGCTGCTCGCCACCTCCAAGCACAACACGCAATATCTGCTGGGCGGTTACAAGTTCATCTTCTTCGCCGCCATGGATGCGATCGGCCACAGCCGATACCTGCCGATCGTCGTGTACGAAAAGGGCGGGCCGGACCATGCCGCCTATATCGGCAACCGCATGGAGGGCGGCGAGCATCAGAACAACCCGTTCTGGACGCCGACGCTGCACGCTGCCTGCTGGGGCACGCTCGACGCCGCCAATCTCGCTGTCGAGCATCTGCAGAAGATCGGCAAGGCGGGCGCCCGCATCGGCATCGAGCCCGGCTTCCTGCCGTCGGACGCCTATACGCTGATCCGCAAGGCGTTGCCGGACGCCAGGCTGATCGACGCGACCGACATGCTGGAGCGCATGCGCGCGATCAAGACCGATGCCGAACTGGAGAAGCTGCGCACGGCCTCCGAACTGATCACCGATTCCATGCTGGCGACCATTGCCTGGGCGCGCGAAGGCACGACCAAGAGCGAGATCATCGAGCATCTGCGGCGCGAGGAAACCAATCGCGGCATTCATTTCGAATATTGCCTGCTGACGCTGGGCGCCAGCCACAACCGCGCCGCTTCACCGCAGGCGTGGAAGAAAGGCGAGGTGCTGTCGATCGATTCCGGCGGCAATTATCATGGCTATATCGGCGACCTCTGCCGGATGGGCATTCTCGGCGAACCGGATGCCGAACTGGAAGATCTGCTGGCCGAGGTCGAGACGGTGCAGCAGGCGGCCTTCTCAAAAGTCAAAGCGGGCACGCTGGGCGGCGACATGATTTCGCACGCTGAGGGCGTGCTGAAGGCTTCGAAGGTCGCGCCCTACACGGATTTCTTCGCCCATGGCATGGGGCTGATCACGCATGAAGCGCCATTCCTGATGACCAACCATCCGGTGACCTATGAAGGCACCTATGCGGCCAAGCCGCTGGAGAAGAACATGGTGCTGTCGGTGGAGACGACCATGCTCCACCCGACGCGTGGCTTCATCAAGCTGGAGGATACGCTGGCGGTCACCGAAACCGGCTATGTGATGTTCGGTGATCGGGGGCGGGGGTGGAACCAGGGTGGGATTTTATAGAACCCAAGGCTGGCGCTGCCCCTCATCCGCCTGCCGGCACCTTCTCCCCGTATAGTGACGGGGAGAAGAGGGCAGCCGCGCCCTCGGCGCCTATTTGCGGCGTTGAAAACTAGCGAAAGCGCCGATGACTGCGTCTTTCTCCCCGCCACTATACGGGGAGAAATGTCCGGCAGGACAATGAGGGGCAGCGCTGCCCTAGAACGAGTTCATCACTGTCCCGGCGGAATCAGCCTGAAATCCGGCAGCTCGCGCAAAACCAGTTCAGGCCCTGCCGGCGAATAGACGACGAAAAGCTGCATCGGCCCGTCGCCGGTGTTGAGTGTCGAATGAAAGCGGCTTTCCGGCACATAGATGGTGCAGCCGGGACCGACTTTCTCGATCACCGGATTGCCCTTCTCGTCCTCGACCATCTGTTCGCCATGGCCCGAAATGACGAAGATGATTTCCTCGGCACCGGGATGATTGTGGCGTGTGTGACCCTTGCCGGAGGGCAGGTCGACGACGCCGCCGGAAAAGCGGGTCGCACCATTCACCTCGGGCGCCACCGTCAGCGCCAGTCTGCCCCAGTCGAAGCCGAAGGCGCTGACGTCCTTCGGGTAGACAAATACCTTGCTCGTGTCAGTCATCGTCTCATCATCCCTTCTTTTTCTTCGTGGTCTTGTCACCACCAAGTGTCACCGCCTTGAAATCGGCCGTCTGTTTGGCGATCGCGGCTTCCGCCGGCAGCCGTTCCATAGAGCTTGCGCCATAGAAGCCGTGCAGGCCCTTGGCATGGGAGAGGATGTAGCGGGCGTCGTCGGGCATCGAAATCGGGCCGCCATGGCAAAGCAGGATGACATCCTTGCGCACCGAGCGCGCCGCGTTGGCGATGGCGTCGATCTCGACGACGCAGTCGTCGAGCGACTTGGCCGATGTCGCGCCGATCGAGCCGCCCGTCGTCACACCCATATGGGCGACGATGATGTCGGCGCCGGCCTTGGTCATGGCGCGGGCCTCGTCGGGGTTGAAGACATAGGGCGTGGTCAAGAGGTCGAGCTTGTGCGCCTCGGCGATCATGTCGACCTCGAGGCCGAAGCCCATGCCGGTTTCCTCGAAGCTTTGCCGCATGCTTCCGTCGAACAGACCGATGGTGGGAAAGTTCTGCACGCCGGAAAAGCCCATCGTCTTCAGCTCGGCCAGCAGCAGCGGCATGATGACGAACGGGTCGGTGCCGTTGACGCCGGCCAGCACCGGCGTGTGTCTGACCACCGGCAGCACCTCGTAGGCCATTTCCTTGACGATCTCGTTGGCATTGCCATAGGCGAGCAGGCCGGCGGCCGAGCCGCGCCCGGCCATGCGGTAGCGGCCGGAATTGTAGATGATGATGAGGTCGATGCCACCGGCCTCCTCGGCCTTCGCCGACAGGCCGGTGCCGGCGCCGCCGCCGACGATCGGCACGCCCTTGTCGATCATTCCCCTGAATTTCTTCAAGATGTCCTTGCGCGGTATGGCGGGCATTTTTTGAGGTCTCTCACTGTCTGGCGATGTCGAGGAAGGCCGCTGTTGCAGCCCTTGCGAATTCCGGGTCGTTGATATGCAGCGGCAGGCGCGTCACGCGCCGCTTGCCGTTGGGCTGGATGGTGCGCTCGATGGCTTCGAACAGAACGGCGTCGGCTTCCGGGTCGAAGAAGGCGCCGCCTTCGATGTCGAGCGCCGAGACGCCTTTTTCCGGGATCAGAAAATGCACCGCCCCCCCGCAACGGGCGAGCCTAGTGCCGATCCACTCGCCGATCGCGCGGCATTCGTCCGCCGTGGTGCGCATCAGCGTGACATTGGGATTGTGCTCGTAGAACAGCCGGCCGCGATGGTGTTCCGGGATGGTCGAAGGCGCCCAGAAGTTCACCATGTCGAGCGCGCCGACGGAGCCGACATAGGGCAGCCCGGTGCGGGCGATGGCGCCGAAACGATCCTCCGTCGCCGGCAGCACGCCGCCGAACAGCAGATCGCAGACTTCGGTCGTGGTGATGTCGATGATCCCGGACAGTAGGCCGCTGTCGGCCAGCTTCTCCATGCTGCGGCCGCCGGTGCCGGTGGCGTGGAAGACCATGCAATCATAGGTCGAGCGGAGCTGATCGGCGATAGCCGTCACGCAAGGCGTGGTGACGCCGAACATGGTAAGGCCGATCGACGGCCTGCCGTCGGGCGCCGGCGCCGGCCTCGCCGCCATGCCTGATATCGCCTGGGCGGCATTGTGCAGCACGACGCGGGAGAGCCGGTTCAGCCCGGCCATGTCGGTCACCGCCGGCATCATGATGATGTCGGAGACATCGACATAGGGTGCGGTATCGCCGGAGGCGAGCGTCGAGACCATGATCTTGGGCAGGCCGAGCGGCAGGGCGCGCATGCCCGACGTGACGATCGATGTGCCGCCACCGCCGCCAATGCCGATCATGGCCGCGATGTCGTTGCGCGATTGGGCAAAGCGGGCGAAGGCGATGCCCATTGCGGCGACCGCGGCGCCGCGATCATTGCCGCCGAGCACGGTTTCACTGCCGCCGGGATGATGGTCGGCGATTTCCCTCGCGCTGATATCGACGGGGATGGTTGCGTCGCGCGTTCCGACATCGACACGACAAACGAGGGCGCCCGCAGCCGTGATTGCATCGGCCAGGAAGGCGAGTTCCTCGCCCTTGGTGTCCGCGGTACCCACCACATAAATACGCTTCATTGCGCTCTCCCAATCTTGGCAGGCGCGATGCCGCCCCCATCGCTCATTGCCCGGGCCACTCGACGATGCGGACGCCATTGCAAATTTTTGAGACGCGCGTATCGTATTGGTATGAATGTCTCACGTCAACAATCCGCTGCGAGCGACGAGGCTGAACGGGCAACCGGCCCAGTGCCCGAACGTGGGCCGCGCGCGCGGACCAAACGGCTGATGCTGGAGACGGCAACAAGGCTGATGCAGGCGGGCGTCACGCCCTCAGTCAGCGAGGTCGCCGAGGCGGCCGAGGTTTCCCGCGCCACCGCCTATCGTTACTTCCCGAGCCAGTCGGCACTGGTGCAGGCCGTCGTCGACGAGGGGCTGGGGCCAATCCTCACCTGGCAATCGACCTCCGCCGATGCCGAGCGCCGGGTCGCCGAGCTGTTCGACACGGCCATGCCGCGCATCGAGGCCTTCGAGGCTACGTTCAAGGCAGCACTGAAGCTGTCGCTCGATCAATGGGCGCGGCGTCAGGCCGGCACGCTGGGCGGTGAGCCCGCCTTTACGCGTGGCCACCGCATCGACCTGCTGAAGGATGCGATCGCGCCGCTCAAGGGCCGTTTGCCGCCGCGCGACTTCAAGCGGCTGGCACAGGCGCTGTCGCTTATCTTCGGCGTCGAGGTGCTGATCGTGCTCAAGGATATCTGGGGGCTGGACAGCCGCCGGACGATGTCGGTCGCACAGTGGGCGGCCGGGGCGCTGGTGCGTGCGGCAGTGGCGGAATCGGTCGATGAAGGAGGCAGCCTCGATCCGAAGGCAGTCGTGAAATAGAGCCTAACTGGTTCGACCAGATTGGCATGCACACTACTGATCTTAGCGGTTGGGTGGGGTATTGGACAATACCCGATCATATCACTGAGTAGGAAAATCTTGGTAAAACAGGCAGATAAAGCGGTAATCCGATGGAAATGGCCGCGTCAAGCTGCCAAGAAAGGGCTTGACGCGCATGCAAAATTGGTAATACCAGATTGGATCAGAAAAGCGGATCGAAAGTGAGGGCTGCGATCCATTTTCCGGCGGGGCGAGGAGGCTCGAAACCGGAAAGGTGCGATCACGGGAGGAACTACCAGGGCCGGCCACGTTGCCGGCTCGCACGATAAGGTAGAACGCGCACAAGGGAGGAAATCATTATGCGCAAGTTAGTGACCAGCGTACTTGCTGGTATCGGCTTAACGCTTGCCTGCGGAACGTCCGTTTACGCGCAGGAAAAGTCACTCACCATCTTCTGGGCTGAATGGGATCCCGCAAATTATCTGCAGGAGCTCGGCAACGAGTACGAGAAGCAAACCGGCGTCAAGATCACGGTGGAAACCACCCCGTGGGCCGATTTCCAGACCAAGGCCTTTACCGAGTTCAACGCCAAGGGCAGCGCCTATGACCTGGTCGTCGGCGACTCGCAATGGCTTGGTGCCGCCTCCGAGGGCGGTCACTATGTCGACCTCACCGACTTCGTCAAAGAGAACAAGGTTCTCGACAAGATGGCTCCGGCGACGGTCAAGTTCTACTCCGAATATCCCGGCAACAGCGGCAAGTACTGGTCGATCCCGGCCGAGGGCGACGCCGTGGGCTGGGCCTACCGCAAGGACTGGTTCGAGGATCCGAAGGAAATGGAAGCGTTCAAGGCCAAGTATGGCTACGACCTTGCCGTTCCGAAGACCTTCAAGGAAATGACCGACATCGCGGAGTTCTTCAACAGGCCCGACCAGAACCGCTACGGCATCGCCATCTACACCCAGAACCAGTATGACGGCCTGGCGATGGGCTTCGAGAACGCGCTGTTCTCGTATGGCGGTGAGCTCGGCGACTTCGGTACCTACAAGGTCGACGGCATCATCAACTCGGACAAGGCGGTGGCCGCGGCGGAAAACTACCGCAAGCTGTTCGGCTTCACGCCTCCGGGCTGGACCAACGCCTTTTTCGTCGAGAACAACCAGGCCATCACCGAAGGCCTGGCGGCGATGAGCATGAACTACTTCGCCTTCTTCCCCTCGTTGATCAACGAGGCGTCGAACCCGAACGCCAAGAACACCGGCTTCTTCGCCAACCCGGCAGGTCCAGGTGGCGAGCAGTTCGCCGCGCTCGGCGGCCAGGGCATTTCCGTCGTCTCCTATTCCAACAACAAGGAAGAGGCGATGAAATTCCTGAAGTGGTTCATCCAGGACGATACGCAGAAGAAGTGGGCGGCCCTCGGCGGCTACACCTGCAACAAGGCCGTGCTGGAATCGGCCGAGTTCCAGAACGCCACGCCCTACAACAAGGCCTTCTACGACACGATGTTCAAGGTCAAGGACTTCTGGGCGGTGCCGGAGTATGCGGAACTGCTGCAGCAGCTCAACCAGCGTGTCTATCCGTACATCGTAAACGGCGATGGTACGGCCAAGGAAATGCTGGATGCGCTGGCGAAGGATTGGGACGCCACGTTCAAGAAATACGGCCGCGGCCAATAACCGACATGTAGTGCGGAGGAGGCCTGCGCCTCCTCCGTTTTCTTTTTCAGGAATGGGAGCAGGTCTTGGCGACCACAATGATCACACCGCTGAATACCTCCTCCAGAGCCGCCTCTCGCGGCCTCAGCGACATTTCGATACGCAACCTCTTCATCATCCCGACGATCGTGTTCCTGATCGTCTTCAACATCTTTCCGCTGATCTATTCGCTCGGCTATTCCTTCACCGACTTCCGCGCATCGACCAATGCGCCGGCCAATTTCGTCGGACTGAAGAATTATCGCGAGCTCCTCAGCGACCCTTATATCTGGAACAATTTCGCGGTGACCGCGAAATACGTCATCGTCTCGGTCGTCGGTCAGGTTGTCGTCGGCTTTGGAACGGCAATGCTGCTCAATCGCACCATTCCGCTCAAGGGCCTGATCACGACATTGCTGCTCTTGCCGATGATGCTCTCGATGGCGGTGGTCGGCCTGTTCTGGAAGCTGCTCTACGATCCGTCCTGGGGTGTCATCAACTACGTGCTCGACCTCGGCAAATTCCAATGGCTCGGCGACCCGAAGATGGCGCTCTACGCGGTCGCGTTCACGGACATCTGGATGTGGTCGCCCTTCGTCATGCTGTTGTCGCTCGCCGGGCTTTCGGCGGTGCCGAAGCATCTTTACGAAGCTGCCGCGATCGACCGCGCCGGGCCGTTCTATACCTTCTTCCGCATCACGCTGCCGCTGGTCGCGCCGATCCTAATGATCGCGGTCATCTTCCGCACCATGGAAGCCTTCAAGACTTTCGATCTTGCCTATGTGCTGTCGACGCAGCCGAGCACCGAGGTGATTTCCATCCGTCTCTACAAGATGGCTTTCCAGGAATGGCAGACGGGGCGCTCCTGCGCGCTTGCCTATATCGTGCTGATCATGGTGCTGGCGATCACCAACATCTATGTGAAATACCTCAACAAAGTTAAGGAGCGCTGAGATGGCGGCCGTCCAGACTTCGGGTGAACGGGCGCTCAACAAGGTCGCTATTGTCGTCGTCCTCTTGGTGACGATCATCTTCCTGGCGCCGATCTACTGGATCGTGGCGACCTCGTTCAAGCCACGCAACCTGGCCACGACGATCCCGCCGACGGTGATGTTCGAGCCGACCATCTCGCCTTTCGTCAAACTTTTCACAAAGCGCTCACAGTTGCGCAGCCCGCCGTCGGCCGAAGAATATGCCGCCGCCCCGTGGTGGGAACGCGTCGTGTTCGACGGCGGCGAGAAGATCGTGCGCGACGGCAAGGGCCAGGTGCAATGGTCGGGATATCCGAGCCGCTTCCTGAACTCGCTCATCATCGCCATCACCTCGACGGTGTTGGCGGTCGGCATGGGGACATTCACCGCCTATGGCTTCTCGCGCTTCAAGGTGAAGGGGGAGGCGGACCTGCTCTTCTTCATCCTGTCGACGCGCATGTTGCCGGCGGTGGTGGTCGCCATCCCGATGTTCCTGATGTACCGGGCAGTCGGGCTCAACGACACGCATCTGGGCCTGATCATTCTCTACACCGCCTTCAACCTGTCCTTCTCCGTGTGGCTGATGAAGGGTTTCATGGACGAGATTCCGAAGGAATATGAGGAGGCCGCGCTTGTCGACGGCTACACGCGCATGGAGGCGTTCTTCAAGATCGTGCTGCCGGAGGCCGCCACGGGCATCGCCGCCACCGCCGTGTTCTGTTTCATCACCGCATGGAACGAATACGCCTTTGCGCTGATCATGACCAACCGCCGCGCCCAGACCGCGCCTCCCTTCATCCCGAGCCAGGTCGGTTCGGGCCTGCCGGACTGGACGGTGATCGCCTCCGGAACCTTCCTGTTCCTGCTGCCGGTCGCCATCTTCACCTTCCTGCTTCGCAATCATCTGCTGCGCGGCATGTCCTTCGGAGCGATCCGCAAATGAGTTTTCGCGCCTTCAACCAGAAATACCTTGAGCCTGGGTCGCAGATACTGATGGTGCTCGGCATCGTCGCGCTCTGCCAGCCCTGGAACATGCTGCTGCACAGCTATGGCCTGACCATCATCCTGATCGGGCTCGTCGGCTTCAACGTAACCTCCAAGATCGCGCCCGAGGAGAAGGCCGGCACCGGCCAGGTGCGCAATCCGGGAGCACAGCATTGACCCAGATCGAGCTTCGCGGCGTCCAGAAATTCTTCGGCGCCGTCCAGGTCATCAAGGACCTAAACCTCAAGATCGCCGACAACGAGTTCATCGTGCTGCTCGGCCAATCGGGCTGCGGCAAGACGACGACGCTGCGCGCCATCGCCGGGCTGGAAACCATCGACGAGGGCGACATCTTCATCGACGGCAAGCCGGTGCAGCATTTGAAGGCCGCCGACCGCGACATCGCCATGGTGTTCCAGTCGTTCTCGCTCTATCCGCATATGAGCGTCTACGAGAACATCGCCTTCCCCTTGCGCGCCACGCGCAAGAGCAAGACGGAGATCGACAGCGAGGTGCGCTCCGTCGCCAAGACGCTGCAGATCACCGACCTGCTGGACAAGAAGCCGTCGGCGCTCTCGGGTGGCGACATGCAGCGCGTCGCCATTGGCCGCGCTCTGGTGCGGCGGCCGAAAGCCATGCTGATGGATGAGCCGATCGGCGCGCTCGACGCCAAGCTGCGCGAGGAGATGCGCGCGGAAATCAAGCGGCTGCACATCAAGCAGGGCTCGACCACCATCTATGTCACGCACGACCAGATCGAGGCCATGAGCCTGGCCGACCGCATCGTCATCATGCACGCAGGCGTCTTGCAACAGGTCGGCACGCCCGACGAGGTCTATTCGCAACCGGCAAATCTGTTCGTGGCGCAATTCGTCGGCAGCCCGGTGATGAATGTCACCGATGCCGCAGTCGCCGAGACCGGATCCGCGGTCTCGGTAACGGTCGGCGGCGCGGCTTCTGGCTTCGAATTTCCGCAGGCATTGCTGTCGAAGCTCAACGGCCATGCCGGCGGCCAGTTGGCGCTTGGCATACGGCCGGAAGGCGTGCTCATCCGGCGCGAGGCGACCGAGGGCTTCGTGCCTGTCGACACACATATCGTCGAGCCGCTCGGCTCCTTCGACATCGTCGATCTCAAGGTCGGAACCGAGTTGCTGCGGGCCCGCACCAAGAGCGGCTTCGTTGCCGGACCCGGTGAAAGGGTCTTCGCCAGGATCGACCCGACCCAGGCGCATTTCTTCGACAAGGCAAGCGGCAAGTCGCTCGAGGTGAGACTCTGATGGCCCATATCCAGCTCAAGAACATCTCGAAGACCTTCGGCAACCACACGGCGCTCACCGGGCTCGATCTCGATATTGCCGATGGCGAGTTCTTCGTGCTGCTGGGCGAGACGGGCGCCGGCAAGACGACGACGCTGCGGCTTATCGCCGGCTTGGAAAAGCCCAGCGAAGGCCAGGTCTTCATCGACGGCGTCGACGTTGCCGACTGGGGTGCGGCCGAGCGTGACGTGGCGCTGGTGCTGCAGCAATATTCGCTCTATCCGCGCTACACGGTGCGCGAAAATCTCGAATTCCCGCTGAAGCCGAAAATTCGCCGGCTGCCCGACGCCGAGATCAAGGACCGTGTCGACCGTGCCGCCCGTACGCTGCGGATCGAGCATCTGCTCGACCGCAAGACGGATCGGCTGTCCGGCGGCGAGATGCAGCGCGTCTCGATCGGCCGCGCCATTGTGCGCAAGCCGCGTGTGTTCCTGATGGACGAGCCGCTGTCTGCGCTCGACGCCAAGCTGCGCGAGGCGCTGCGGACTGAACTGAAGAACCTGCAGATACAGCTCGGCGCCACCTTCCTGTTCGTCACCCACGATCAGATCGAGGCGATGTCGATGGGTGACAAGGTCGGCGTGCTCAACCATGGCCGAATCGTCCAGACCGGCACACCGCATGAGATCTACAACAATCCACGCGACACCTATGTGGCGAGCTTCGTCGGCTCGCCGCCGATGAACCTCATCGACGGCAAGCTCGTGAACGGCCGCGCGGTGATGGCGCCGCTGAATTTCGAATTGCCTTTTTCAGGGGGAGCCAAAGCGGGCGGGGCGACCGACGGTCGCCCGCTCGTCTTCGGCATTCGTCCCGAGGACGTCTATCTCGAGAGCGGCGCGCCGGTCGAGGCGCGTGTCCACGACGTCGAGAACCACGGCGTCGAAAAGATCCTGACGCTGCGCGTCGGCGACGCGACACTGCGTGCAACCGTGCCGGCCAGGACCGACGTCGCCATCGAGCAGGCGGTGCGCTTTGCCTGGAACCCCGACAAGGTGGTGCTGTTCGACAAGGGCAGCGGCGTCAGCTTGCGTCACGCCTCGTAGCCGCATCCCAGCCTATTTCTGGAAGTAGGTTTCGTAGGGCGTGTCGTTGATCAGCAGGATCACGCATTCCGTGTCGGAGACGCAGGCGTCGTCATGCATCTCATTGGCTTTCTGGGTCCAGTAGGATCCAGGAGGCAGTTCGACCTTGGTCGCCTCGCCGCCATCCATCTGCCAGTGCGCCCACATCCCCTTTATGACCACCGCACGATAATCCGCGGTGTGCGCATGGACCGGTGCGCGCCAGTTGCCGGGAACCTTCAGCAACGTGCCTGCCGGACCCTTGGCCCGCTCGCCCCACAAAGGGCCAAGACGATGCGGCTGGTCGGGTACTTCCGCCACATAGGGGATCTTGTCGGCCGGCAGGTAGCTGTCCTCGAGGGCAAAGGCGCGCCCGGGAACCGCAAGCATGACGGCGAGTGCGATGAGCTTCGGATGATTTGGCATTGGTTCTCCTCTTCGGACCGGCTTGCCGCCGGCCTCTCGCTGCCTGGTTCTGGCAAGCTATTGCATGCGGGTGGCCCGGCAATGGCATTGCGTCCGGAAGGCTTGGCAATTCATCCAGACTCGGCGATCCACGGCCACGCTGCGGCTGGTGCCGATGCGATTGATGCCGCGCGCCATGTCGATCATCCTGACCGGCGTTTCGCTGGCGACCGTCTGTGCGGCGCCGGTCGGCGCCTATGTCGGTGACATCTGGGGCTGGCGCACGGCCTTCATGATTGCGACCGTGGTCGCCGCCCTGGCGCTGCTGGTGCAGCTGGCCACCATTTCGAAATTGCCCCCCGTGGGTGTGGCAAGCTTCCGCACCTTGCTCGACGTGCTGAAGCGTCCGTCGATCCGGGTGGCGCTGCTGGTCGTGCTGCTGGTCGCTTCGTGACACTTTGCCGGCTTCACCTATGTCCGTCCCTTCCTCGAGAAGGTCCCCGTGCTCGACATCGAGACGATCTCGCTGGTGCTGCTGGCCTATGGCATTGGCGGCTTCTTCGGCAATGTCGCCGGCGGCATCCTGGCCGAGCGCAGCCTCAAGGCAGCCGTTGGGCTGGCGCCCTTGCTGATCGCACCGGCCGCCGCCTCGATGCTGGTTTTCGGAGCTTCGCCGACGATCGCCGCTGCCGCCGTTGCGGTCTGGGGCTTTGCTTTCGGCGCGGTTCCGGTCGGGCTGCAGAGCTGGCTGGTGCGGGCAGCACCCGACCAGGCAGAAAGCGCCGGCGGACTGATGGTGGCGACGTTCCAGGTGGCGATCGCGCTCGGCGCCGTCTTCGGCGGCCTGCTGGTCGACCACACCGGCGTCGCCAGTGCCTTCGCCTATTGCGGCGCGGCGACATTGCTGGCGGCCAGCGTGGTGTTCCTGCGGCCCGAAGCAGGCCGAGTAGCCTCGCCGCAATCAGGCTTCCCTGACACCTGCGCGTCGGCCCGAGAACCATCACGGTTTTCGGGCCGACGCCGTTGTGACGGCAGCGACGAACGAACTCAGGCCGACCGCCCATCGAAATCGAAGACCGACAGGATCGAGGGGTCGAGATCGGCCACGCAGTTGATGTTGATGTAGGCGCTGCGTTCACGGCCCTCGCGGACATCCTCCGCAAAGGGATGGATACCGCAGGCCCGGCAGAACCGGTGCGCGATGGCATGATTGCCGAATGTGTAGGTGCCCAAATCGTCGCCCCAGGCCAGGACCCGCAAGGTCCCGTGCGGGATGGCACACAACAGGGCGCCCTTGCGCGAGCAGATCGAGCAATTGCACCTGATGGCACTGGTCAGTTCGGCCTTGAATTCGAAGGCGACCTTGCCGCAGTGGCAGCTGCCTTTGTAGAGCATCGGATTTTCCTCGCATTCGACAGGGTGCAAAACCGTCTGCGCCGGGTTAAGTCTCGGCAAGCCAGGCACTGGCCGCTATCCCTTAAGACGTTCAAGGCGTCCGGAGTCCGACACCGAAAATGCAATCCGTCCGTGATCATCTGGAAATCATCCTTGCGCGCCTCGCCGCCCGTGCCGGCGAAGAGCGTGTGTTCACGAAGCTCTATGCCGAAGCCGCGAGGGCCGCGGCCGATGCCAGCGATGCGCGCAGCCAAGCCGGCGTGACGCTCGGGCCGCTCGACGGCACCATCGTCTCGATCAAGGATTTGTTCGATGTCGCCGGCGAGCCAACCACGGCCGGCTCGCTGATGCTCAAGACCACAGCACCTCCGCTGGGCGATGCCGCGATCGTCAGCCGGCTGCGGCAGGCCGGCGCGGTTATCACCGGCAAGACCAACATGACCGAATTCGCCTTCACCGCGATCGGCGACAACCAGCATTTCGGCACGCCTGGCAATGCCGTGGACACCAATCGCATTCCGGGCGGTTCTTCCTCAGGCGCCGGCGTTTCCGTCGGCGAGCGCACGAGCGAAATATCGATCGGTTCCGACACCGGCGGTTCGATACGCATTCCGGCTTCACTCAACGGTGTCGTCGGCTTCAAGCCGACGGCGCGACGTGTGCCGCTCGCCGGCGCGTTCCCACTGTCGGCCACGCTGGACTCGATCGGTCCGCTTGCCCGAACCGTCGCCCAGTGTGCCGCCGCCGACGCCGTGATGGCCGGTGAGGTGCCGACCGCGCTGACGCCGATTGCCCTGGCAGGGCTTCGCATAGGCATTCCGCGCGGCGTCCTTTTCGAAGAGACGGAAGACGAGGTGGCGACCGCGTTCGACCGCTGCCTTGGCAAGATCGAGCAGACGGGCGCGCGGATCGAGGATCTGTCGATCGACGATCTGCTTGCCGATTTGCGCGCGGCCACCAAGCGTGGTTCGATCGCCGCGATGGAGGGGGCCGAAGTGCATGCCGACTGGCTGGCGACAGGGGCATCGGTGCCGGTCGACCCGCATGTCAGCGGACCTTTGTCGCGGGCAGCCATGCTGCCGACGCCTGTCTACATCAGGGCAATGCGCCGTCGTACAGCGCTCGCCGCCGCCATGGACGAGCGGCTGTCCTCGGTCGATGTGCTGGCCTTGCCGACCACACCGGTGACGGCGCCGACTATCGTCTCGATGGCTGACCACCCTGAGTTGCGTGACCGCACCGAAGGCCTGCTGCTGCGCAACACGCAGGTTGCCAACCAGTTCGATCTCTGCGCGATCTCGCTGCCGATGCCGGGCACTCAGCTGCCCGCCGGCTTGATGCTGGTGGCGCGCAACGGCCATGACCAACGCCTGCTGCGCATAGCAGCAGAGGTGGAGCAGCTGCTTGGCGCGTGAGTAGGGCTGAACCGCCCATCAGCGCGACGAGCAGCGCTTGCGTTCGCTGTCCTTGGCGGTCCGTACGATACGGGTCGCGACCAGCCAGGGCAAATTGTACTCCTTGCCGGCGATCGTCTGGGTGCGGTGCTCGATCGAGCCCCTGACGACGATCTTGCCAGCATGAAGCGCGTCGGAAAGATCGGTTATCGCCTTGTCGGCCTGCGGCAATCCGCTGGGGTCGATCGACACGCCCTTGATGATCGCCCCGGTGGCAAGGTCGAGTGCGCTGTTGGACGGGCAGGGCGCCTTGAAGCAGCGCAGCCCGTTGTCGCAATAGACATAACTGCTCTCGGCCGCGAATGCCGGCATGGCACAGAGCGAACAGGCAGCGACAAAGAGGAAGGCGAGACCGGGCATGGCTCTCAACGTCGCGGAGAATTGGGGCGAAACCGCGATGGGTTACAGGCTCGCCGGAAACCGCCGCCGATAGTGATCGACCACTTCTGGATTGCGCAGATTGACCGGCAGCTTGCCCGCCAGCACCAGCAGGGCTTCGCCCGCCGCGCCGACGCCCATGCGCATCATCGATTCCTCGGTGATCCCCGCCATGTGCGGCGTGATGATGACATTGTCGAAGCCGAAATAGGGATGGTTCGACGGCAGCGGCTGCGTCGCAAACACGTCGAGCGCGGCGCCGCCGATGCGCCGTTTCTGCAAGGCCTCGATCAGCGCGTCGTCGTCGACGACCGGTCCGCGCGACACGTTGATCAGCAGCGCCTGCGGCTTCATGCGGGCGATCCGCTCACGGTTGATCAGGCCGCGCGTTTCCGGCGTCAGCGGGCAGCACAGAACGATGATGTCGCTCTGCTCGACGAGAGCGTCGATCGACAGGAAGCCGACCTTGTCCGGCGCCGGCTGCATGCTGCGCGTCGTTGCCACCACTTTCACGTCGAAGCCGTGCGCGGCGATATGGCCGACCGCCTGGCCGACGGCGCCGAGGCCGACAATGCCGATCGTCTTGCCGGCAAGCTCGCTGTTGGCGTTGGCGTGCTCGCGGCCGGCAAGCCAGCCTTTGGCGCGCAGGTCGCGGTCGACGACGCGGAAGTTGCGCAGCAAGGCGAGGGCCACGAACATGACGTGTTCGGCCACCGATCGGGCATTGACCGCCGGCACATTCGCCACCAGCACGCCGGCGGCCGTCGCTGCTTCCATCGGGATCATGTCGAGCCCGGCGCCATGACGGATTGCCGCCCGCAGCAGCTTTGCGCCGTCGAAAAGCTGTGGGGGCAGCGGCGCGCGCACGATGACGATGTCGGCATTTTTCGCCTCGGCGGCCAGCGTGGCCGGATCGATGGCGGAGGCGACGACGAGCTCGCCGGCGCCGGAGAGCATAGCCGAGGCGCGCGGGTGCAGAGGGTGCGTCGTGAGGATACGAGCCATGTCGGTCAGGCTTTTTCGAGCGCCGGGCTTTGCGGCTCCTCGCCATGGCCCTCGATCAGGCCCTTCCAGTAGCTCTCAGCGCCCTGCAGATGGGCGCTCATCAGCGCCTGTGCGAGATTGCCGTCGCGGCGCAGCAGCGCCTCATAGATCTGGATATGCTCGGCATGCGAGCGCACGTTGCGCTCGGGGTCGTTGAAATAGATCGGCAGGCGCTGCTCGCCCATCATGTAGTAGACGCTGCAGACATTGTGGAAGACGCTGTTCTTGGTGGCGCGCACGATTTCGAGGTGGAATTCGCGGTCTTCCCTGGCAAGCCCTTCGCCGGCGGCGATGCGCTCTTCCGAAGCCTTCAGGATTTCGCGCAGCCGCTCGAAATTCTCCTCTGTGGCACGCGAACAGGCAAGTTCGGCCGCCTTGATCTCATGGATCTTGCGCAGTTCGACCGTCTCGTAGATCTGGATCGGGTCGAGCGGCAGGCCCGCGCGGGCAAAGAGCGCCATGGCCTCCACACTGGCCTGCTTGGTGTCGATGTAGATGCCGGACTTGGCCCGGCGCTCAACGATGCGCATGGCCTCCAGGATGGCCAGCGCCTCGCGGATCTGACCGCGGCTGACGGCGAAATGCTCCGCCAGTTCGCGCTCCGATGGCGTTCGGCCGCTCTCCTTGTCCGAATGGGAGAACAGGTAGGCAGCGAGTTCCGCGAGAAGGTTCTTTTCTTTCATAGTCAACCGCGTTGCGCGTGCGCCTCCAGGAACCGCTCCGAAATGGTGAATCCCAGACCCGGTTTTTCCGGGATCGCTATCATGCCGTCCCTGGCTTCGACAGTCTCTTCGACCAGATCATGGATCATCGGGTTGGCGCCGAGCGAATATTCGACGGTGAAACTCGACGGCGAGGCGGCGCAGACATGCAAGCCTGCGAAAAAACAGGGCGCGCCGGCCCACAAATGCGGCGCAAAGCGCAGATTGAAGGCGCTGGCGATGGTGCCGATCTTCATCGCCTCGCTGATGCCGCCGCAGAAGGCGGGATCGGGCTGGAAGATGTCGGCGGCTTTGAGCACGGCAAGGTCGCGGAAGGCGTAGCGGGTCGCCTCGCTTTCGCCTGTGGCGATCGGAACGGCGCCACTTGCCCGCACTTCGGCCATGCCCGGCTTATCGTCGGCGATGATAGGTTCCTCGAACCAGGCGAGGTCCAAATCGTTGACAAGGTGGATGAAGCGCTTGGCTTCAGCCACCGTGTAGGTGCCGTGCGCGTCGACCATCAGTTCGACATCGGGGCCGAGCGCCTGCCGTGCGGCGCGCACGCGGGTGGCGGAAATGTGTGCCGCGCCGTCCATGGCGCCAACCCGCATCTTCAGTGCCTTGAAACCGCCCTTGGCGATATAGGATTTCAACTGCTCGCCGATGGCGTCGGCGGCCGCCCAGCCGCCGGACGCGTAAGCCGGCATGCGATCGAGCTTGCGGCCGCCGAGCAGCCGCCAGACAGGAACGCCAAGCGATTTGCCAAGAATGTCCCACAGCGCGATGTCGACGGCGCTGATCGCGGCGATGCTCATGCCGCGCCGCGCCAGCTGCGGCATGGCGTGGCCGCCGCGTGCGGCGCTGTCGTGGCGCACGCCATTGTAGAGCATCTCCCAGATGATGCCGATGTCGGCCGGATCGCGGCCGACCAGCTGCGGCCCGACTTCATGGTTCAGCATGTGGACGAGTGCACCGTAGCTGCCGGCACTGCCGGCGGCGTTCTTGCCTTCGCCCCAGCCGACCAGCCCGTCATCGGTCTCGATGCGCAGGATGGCGGCGTCGAAGGTCGTCACCTGACCGAAGTCGCTGCGGTGCTGCCGAGCGGCTTCGATCGGAACGCGGATCCACCAGGCTTGGACGGACTTGATACGCATATTCTTCCCCAGCCCTGCGCCGGTCAGGGCGGAAGGGCGAATTTCCCTGAGGCAGTCGACTACTTGATCAGCGGCAGCAACGTTTCGGCGTTGATGCGCATCTGGTCGGTGTAGAATTTCTCGGTGAGCACGCTGGAGCCGTGGTCCTGGATGAACTTCAGCTGTTCGGGCGAGATATCGACCGGATTGCGCTCGACCATGTCGGGATAGGGGGCCGCCGGCGTCCGGTCGACGGGCGCGACGAACTCGTTGGTCAGCGCGCCGTCGTAGCCGATCTCGCGCAAGGTAGCGACGATCTTCGGCCAGTCGATCTGGCCGAGACCGGCGGCGAAGCGGTTGTTGTCGGCGACATGGAAGTCGAACAGGCGCTTTCCGGCCTGCCGGATCGCGTCATAGACGTTAAATTCTTCCATATGGAGGTGGTAGGCGTCGAGGCAGACA
Source organism: Mesorhizobium sp. WSM4833 (assembly GCF_055811095.1). Classification (NCBI taxonomy): domain Bacteria; kingdom Pseudomonadati; phylum Pseudomonadota; class Alphaproteobacteria; order Hyphomicrobiales; family Phyllobacteriaceae; genus Mesorhizobium; species Mesorhizobium sp. WSM4833. Next base: position 214,797 of record NZ_JBVVQG010000004.1, read on the forward strand.
CCGCATTCGGGGCTGACCGCGTCGGCCAAAGCCAGCGCCTGGGCGCCGCGATTGAACAGATAGGTCTCGAAGCGGTTGAGCGGTTCAACAGCGATCTTGACGCCGACCTTCTTGGCGTGGGTGAAGCATTCGCGGGTGGCGTCGACGACCCACTTCCATTCCTCTTCCTCGGTGCCGTCAGGCACGACCTTGCCGACGGTCGCCGGAACCAGCGTGATGATCTCGCCATCGAGTTCGCTGACCATGGTCAGCACGTCCTTGACATACTGAACGGAACGCTCGCGCTGGCCCTGGTTCCTGGCGGCAAGGTTGCGCTCGCCCAGCATCAGGGTCACCGCGCCCCAGCAACGAATGCCATGCTCCTTCAGCAGCGCCCGGGTCTCCCTGGTCTTGTACTGCTCGGGTTCGCCGGAAATCTCGATCGACTCATAGCCGAATTTCTTGATGCGCTTGAGCGTCGTTTCCAAGGGTTCCGCGCGCATCCAGTTGTGCGTCGAAAGATGCATGGTCTGTCCTTCCCAACTCGTCTCTATGGTTCGCCTGCGACATGCATCGCCAAAAGGCGACACAAAGGTTCCTCCCCAAGGCGTTCCCAGCCTTTTCTCGCAAACTGGTTCGACCAATTGGGCCTGAAGCGAGGTCTACAGCAAATTATCCGGATCGGCAAGAAGCGCCGGGATGCAACTTTCGCTGTGGAGTATTTCCTTGATTATATTGAGATATATATGCCTGCGCCGGGTGGTTTTGGGGTCATGATGGCGCATTGCAAGGCTTGACCAAAATTCCACATTTGGTAATACCAGAATGGTGGTGCGTGCAAGCGCCCGTTGAGAAAAGACCAAAGTGGCTGGCCCTGTTTCCAATCGGCGCTATGCTCGGTCGCGAGAGAAATGAGGGAGGATGCCGATGCCGACGACAATGAAGGGCCCGGGGCTGTTTCTGGCGCAGTTCGCGGGCGACGCCGCGCCGTTCAACTCACTGGCGTCGATCACCAAATGGGCGGCCGGTCTCGGCTACAAGGGCGTGCAGATCCCGACCTGGGACGCGCGGCTGTTCGATCTCAAGAAGGCGGCCTCTTCCAAGGCCTATTGCGACGAGGTGAAAGGCATTTGCGCCGACGCCGGCGTCGAGATCACGGAATTGTCGACGCATCTGCAGGGGCAATTGGTGGCGGTGCATCCTGCCTATGACGCGCAGATGGATGGCTTTGCGCCGCCATCGGTGCACAACAATCCCGCAGCCCGGCAGAAGTGGGCTGTCGAGCAGATGAAGTTCGGCGCCAAAGCATCGCGTAATCTAGGCCTGAATGCTTCAGTGTCGTTTACCGGCTCGCTGGCTTTCCCTTACCTCTATCCGTTCCCGCAGCGGCCGGCTGGACTCATTGAGGAAGCGTTTGGCGAGCTCGGCAAACGCTGGAAGCCGATTCTCGACGTGTACGAGGACAACGGCGTCGATGTCGGCTATGAAATTCACCCGTCTGAAGACGTTTTCGACGGCGCCACTTTCGAGATGTTCCTCGACGCGGTCGGCGGCCACAAGCGCTGCAACATCAATTACGATCCGTCGCATTTCCTGCTGCAGCAGCTCGACTATCTCGAATTCATCGACATCTATCACGAGCGCATCAAGGCGTTCCACGTCAAGGACGCCGAGTTCAACCCGACCGGCCGGCAAGGCGTCTATTCCGGCTATCAGAGCTGGACCAACCGCGCCGCGCGCTTCCGTTCGCTGGGCGATGGACAGGTGGATTTCGGCGGCATCTTCTCCAAGCTGACGCAGTACAATTATGATTCCTGGGCGGTGCTGGAGTGGGAGTGCTGCCTGAAGCATCCGGAGGATGGTGCGGCCGAAGGCGCGCCTTTCATCGAGCACCACATCATCCGGGTGACGGAAAAGGCATTCGACGACTTCGCCGCTGGCACCACCGACAAGAAGTTGCTGCGCGCCATGATGGGAATCTAGCTCGATTTTCCCTCCCCTTCGCGGGGAGGGTGGCCCAAAGGCCGGGTGGGTCGGTTCACACCGCGCTCTGCCTCAACGACCCCACCCGATCCGCTGCGCGGATCGACCTCCCCTCAAGGGGGGTAAGCAACAGCGAGGAGCAAGATATGGTCGGCGCATCGAAGTCGGAAACGGGAGGCGGCCCGATCCGCTACGGCATGGTCGGCGGCGGGCAAGGCGCCTTCATCGGCGCGGTGCATCGGATCGCGGCGCGGCTGGACAACGAGTTCGTGCTGGTTGCCGGCGCTTTGTCAGCCGACCCGGCCCGTGCCAAGGCCTCGGCCGCCGAACTGGGGCTCGACCCCTCACGCAGCTACGCATCCTATGCCGAGATGGCCAAGGCCGAGGCGAAGCGCCCCGACGGCATCGAGGCGGTGGCCATCGTCACGCCCAACAATGTGCATGTGCCAGCGGCAAAAGCTTTCCTCGAGGCCGGCATCCACGTCATCTGCGACAAGCCGCTGGCGACGACGCTGGCCGAGGCGAAAAAGCTTGCGGCGATAGTCGAGAAGACCGGCAAGGTGTTCGTGCTGACGCACAACTACACCGCCTATCCGATGGTGCGGCAAGCACGCGAAATGGTCGCCAAGGGCGTGCTCGGCGACATCCGCATCGTGCAGTCCGAATATCCGCAGGACTGGCTGACCGAGGATTTGGCGGCGACAGGCCAGAAGCAGGCGGCGTGGCGCTCCGACCCCAAGCAGGCAGGTGCCGGCGGTGCGCTGGGCGATATCGGCACGCATGCCTACAACCTCGCCCGCTTCGTCTCGGGGCTGGAACTGGACTCCCTGTCGGCCGATCTCGACGCCTTCGTGCCGGGACGGCTACTGGATGACAACGTCAACGTCATGCTGCGCTTCAAGCCTACCGGCAAGACGCACCCGGCCAAGGGCATGATCTGGGCAAGCCAGGTGGCGCCCGGCCATGAGAACGGGCTGAAGCTGCGCATCTATGGCTCGAAGGGTGGGCTGGAATGGGTGCAGGCCGACCCGAACTATCTCTGGTACACGCCGTTCGGCCAGCCAAAGCAACTGATCACCCGCAATGGCGCCGGCGCGCTGCCGGTGGCGGGCCGTGTCAGCCGCGTCCCGTCGGGCCATCCCGAGGGCTATCTCGAAGGTTTCGCCAACATCTACCAGGAGGCCGCGCGCGCCATCCGGGCAGCGCGCCGCAAGGGCGGCAAGCCGCCCAAGGACGTCGTCTTCCCGACCATCCAGGACGGCGTCGAGGGCATGGCCTTCATCGAGGCCTGCGTGAAATCGTCGAAGAAAAATGGGGCGTGGACGAAGCTGTAGTCGCACGGCGGGTAGCGAAGGCCCCCTCACCCGGATTGCCAACCGAATTGCGAAGGGCAATTCGGGGCAATCCGACCTCTCCCCGAGGGGAGAGGAGGAGGAGATGGCGCGACGCCAAGTCTCTTCTCCCCAGCGGGGAGAAGGTGGCCGCGAAGCGGCCGGATGAGGGGGCATGGCGCGAAGCGGCGGAACAGCCAGTGCGCCGTCAAAGGGAGGGGTCGTCGATGAAAATCGGCATGTGCATGTTCTTGTGGACGACGGCGGTGTCGAAGAAACACGAGCCGCTGCTGCGCGACATCAAGGCGACCGGTTTCGATGGCGTCGAGATACCGATCTTCGCCGGCACGCCGGACGATTATAAAAAGCTCGGCGATCTGCTCGACCGCATCGGGCTGGAGCGGACTGCGGTTTCGGCCATGGGCGATCCGGCGATGAATTTGATCGCGGCCGACGCGGCAACCCGCAAGGCCGGTGTCGACTACATGAAATGGGCGATCGACTGCGCGCAGGCGCTTGGCGCCAGCACGCTGAGCGGCCCTCTGCATTCGACGCTCGGGTCCTTTTCCGGCTCTGGGCCGACGGCCGCGGAGAAGAAGCGCTCCGTCGGCTCGCAGCGCGCCATCGGCGACCATGCCGGCAACAAGGGCGTCACCATCGGGCTCGAGGCGCTGAACCGCTTCGAATGCTACCTGCTCAACACGATGGCGGACCTGTCGGAGCATATCGACGCCATCGACCGGCCGCACATCAAGGCGATGTACGACACCTTCCACGCCAATATCGAGGAGGCCGACCCGATCGGCGCCTACACGAAACACCGCAGGAATGTCGTGCATATCCATATCTCGGAGAACGATCGCGGCGTGCCGGGGCGCGGCAACATTCCGTGGACCGAAACGTTTTCCGCCATCCGCAAGAGCGGCTATGACGATTGGCTGACGATCGAGGCGTTCGGCCGCTCACTCAAGGATTTGGCGGCGGCGACCAAGGTGTGGCGGGATTTCTCAGAGACGCCGGACGCGGTCTATCGGGAGGGGTATAGGCATATCAAGAGCGGGTGGAAGAAGGCGGCTTAGGCGCCCTGGCCCATTTTCTATTTGCGTTTGCGGCGGTTGCCAGGTGGTTCCCCCACTCCGTCTCGGCTTCGCCGAGCCACCTCTCCCCCCTCCGGAGGGAGAGGAAGGAAGCCTCGGCCTGGGGGACACTCGGCCTAAGAGGACAGGCGTCGGCTCGGACAGCCTGGCGCTTTCCTCTACCCCGTCGATCGGGGGAGAGGTGTCGAGCGAAGCTCGACGGAGTGGGGGTCGATCCTTTGGCGCCGGTCGAGACGACTTGCGCGTCTGCATCGCAAGCCTACCCCTGCTCAGCCTGGATCCTGTTGTAGTCGTGGATGGTCCGGCTCAGCCGGCGGCGCAGGAAGTTGGAGATGTTGTCGAAGATGAAGACGACGAGCAGGATCAGCAGCACCATGTAGAAGACGTTGGCCCAGTTGGAGTTGGTGCGCATCGCTTCCCACAGCTTCAGGCCGATGCCGCCGGCGCCGACAGCGCCGATGATGGTGGCGCCGCGGGTGTTGGATTCCCACTGATAGAGCGTCTGGCTGATGAACACCGGCACCACTTCCGGCAGCACGCCGTAGCGCTGCACCAGGAGGCCGTTGGCTCCGGTCGAGGTAATCCCCTCGCGCGGCTTGTCGTCGATGTTCTCCAGCGCCTCGGAATAGGTTTTGCCGAGCGTGCCGACCTCTGTGAAGAAGATCGCCGCACTGCCAGCCAGCGGTCCCGGCCCGAAGGCGCGGGTGAAGAACAGCGCCCAGATCAGCATGTCGATGGAGCGCATGAAATCGAAGAAGCGCTTGAGCACCTGGTTGACCAGCCGGCTGGGCGTGATGTTGCGGGCGGCGAAGAAGGCCAGCGGGAAGGCGACGATGCCGCCCAGCATGGTGCCGAGAAAGGCCATAACGATGGTCTGCAGCAGCTTGGTCCAGACATCGCCATGCTGCCACTGGGCGTTGTTCCAGATGTTGTCGCCGGCCAGCGCCAGATTTGACGTGCCCGGTTTCAGTTCCGGCCCGGAGACGATCAGCGAAGCGACTTCGCTTGCCGACTTGCCGAAGAAAGGCGAACGCGCGTCGAAGATGAAGTTTGCCCAGCCTAGAAACCGCTTGCGTATCCTGACGCGGTCAACGGCGACGCGGGCCTCGCCGGCAAAGCCCATGTCGGCGACCACCTCATCCTCATGCGCGGTGATCCAGCCGGGAACCGGTCCCGAGATCAGCGGCTTGCCGGTGCCGAGTGCGACCGCAACGGTCTCACCGTTGGCAATTATCGTCGCTTGCGTCTTGGTGAAGGTAATCGACTTGGCGGTGCCGTCGATCAGGATCGTCACCGAACCATCGGCATTGGTCTTGACCCAGTCCGGATCCGGGTTCGGGCCGAGCACGGAGAAGCGTGGATATTTGGCAGTGATCTGCGGTTCATCGAGGCGGAAGATCGGCTGCACGTCGTAGCTGATCCACTGGGTCAGGAACAGCGGCAGGCGCTCCCAGTGCGATTCCCGCATGACCTGCGGCAGGTTGAAGAACCACAAGGCGTACAGCAGGTAGAGAAAGATGCCGCCAAGCAGCATCAGCGGCCCGAAGCGCTTGTGGAACGGCCGCTGGAACACCTGCGGGAAGCGCTCTTCGATCGACTGGATCTGATCGGCGGTCATGGTGGCCATGGTCAAGCGCTCATCACGAAAGCCTGCTCGCCGACCAGCTTGCGGCGCAGCCAGGCGGAGAACTGGTCGACGATGAAGATCGTCGTGAACAGGAGCAGCACGAGGGCTATCGTCTTGGCGCCGAAGCCGCGCGAGATCGACAGCTTCAACTCCTCGCCGATACCGCCGCCGCCGACCGCGCCCATGATGGTGGAAATGCGGACATTTATCTCAACACGCAGCAGCGTGTAGGACATGAAGTTGGGCAGCACCTGCGGCAGGCCGGCGAAGCGCACCCGCTCGAACCAGTTGGCGCCGACGGCCCTCAGGCCTTCCTCGGCGCGCATGTCGATGTTCTCGTTGATCTCGTAGAACAGCTTGCCCAGCGCGCCGATCGAATGCAGGCCGATGGCGATGATGGCGGCGATCGGGCCGATCGAGACGATGGCGGCGAACAGGCCGGCGATGACGATCTCGGGAAAGGCGCGCAGCAGTTCCATGAGGCGCTTGACGATCAGCCGCAGCACCGGATGCGGCGTCAAATTGCGCGCCGCGATGAAGGAGAACGGCACGGCGAAGACGAAGCCGATGAAGGTCGAGACCAGGGCCACGTTGAGCGTGGTCAGCATCAGCTCGAAATATTCGGGGATGTAGAAGCTGCCCCAGACATAGGAGCGGCCAAGCGGAAAATTGAATTCCTGGGTACCGGTGTCATGCGGGGAAGCGATGTCGAACATCGCCCGCCAGACATCGTTCCAATCCTTGGGGACGAGCCAGCTCAGGAAATCCAGCAAATGCGGCAACCGGTCGAAGAAATGCCCGGCATTGGCCTCGTCGGCGAACCACATGGTGCTGCCGAGCGCGACAATGAGCAGGCCGACGCCAATGGCGGTGTAGAGCCGGCGCAGCGACGTCTGGCGACGCCAGGCGTCGGCCATCTGATGAGTGGCGCCGGAAGGGGCTGTCACGGAAAGGGTCATGATCGGACATGCAAGAAGGGCGGCGTTTTCTCGACGCCGCCCTTCCTGATTTCGCCGTTAGCCGCCGATGGCTGCCTTACGGGCTTCGACGATGACGTTGTAGAAGTCCGCCTTAACCGGGACGTAGCCGGTAAAGTCGCCGCCCTCGACGCCTTCGAAGCAAGCCTTGTCCTTCTTCGGCAACTGCGTGAAGAAGTCGGCGAGCTTGGCCGTCATTTCACTGCCGAGCGCGGTGCGCACGACCAGCGGGCCGTTCGGGATTAGGCCCGAGCGCCAGACCTCGACGAAGTCGTTGGGGTCGACGGCGCCCTTGGCGACTTCCTTGTGAAAGGTGCCCGAGGTGTAGCCGTCCTTGAAGTCGCCGATGCCGGAAGAATCGTCCACCGCCACGTCGACCTTGCCGTCACGCACGGCCAGGACGTTGTTCTCGTGACCGCCGTTGAACTGGGTCGATGCGAAGAAGGTTTCGTTCGAAGCGCCGGTATCCTTCGGGATCTGGGTCAGCGGGATCAGGTAGCCGGAGGTCGAATCCGGATCGGCGTAGCCGAGCTTCTTGCCCTTGGCCGACTTGATGTCGGTGATGCCGGAGGATTTCAGCGCCAGGCCGATCGAATAATAGCCTGTGGCGCCGTCGGTCTGCTGGGTGGTGAGGATCGGGGTGACCGCCTTCGGGTCCTTGAGAGCGACGCTGGCGTAGCCGGAAGCGCCGAGTTCGGCGAAGTCGAGCGTGCCGCCGAGCAGGCCCTGGATGACGCCGTCATAGTCGGCGGCGGGGAACAGCGAGACCTTTTCGAAGCCGAATTCGGTCTTCAAATGGTCGGCGAGGCACTGGTAGTTGCGCAGCCGGTCGGTTTCGTTTTCGCCGCCGAGAATGCCGACGCGAAATTCCTTCATGTCGGCGGCATGGGCCATGCTGGTCGCCATGGCGAGCACCGAAACGGCGCCAAAGACCATCTTCCTGAACATTGGATATTTCTCCTGTAGGTTCCGGCCCCGCGCCGGCAGCGTTATCGATTTTGACAGGTGCCCTTGACGTGGGCTGGCGATCCCAACCGCTCTCAATATCCCGGGAATGCGGGCTCGAGCGGTCCGGCGGATGCGGCGATCTTTCGGCTGAAGGCAACGCTGGTCGAGGTGATGGCCTCGGAGATTCCCTGGCCATTGCTGTCGGCGCCGTAGACGAGGCGCACCGCCTCGCGGTTGAGCTCTTCCGGCGGGCCGTCGAAGACGACCTTGCCGGCAGCCATGCCGATGATGCGGTTGCAGTAGGTGCGGGCGGTGTCCAGCGTGTGCAGATTGGTGACGACGGTGATGCCTTCGCGCAGATTGATGTCCTGCAGCGAATCCATCACCACCTTGGCGTTGAGCGGGTCGAGCGAGGCGATCGGCTCGTCGGCGAGGATCACCCGGGGCTGCTGCATCATGGCGCGAGCGATGGCGACGCGCTGCTGCTGGCCGCCCGACAAGGTGCCGGCGGGCTGCAGCGCGGTGCGGGCGATGTCGAGCCGCTCGAGTGCCGCGATCGCCTCGGCGCATTCGGCGCGCGAGAACATGCCGAACAGGTTGGTGATGGTCGAGCGGTGGTTCAGCTTGCCGAGCAGCACATTGGTCAGCACGTCGAGGCGCGGCACCAGGTTGAACTGCTGGAAGATCATGGCGCAGTCGCGCTGCCAGCGCCGCAGCGGCGAGCCGCTCAGCTTCGAGACCTCGGCGCCGTCAAAAAAAATCGACCCCTGGCTGGGATCGATGAGACGGTTGATCATGCGAAGGAGGGTTGATTTGCCGGCGCCCGAACGGCCGATAATGCCAACCATCTGACCCTGCGGGATCGCGATGTTGATGTCGCTGACGGCAGTGTTCTTGCCAAATCGTCGGGTGACACCGCGGATTTCGAGCGTGGCGGAATTTGCTGGCATGGGGGCAGGTTCCAGTCCGGGACCATTGATCGTTAGGCATTCGCCTAGCGCAGCCACATGAACCTGCCGTGTCGCGTTGATGTCAGTTTTGTTACGCTCCACAGGCCGGAGTCTGCGGCCGGCCCAGGATCAGCAGTCGAAGGTGATGTGGAATGCAGGCCTGGCGAGCTGGCGCCGGTGGCCAGACGGCACCACTTGATGCGCATATACTCGCCCGTCGCGCGCCGGCGATGGCGAGGCCGTCCTTCAGGCGTTCCAGACAAGGGCCGTCATGGCGTCGATGCCGGTGTCGAGAGGCACGTCATGCGGATAGCAGGGGCGGGGGCGGTTTGCCCCCGCTGCCCAGCGTCAGTGACAGCCCGTTCCTGGCGTCGCTATCCGCCATATTTCTCCAAGAACGCCTCGGCCTCGAGCTCCCGGAAGTCATCCAACGCGGCCCGCAGCCTTGCATGGTCCCAGTCCCACCAGGCCAGCGCCTGGTAGCGTTCGGCCGTGCGGCGATCGAAGCGCTCGCGGATCGGCTTTGCCGGCACGCCGGCGACGATCGTATAGGGCGCGACATCTTTCGAGACGACAGCGCCGGCGCCGACCGCGGCGCCATCGCCGATGGTGACGCCGGGCAGGATGGTCGAGCCGTGACCGAGCCAGGTGTCGTGGCCGATGGTGACCCGCTTGGCGCGGCGCTGGGCGAAGAATTCGCTTTCGTGCTCGGCATCGTCCCAGTAGTCGGAGGCGCGATAGGTGAAATGGTGCAGCGTCGGCCGCCAGGTCGGGTGGTTGGTGGCGTTGATGCGCACGCTGGCCGCGATGTTGGCGAACTTGCCGATCGTCGCGCACCAGACGGCGCAGTCCTGCATCATGTAGGAATAGTCGCCGAGTTCGCTTTCCGAGACCCGGCTGCGGTCGGCGATCTCGGTCCAACGGCCGAGCGTCGAGTTCTGCACCTCCGCCGTCGGATGGATCAACGGCGTCTCGGATAATTTCCTGGTCATGCGGCGATTTTTCCGGGCGCGAAAGCGGTGACGTCGATGATGCGGTCGGCAACCGCCTCGCGCACATCGTGGTCATGGAAGATGCCGAGCAGGGCGACACCTGCAGCCTTCTTGGCGGCGATGAGTTCGATCACGACATCGCGGTTCCTGGCATCGAGCGAGGCTGTCGGCTCGTCGAGCAACAGGATCGGATGCTCGGTGATGAAGCCGCGCGCGATGTTGACGCGCTGCTGCTCGCCGCCGGAGAAGGTCGCAGGCGGCAAGGCCCAGAGTTTCTCCGGCAGGTTGAGCTGCGCCAGCAAGGCGCGGGCCTTGTCCCTTGCGGCTTCGCGATCCTCGCCGCGCTCGACCAGCGGTTCGGCGACGACGTCGAGCGCCGAGACGCGCGGCACGGTGCGCAGGAACTGGCTGACATAGCCGATCGTTTGCCGGCGTATGGCCAGCACGGTGCGCGGGCTGGCGGTGGCGAGGTCGATCAGCCCATCATCATGCGTGACGATGATCTGGCCTTCGTCGACGGCGTAGTTGCCGTAGAGCATCTTCAGGATCGAGCTCTTGCCGGCACCGGAAGGACCGCCGAGCACGGTGCATTCGCCAGCCCTGATCGAGAACGAGACACCGGCGACAACAGGCAGTTTGATGCCGTCGCGCAGGTGCATGGTGAAACTCTTGGCGACGTCGGAGACAACGAGGGGGGTTGCCATCAGAAGGGCCTCCAATTGTCGTTCGTTTGCGGGCCAACGCCCGCCTCTGCCTTGCCAGGCATCTCCCCCTCAAGGGGGGAGATCGGCAGCTTTCTCGTTGCGCTTGTTCTGCGACGTTGGAGAGTGGCGAAACCGAGGACGATAGCCAATCTCCCCCCTTGAGGGGGAGATGGCCGGCAGGCCAGAGGGGGGTGCTTTGGCGCCATCGTCAAACCTGCAAAATCGAGGAAACAAGCAATTGCGTGTAAGGCGCGCGCGGGTCGTCGAGCACGCGGTCGGTGAGGCCGCTTTCGACGACGCGGCCGTCCTTCATCACCATCATGCGCTGCGACAAGAGCCGCGCCACGGCAAGGTCGTGGGTGACGACGATGGCCGCCAGACCGAGATCGGTGACCAGACCACGCAGCAGGTCGAGCAGGCGGGCTTGCACCGAGACATCGAGGCCGCCTGTTGGCTCATCCATGAACACCAGGCGCGGCCCGGTGACGAGGTTGCGGGCAATCTGCAGGCGCTGGCGCATGCCGCCGGAAAAGGCGCGGGGCTCGTCGTCGATGCGGTCCTCGTCGATCTCGACGCGCGATAGCCAGTCGACGGCGGTGGCGCGGATCCTGCCGTAGTGACGGTCGCCGACCGCCATCAGCCGCTCGCCGACATTGGCGCCCGCCGACACCGTCATGCGCAGGCCGTCGGCGGGGTTCTGATGGACAAAACCCCAGTCGGTGCGCATCAGGAAGCGGCGCTCGGCCTCGCTCATGCGGTAGAGCTCGCGGAACTGGCCGTCGCGCATGCGGTAGCTGGCGGTGCCGGAGCTCGGTAGCAGCCGGGTCGACAGGCAGTTGAGCAGCGTCGTCTTGCCGGAGCCGGATTCGCCGACGACAGCCAGGACTTCGCCCGGCCACAGGTCGAAGGAGACGTTGTCGCAGCCGACGCGCGAACCGTAGAATTTAGAAAGTGCTGCGACACGCAGCAGCGGTTCGTCGGTCATTGCGCCGGCTCCCTTGTTCCCGAGGCAAGATGGCTTTCTGGAGCAAGGTGGCCGCGATGGCCGTCCGCCCGCCGCTTCTCGCAATGGTCCGTGTCGGAGCAGACGAACATGTGACCGCCATGGTCGTCGAGGATGACTTCGTCGAGATAGACGTTCTCGGCCGCGCACAGCGCGCAGGGCTGGTCGAAGGTCTGGACCTCGAACGGATGATCCTCGAAGTCGAGGCTGACCACTTCGGTGAAAGGCGGCACCGCGTAGATTCGCTTTTCGCGGCCGGCGCCGAACAGCTGCAGGGCCGGCGAGCGGTGCATCTTGGGATTGTCGAATTTCGGCGTCGGCGAGGGGTCCATCACATAGCGGCCCTCGACCTTGACCGGATAGGCATAGGTGGTGGCGATGCGGCCGTGCTTGGCGATGTCCTCGTAGAGCTTGACGTGCATGAGGCCGTATTCCTCCAGCGCGTGCATTTTGCGGGTTTCGGTCTCGCGCGGTTCAAGGAAGCGCAGCGGCTCGGGGATCGGCACCTGGTAGACCAGCACCTGGCCCGCCGTCAGCGGATGCTCGGGAATGCGGTGACGGGTCTGGATGATGGTGGCGCTGGCGGTGTCAGTCGTCACCGCGACGTTGGCGACCTTCTTGAAGAAGGCGCGGATCGAGACCGCGTTGGTGGTGTCGTCGGCGCCCTGGTCGATCAACTTGAGCACATCGTCTGGGCCGATGATCGAAGCGGTGACCTGGACGCCGCCAGTGCCCCAGCCATAGGGCATCGGCATTTCGCGCGAGGCGAACGGCACCTGATATCCCGGGATGGCGATGCCCTTGAGGATCGCGCGGCGGATCATCCTTTTGGTCTGTTCGTCGAGATAGGCGAAGTTGTAGGTGGCGATGTCGGTCATGATGCGACCTCAAATCCCTTGGCGTAGCGCGCCAGCCGCTCATTGAGCGTGCCGGTGTGCAGTTCGAACATGTGGTTGTCGTCGTCGTAGAAATAGATCGAGCGGCCCTCGCCCTCGACGCGCGGGCGCGGCGGGCGCATGTCGAGGCCGAGCTTGCCGATGCACTCGGCATAGTGGTCGAAATCGGCGTCATCGATCTTGAAGGCGATGTGGTTGTAGCTGCGCTCCGGCAAGGGCTCGCCCTCCATGATGGCGACCCAGATGTCGCCGATCAGGAAGAATTTTTCGCGCGACACCGAGAACTGCTCGGCATCGCTGGCATAGATTTCGCGTGCGTCGAATACGCCCTCGAGGATCTTGGTCATCCGCTCGAGATCGCGGACGATGAAGGTCATGTGGGAAAGCCCTTCGATCATTCCGCGGCCTCCCGCTTCTCTTCGACCTTCACGGGGTTTTGGTGGGCGTCGTGTTCGGCGCGCATGCGGCGCACGAGGTCGAGTTCGGCCTGGAAATCGACATAGTGCGGCAGCTTCAGATGCTCGACGAAGCCGGTCGCCTGGACATTGTCGGAGTGTGAGATGACGAACTCCTCGTCCTGGGCCGCGGCGACGACATCCTCGCCGAGCTCCTTCGCGCGCAGCGCCCGGTCGCAGAGCGCCATCGCCATCGCCTTGCGCTCGCTCTGGCCGAAGACGAGGCCATAGCCGCGGGTGAACTGCGGCGGCGCCTTGGCTGAGCCTTTGAACTGGTTGACCATCTGGCATTCGGTGACACGGACAGTGCCGAGCGGGACAGCGAAGGGCAGTTCGGGAACGTCGAGCTCGAGCTCGACCTCGCCGATGCGGATCTCGCCGACAAAGGGATGGTTGCGGGCATAGCCGCGCTGGGTGGAATAGCCGAGCGCCAGCAAAAACCCCTCATCGCCGCGCGACAGCGCCTGCAGCCGGATGTCGCGCGCCATTGGGAATTCCAGCGGCTCGCGGGTGATGTCGCCGGGGACATGGTCCTGCGGCATGTCGCCATCCGGTTCGATCAAGCCTTCGCGGGCGAGGATGGCCGAAACGCGCGGCATGGCTTGCGCTTCCGTCTCGCGCAGCAAGGGCTCGGCGACCTCGGCCCCCGCGGCAAGCTCGGGATCGAGCAGTCTGTGCGTGTAGTCGAAGGTGGGCCCGAGCAATTGGCCGCCGGGCAGATCCTTGTAGGTCGCCGACACACGTCGCTCGACCAGCATGGTGGCGGTGTCGATCGGCTTGGAGTAGCCGAAGCGTGGCAGCGTGGTGCGATAGGCGCGCACCAGGAAGATCGCCTCGATCATGTCGCCGCGCGCCTGGACGATGGCTAGGGCGGCCAGCTCCCGATCGTAGAGCGAGCCTTCGCTCATCACCCGGTCGACGCCGAGCGCCAGCTGCTCGACGATCTGGTCGAGGCGAAGCGCCGGCACCGAACGGTCGCCGCGGCGTCGGTCGGCAAGCAGGCTGTGGGCGTTGGCGATTGCGGCTTCGCCACCTTTTACCGCGACATACATCTTACGCCTCCATCGTCTTGATGCGCGTCGTGCGCGGCAGGCAGGCAATGCCGCCTGATGTGACGAGGATGATGTCGACGCCACGCGGAAAGCGCTTGATATTCTGCTTCCACTGCTCGACGAAATGGCGTGGCATCTGCGCCGGCGCGATCGTGGCGCTGGTTTCGATGCCAGGACCTTCGAGCAATAGCGGCGTGCCGGAGACCAGATCGCTGACCTGCAGGATCAGCGTGGTCGAGCGGTCGGGATAATCCTGCGTGCCCTGCGAAAAGCCATCGAGCGCCATCATCTCGGCAGGTGCTGCGATCAAGGCGAAATGCGCATCGGCCGGTGTGTTGGCCAATGGCGCGCCGGTATGGAACCCAAGCCATGATCTGATCGCGGTGGAGGCCTGCAAAGCCGGGTCGAGCCAGAGCGGCGTGTCATTGTCGCACAGCGCCAGTGCGATGGCGCCGGCGGTAGCCGAGAGCGGCACCGGCGGGCGGGCGAAGGCCGGCAGCGGTTGCACGCTGCCCGGCCGAGCCATTGCGTCCATCACGGCGCGGAACACGGTCTGGGCGTTGAAGACCGGATCGGCGAACCCGCCCTCGATCGATTGCGCTGCAATGTCCATCAGTCTTCTCCGCGAACCATGGTGAAGAAATCGACCTTCGTTGCCGCCGTCTCGGCGCGGCGTTTTTCGTGCGCCATGGTCAGAGCCGACCGCAGAGGCGCTATCAGTCCGGTCTCGACCTCATTGCGGCGGGCAGGGTCCTGCCATAGGGCGTCGGCGATAGCCGCCAGCTTCGCCTTCTGCTTGTCGCGGCCAAGGGCATAGCAATGGCCGACCTGTCCGGTGGGTAGCCTGACCGTGGCGCGGGTGACGGTCGCCTCGCCGACATTGAAGGGCGCGCCGCCGCCGCCGATGCGGCCGCGCAGGGTGACCAGTCCGGTTTCGGGGCCGCGCAGCAGCTCGGCGTCCGAAGGCAGTCCGGCCTCATTCCAGAGCCGGACGATGTCATCGCCGCTGGATTGCGCAAGGGTTGCCATGGCGGCCTTGCGCTCGGCCTGGTCGCGGGCTTCCTGTCCTCGCATGAGCTGTGGTCCTCGTGGCTAAATTTGTCTATTGATATAGACAACTATACAAATTATACCTATTATCTAACGGGTGTCCATGACGGGTGGATGACAGCGATAGAAGACTGGGCGCTGGAAGGTTGGGGGCAATGATGGTCGGGCGGCTGGCGGCGGACAGCATCGAGCGGCGCAGTGGCGTTTCGCTGTGGCGGCAGATCGCCGACAAGATGCTGCATGCGATCGCCATCGGCGATTTCACGGAGAATGCAGCGCTGCCGCCGGAGGTGGCGCTGGCAGAGCGCTATGGCGTCAATCGCCACACGGTGCGCAGCGCCATATCAGCCCTTGTAAGGGAAGGCGTGCTGCGGGCCGAGCAGGGGCGCGGCACCTTCGTGCTGTCGCGCAAGCGGCTGTCCTATCCGATTGGGGCGCGCACACGGTTTTCGACAGGGCTGCAAGCGCAGACGACGGAACGGCACATCGTCCTGCTCGCCTCGTCGGTCGAGCCGGCCAGCCAGCGCGTCGCCCAGGGCCTTGGCCTTGCCAGGGGAGCCGATGTGATCCGCCTGGAAACACGCGGCGAAGCCGATGGACGGCCGGTGTCGCGCGCGGCGGGCTGGTTCGAAGCCCGGCGCTTTGCCGGCATCGATGCCGCGATGGCCGAGACCGGCTCGATCACCGCCTCGCTGGCGCGGTTCGGCATAGACGATTACCTCAGGCAATCGACCGTGCTGTCGGCGCGCCATGCCGATGCGGCGGACCTTGCCGACCTCGACCTGCAGCCGGGCGCCATCGTGCTGGTCACGGTCGCCGTCAACGTCACGCCGGACGGCCAGCCGATCCAGTTTTCCGAGTCGCGCTTCCCGGCCGAACGGGTGGAGCTGAAGCTGTCGGCGCTGTAGGGAGTGCCCGGCCCAGCTCGGCCGCATTCACTTGCCAGCGGCGGCGCATTTGAGGACCGGCTTCGCCGCCTGCCATGTTATAACCCCACCTCGATCACAGCCTTGATCAGGCCGGATTTCTCATGCGCCCAACGAGCCAGATCGCGCGGCGTGGCGGCGAGTGTGGTGCGGTGTGTGACGAGCTTGGCCAGTGGTACGGCCCCGTTGCGGATCGAGGCGGCGACATGGTCGAAGTCGGCGCGCAGCGCGTTGCGGCTGCCGATCAGCGTCATCTCGCGCTTGTGGAATTCCGGATCGGAAAAGCTGATGTCGTCCTTGACGACGGAGACCAGCACCAGCGTTCCGCCATGCGCGACATGGGCGAAGGCCGACTGCACCGACTGGGTGTTGCCGGTGGCGTCGAAGACCACATCGAAGCCTTCGCCTGATGTCGCTTCCCTGATCAGATCGGGCACCGCGCCGCGCGAGCCGTCTAGGGTCTGGAAACCAAGCTCGTTTCCAGCGAAGGCGAGCCTTTCACTGCTCATGTCGAGCAGCGTCACGTCGAGCCCGGCGATGCGGGCGAAGATGGCGGTGCCGAGCCCGATCGGGCCGGCGCCGATGACCAGCGTGTGGGCGCCGGGGTCGGCGCGGGCGCGCCGCACGGCATGCGCGCCGATGGCCAGGAACTCGACGGCAGCGGCGTCGGCCAGCGAAAGGCCGTTGGCCGGATAGAGATTTTGCGCCGGCACCAGGATGCGTTCGCACATGGCGCCGTCGCGATGCACGCCAAGCACCTCGATCCTGACACAGCAATTGGGCTTGCCGTGCCGGCAGGCGATGCACTTGCCGCAGGAAAGATAGGGGTTGACGACGACGGGCTCACCAATGGCCAGTTCGACGCCTTCGCCGGTCTCCATCACGGTACCCGAGACCTCATGACCCATGATGCGGGGATAGGCGAGGAACGGGTGCTTGCCCTCGAAAATGTGGTAGTCGGTGCCGCAGATGCCGACATGGCTGACCGCCACCAGCGCCCAGCCGGGAGGCGGTGTCTCGGGTGCGGGCCGGTCTTCAAGGACAAGATCGCCGGGCGAACGGCAGAGGACGGCTTTCATGCGCTAATCCAGTCATGAAATCGCCGGCCCGTTGGTGTGGCGGACCGGCGGTTGATTGCGGGGTCGCTACTTGCCGCGGCGGCGCAGGCCGTCGAAGTAGACGATGATGATGATCAGCGCGCCGGTGATGATGCGCTGCCAGAACGAATTGACGTTGAGCAGGTTGGCGCCGTTGTTGATGGTGGCCAGGATGAAGGCGCCGAGCAGCGGCCCATGCACCGAGCCGACGGCGCCGAACAGCGAGGTGCCGCCGATGACCGACGACGCGATCGCCTGCAGTTCCCAGCCCTCGGCCTGCGTCGGGTTGCCGATGCCGATGCGGGCGGCCAGCAGCACGCCGACGAAGGCGGCGCACAGGCCCGACAGCGTGTAGGCCATGTAGATGGTGCGCTGGACATTGACGCCGGACAGGCGCGAGGCCTCGGCGTTGGAGCCGACCGAAAACAAGTATCTGCCCCAGCGGCTGTGGTGCAGGAAGATATAGGCCGGAATGCCGACCAGGATCACCATCCAGAACAGGTTGGGGATGCCGATGAAGGAATTGCGCGAGAAGGCGGTGAAGGTGTCGCTGTTGATGTTGATCGAATTGCCGTTGGTCATCAAAAGGCCGATGCCGCGCAGCGAGGTCAACGTCGCCAGCGTGATGATGAAGGGCGGCAGGCCCATCTTGACGATACCGAAGCCGTGGAACATGCCGATGGCGACACCGACCAGCAGCGTCACCAGAATGGCGAGCCAGATGGGGAAGCCGGCATTGATCATCATGGCCACGACCACGGTGGCGAAGCCGACCACGGCGCCGACCGACAGATCGATGCCGCCGGTGATGATGACGAAGGTCTGGCCGACCGCCATGATGGCGATCATCGAGCCCTGGCGCAGGAGATTGGCTATGTTGTTGGCCGAGGCGAAGCTCGTCGTCGTCACGGAGAGGAGGATCCAGAGCAGAACCAGCAGCGCCAATAGCGTCAGCCCGAACAGGACATTATAGTTGCGCTTCGGTTTTTCGACGGCGATCGCCTCGGTGCTCATATCTGTCCTCCCAGCTTTTCTTGTTTCTCGGCGAGCGCCTGAGTGAGAATATCCTCGTGGCTGGCGGCGTGAAAACCGTGCGTCGCCACCAGTTTGCCGCGCCGGAACACATGCAGCGTATCGGCGAGTTCATAGACTTCCGGCAGATAGGACGAGATCAGGATGATGCCGGCGCCCTTTGACAAAAGCGCGCCGAACAGGCGGTAGATCTCGGCCTTGGTGCCGACATCGACGCCGACGGTCGGTTCGTCGAAGATGAACAGCTTGGCGCCGTGCGCCAGCCATTTGCCGATGACGATCTTCTGCTGGTTGCCGCCCGACAGGCTGGATGCCAGCGCGCCACGTGTCGGTGTCTTGATGCGCAGATCGGCGATCTGGCGATCGGCCTGCGTCTTCTCCTGCGTGCTCGAAATCAGCAGATTGTTCGAGATGCGCTTGTAGATCGGCAGGCTGAGGTTGAAGCCGACCGGCAGGTTGAGGCAGAGGCCCTGGTCGCGGCGGCTCTCCGGCGCCAGCGCCATGCCGAGCTTGATCGCGTCATGTTCGGAATTGACCTGTACCTCCTTGCCTTGCCAGAGGATCTGGCCGGCGGATTTGCGGTGGCGGCCGTAGAGCGTGGTGACGAACTCGCTGCGTCCGGCGCCGATCAGCCCATAGAGTCCGACGATCTCGCCGGCGCGGACCGTCATCGAGACATTTTCGAAGCCCTTGCCGGACAGGTTTTTCGCCTCGATGATGGCGGCGCCCGGCGTGAAATGCTCCTTGTGATAGACCTGCTCGATCGAGCGGTTGATCATCATCTTGACCAGTTCGGCATCGTTGGTCTCTGCGATATTGCGGGTGCCGACCAGCGTGCCGTCGCGCAGCACGGATACCCGGTCGGCGAGTTCGAACACTTCCTCCATGCGGTGGCTGATGTAGATGATCGTCACGCCTTCGCCCTTCAGACGGCGGATCAGCGTGAAGAGCTGGTCGGCTTCCTTGCGGGTGAGGTAGGCGGTCGGCTCGTCGAAGATCAGGAATTTGGTGCCGCGCACGGTGGCGCGGGCGGCGGCTATCAGCTGCTGCTGGCCGATGGTCAGGTCGCCGAGCGTGACATGCGCCGGCAGGTCGAAGCCGAGGTCGTCGATGATCGTCTGCGCCTGCCTGACCATGGCGCGCTGCTGCAGGATGCCGAAGCGCGAATTCTCCTCGCCGAGGAACATGTTGGCGGCGACCGTCAGGTGACGGCACAGCACGACTTCCTGGTGCACGGCATTGATGCCGAGCGCCATCGCCTCGTGCGGCGTCGCCAGGGCGGCCGGCTGGCCCTCCCAGACAATCTCTCCGGAGGTGCGCGGCATGACGCCGGTCAGAAGCTTGATGAGCGTGGATTTGCCGGCGCCGTTTTCGCCGACGATGGCGTGGATCTCACCGGACTTGAAGGTGAGGTCGACCGGTTTCAGCGCGTGGGTGCCGGGATAGCGCTTCTCCAGCCCACGCAATTCGAGGATAGTCCGCCCCTGTTCCAGAACGGGTGCGGGATGCAGTTCCTGCGCCGTCGAAATCATGACAATCCTCCCAGATTGGCCTCCCAGATTGGCCTCCCGGGTTGGCTTCCCAGGCTGGCCTCACGATTGGCACGCGGCGAGGCAGGGATATGCCTCGAAAACAGCCTGGCTCAGGCGTGCGGATTGCCAAGCCGTTTGTGCGGCAGTTTGTGTCTCCGGGGCGAGGTGCCCCGGAGACGATTGCGGATGCGACGGCTCAGAGCTTCGGATTGAGCAGCGCGTCGATCTTGGGGTCTTTCATGTTGTCCTTGGTCACCAGATTGGCGCCGGTGTCGACATTGGCTTCGACCTTCTCGCCCTTGGAGGCGGCGAGCGCGGTCTTGATGCCGTCATAGCCCATCCGGTACGGATCCTGGACGACGAGGGCGGAAATGACGCCGTCGTTGAGGAACTTGATCAGCTTCTCGTCGCTGTCGAAACCGACCAGCGCCAGCTTGCCGCCAAGGTTGTTTTCCGCGACGGCCTGGCCGACGCCCTGCGCCATGATCAGGTTGGAAGCGAAGATGCCTTTGAGGTTCGGGTCGGCGGTGATCAGGTCGGTGGCGATGTTGAGGCCGGTGGTGGCCTGGCCGTCGGCATATTTGTCGGCAACCAGCTTGAGGCCCGGATATTTGGCGGCCAGCTGTTCGGTGAAGCCCTGCTTGCGCTGCTCAAGCGAGCCGGCGCCAGGTGCGTTGGTGATCAGGGCGACGTCGCCCTCGATCTTGCCGCCGTTGGCGGCGCCGATGGCGGCTGCGAGGCCGTCGGCAGCGACGCGGCCGCCCTGGACGTTGTCGGTGGTCAGGAACGAGGTGAAGGCCTTGGAGTCGGCACCGGAGTCGATGCCGATGACCTTCACCTTGGCAGCGGCTTCATCGATCGGCTTGCCGAGCGCCTTGAACTCGGTCGGCGCAATGACGATGGCCGCCGGGTTGCTGGCAACGGCGTTCTCGAGGATCGAGACCTGGCCGTTGACGTCGGTTTCAGCCTGGGCGCCGAGTTCCGGCACGTTGACGCCGAGATCCTTGCCGGCCTTGCGGGCGCCGGCCAGAACGATCTGCCAGTAGAAGGACGTGGTGTCCTTGACGATGATCGGAATGGTGACGTCCGCCGCCGAAACCGGCGCCGGATGCATGACGCCGGCGAGCATTGAAGCTGCTGCCAGCGCCATGACGGCGCGGCGGTTGAGAATGTTGGTCACGAATTTCATGAGGTTTCCTCCCTAAGTCGCCCGGTGAACGATACGGAAGCTCCGTTCGGATAGGCGCGGTCCCAAACAGAACTTTATCAATAAAAAACAGTTGCCCTGTTTTGATAGTGCATCGAACAGATCGATGCAAGCGGTGTTTGATCAGTCGTTGCGAGGTCTGGCAGAGGCAGATCCCCAGCCCTGTTCTCCCATTGGCGCCGTCACGCTTCCGTTCCGTTCTGGGAATGTATGGAATATTAATTCCACCAATTCGTCAATATGGAATATCCATTCCTCCATGTGCCGCAGGAACATGAAGTTTCACACCAGCTCCTGCACCAGCGTGTAGGGACGATATTTGGCGTATTCCGTTTCCGGTACGTCGATGTCGAGCAGCTCGAGGTTGCGCGTCAGATTTGCCAGCTTGGCGGTGCCGGTCAGTACGGTGGCGACGGCAGCTTCATGCAAGGGGAATTGGAACGCTGCGGCGGCGAGCGGATAGCCACCCTCGGCGGCGATCCTCTCCATTGCGCCGACGCGGTCGAGCACGTCATGGCTGGCGGGGCGGTAGTCGAAATGTGCGCCTTGCACCGGGCCGGTTGCCAGGATGCCGGAGTTGAACACGCCGCCAATGACCAAGGAGGTCTGCTGTGCCCGGCATAGCGGCAGCAACTCCGCTTCGGCACTGCGGTCGAGCAAGGAATAGCGGCTGGCAAGCAGGATGCAGTCGAGCGGCGCCCGGCGCATCACATCCAGGCAGATCTGCACCTCGTTGACGCCAAGCCCATAGGCGGAAATGACGCCAGTCCGTTTCAGCTCTTCGAGTGCCTTGAGGCCGCCATCCATCAGGTCGCGAAAATGCAGCTTGGTCTTCTCGATACCATGGGTGTAGGCGCCGATGTCGTGGACAAACAGGATGTCTATCCTGTTTAGGCCAAGCCGCGCATAGCTGAACTCGACCGACCGCATAATGCCGTCATAGGAATAGTCGTAGTCGAACGCGAAGGGCAGCGGATCGACATAGGAGTGATCGGGAACCTGATCGTCCGGCACCGGGCGAAACAGCCGGCCGACCTTGGTCGACAGCACATAGGAATCGCGCGGCTTGTAACGCAGGAAGTCGCCGAAGCGGCGCTCCGACAGTCCGAAACCGTAGAAGGGTGCGGTGTCGAAATAGCGCAGGCCGGCATCCCAGGCGCCCTGCAGCGTCTCCATCGCCGCTTCGCGCGAACAGGCGCGGTAAAGGCCGCCAAGTGCGGCGCCGCCGAAACTGACTTCGGTGACCTCCAGAGCTGTCCGACCGATACGGCGTTTTTCCATGCAAAACCTCCCCGTTGCCCGCCGCTGACCGGCGCGCAGTCTACTTTATATCAGTAAAATCTAAAGTGTTGCGCCCAGATGCCAGGGCACGAACTCGTTGTCGCCGTAGCCGAAGTCCTCGCTCTTGGTCTTGCGGCCGGAAGCCGTTTCGACGATCAGTTCGAAGATCTCGCGGCCCATGCCGGCGATGGTCTTTTCACCCGAGGCGATGACGCCGCAATTGACGTCCATGTCCTCTTCCATCTGGTGGTACATGGTCGAGTTGGTGGCGACCTTGATCGACGGCGTCGGACGGCAGCCGAAGCAGGAGCCGCGGCCGGTGGTGAAGACGATGACGTTGGCGCCGCCCGCCACCTGGCCGGTCGCCGAAACCGGGTCGTAGCCAGGCGTATCCATGAACACCAGGCCACTGCCGGTGACTTTTTCGGCGTAACCGAAGACGCCGTTGAGCGGCGTCTGGCCGCCCTTGGCGACCGCACCGAGGGACTTCTCCAGGATGGTGGTGAGGCCGCCGCGCTTGTTGCCGGGCGAGGGATTGTTGTCGATCGAGGCGCCATGCTTGGCGACGTGGTCCTCCCACCACTTCACGAAGCCGTCGAGCTTCTGCGCGATCTCCGGCGTTGCCGCGCGGTAGGCAAGCAGATGCTCGGCGCCGTAGATTTCCGTGGTCTCGGAGAGGATGCCGATACCGCCAACGCCGGCCAGGATGTCGACAGCCGCGCCCAGCGCCGGATTGGCCGTGATGCCCGACATGCCGTCGGACCCGCCGCATTGCAGCCCGACGACGATCTCGCTGACCGGGATCGGCTCACGCTTCAGCTGACCGACTTCCTCGGCGATCTCGGCCAGCACGCCCATTGCTTTTTCCACCGATTTGCGTGAACCGCCGGCGTCCTGGATGTTGAAGTGGCGCTTACCGGCAGCGACGCCCTTCTGGCCGTAGAGGGTGAGCTGGTTGACCTCGCAGCCGAGGCCAACCATCAGCACACCGCCGAAATTCGGGTGGCGGGCGTAGCCGGCGAGCGTACGGTGCAGCACCATCATGCCGTCGCCGGTGCCGCTCATGCCGCAGCCCTGGCCGTGCACGATCGGCACGAAGCCGTCGATGCCGGGATATTTCGGCAAAAGCGTGCGGTTGGCGGTGTCGGCGATGGAATGGCAGACGGTGGCCGAGCAATTGACGCTGGCGACGATGCCGATGAAGTTGCGCGTGCCGGCGCGGCCATCGGCGCGGCGATAGCCCATGAAGGTTCTGATACGGTCGGCCTCCGTCGCGTGCTCGGCCTCGCTCGGGGGCACGACCGGCAAGCGGCCGGATTCGAAAACCAGATTGTGCGAATGCACGTGCTCGCCCGGCGCGATGTCCTGTGTCGCGCGACCGATCGCCTGGGCGTATTTCACCACGGCCTCGCCGGCGGCGATCGGCTTGATCGCCACCTTGTGGCCGGGCTCGATCAGCGCACTGGCGACGGCACCGCCCGGCAGCGCGGTGCCGATCTCAATGCGGCCGTTGGCGACGGCGACATTGTCGGCGGGGGACAGAAGAATGCAGTTGGAGGCGTTCACGGGCGGTTTCCTGGGTGATCCTGGGTTGCGCGGGGCGGATTGACACGCGCCTGTTTAGAGATATTGTCTTTTATCGTGAAAAAACAGTTTTGCGTCAATTGTTTTTTCGTGGGGAGTTCCGCATGTCTCCGGGTTGTTCCGGGAAGCAATTTCGCTTCTCAGAGCCATGCGAACGTCATATTGCGCTTCAAACCGTCCGCTGCAAGCGACGGCGTGCAACGGGTCAGGGATGTCGAAGAGCAACAACGTCTACAAGGATGCCTACAACCGCTGCCTGCGGCTGCTCGACGAAACGCGCAGCCTGCCTTCGGAGCCGGAACTGGGCACCTTGCTTGGCGTCAGCCGTACCACGGTGCGCACCATTCTCGCGCGCATGGAAGAGACCGGGCTGATCGCCTGGAACAAGCGCGCCAAGACGGTGCTGCGCGAACCGCTTCCCGATGATTTCTTCCCCGAGGAAGAGACAGACACGCTGGCCGAGATCATCGAACGGTCGTTCATGCGTCGGCTGCTCGCCGGCGGCGCCGAAGCCGGCATGCAGATCAACGAACTCGAACTGGCGCGTGAGATCGGCGTCGGCACCACCAGCGTGCGCGAGTTCCTGATCCGCTTCTCCCGCTTCGGCCTGATCGAGAAACGTCGCAACAGTCATTGGGTGCTGAAGGGCTTTACGCGCGCCTTCGCGCTGGAGCTGACCGAAATCCGCGAGATGTTCGAACTGCGCTCGGCGGCCGCCTTTGCCGCTTTACCGCAGGACAGCGCGGTCTGGACCGATCTCGACCGCCTGGAAGACGAGCATCGCCAGTTGGCAAACGACATTGCCGCCCGCTTCACGGAGTTCTCCGAACTCGACGAGCGCTTCCACCGGCTGATCCACCGGGCATCGCGCAATCGCTTCATCGTCGATTTCTACGATGTCATCGCCATGATCTTCCACTACCATTACCAGTGGAACAAGGCGCAGGAACGCGAGCGCAACGAAGTCGCGATCGGCGAGCATCTGGTCTACATAGAAGCGCTGAAATCACGCGATCTCGGCAAGGTCGACGCCGCTTGCCGCAAGCATTTGAAATCGGCGCGCCAGACATTGCTGACCTCGATCCCGGAGAGCCGGTCGCTGCAAAAACACTGAGCCGCATCGCGGCTCGGAGCCTTGTTTCATGCATGTCGTTGTCCCAAAACCGCTATACACTTCTGGGCGACATGCCTTGGGTCTGCCGCGTTGCCGCCGCGGCGATTTGGCGATTTTCCACCCGCCGGCCCCGTGCTAGATATGGTTGGTTGCTGCGAAGAGGCAGGGCTTTGGGCGTATCGAGGAGACGATGGAGCATGCCGGTCGCGCTTGTCGCGGCCTATCTGCTGTTGCTCCAGTCGACGCTTGGTGCATTCGCCTTCGGCGCCGGTCCCAATGCATCGCAACTCGACGCTTTCGGCAACGTCATCTGTACCCATGAAGGCGCAACCCAGCTTCCGGGCGGCAACCAGCCGCCGTCCCATCTGCCGGCATGCTGCGTGCTCGGCTGCAGCATGGTTTCGGCGGCCTTTGCGCCGCCGCCCAATGCCGGTCTGGCGCCGGGCAGCCTTTCCTTTGAAACGGTCGCCTTTGTCTTCCCGGCGGCCATCCATCTCGACTTTGCGCGTGAGCGCTCGCCGTCGAACCCGCGCGCGCCGCCGCTGACGGCCTGAGCCTGTTTGCCCGGCGGAACCTTTCGTGGGCGTACCCATCCAAAGATCTAACTGCTCGCGACCGGCAACGGCGCGACCTTCACTTCATGGAGCAACCATGTCCTATTTTTTCCCTGACGCCGCGCGTCCTATGGCCGGCAGCATTCTACGCGGCATCGAAGAGCGTGTCGGCATTGCCGTGCTGGCTCTTGCGCTGCTGTTCACAGGCGCCCAGTCCGTCCTCGCGCATGAGTTCAAGGTTGGCGATCTTGAGATCGGCCACCCCTGGTCGCGCGCCACGCCGGCCGGCGCCAAAGTGGCCGGCGGTTATTTCACCATCACCAACAAGGGCAGTGCGCCGGATCGGCTGGTGTCGATTTCCTCCGATGTCTCCGAAAAGGCCGAGCTGCATGAGATGGGCGTCAAGGACGGCGTCATGACCATGCGGCCGGTTGCCGGCGGCCTGGAAATTCCGGCCGGCGGCAAGGTAGCCCTTGCACCTGGCGGCTATCATTTGATGTTCATGGGCCTGAAGCGGCAACCCAAACAGGGCGAAAAGTTCTCCGCCACCCTGACCTTCGAAAAGGCCGGCGCCGTCAGCGTCGATTTCGCCGTCGAAGGCATGGGCGGCGGCGCCGTGGACGATCACGCCAATTGACCGCGCCAGCTCGACAAATCTTGAAAATCCGAGGGACCATCATGAACAAATATCTTTTGTCGGCCGGCGCACTTCTCGCGCTCGGAACCAGCGCCGCCTTCGCGCATATCACGTTCGAAACCCAGGAGGCGGCGGTCGGCTCGACCTACAAGGCCGTTTTGCGCGTGCCGCATGGCTGCGACGGCAAGGCGACGACCGCCGTGCGCGTGCAGATTCCGGAAGGGGTGATCGCGATCAAGCCGATGCCGAAGCCCGGCTGGACGCTGCAGACCAAGAAGGGCAAGTACGAGAAATCCTACCAGCTCTACGGTCAGGCGGTGACCGATGGGGTCAAGGAGGTCGACTGGAGCGGCGGCAACCTGCCCGATGAATTCTATGACGAGTTCGTTTTCCGCGCGACGCTGACGGCGGACCTCCCCGTCGGCCAAAAACTCTATTTCCCGGTCGTGCAGGAATGCGACGGTGCAGCCGATCGCTGGATCGAGATTCCAGCGGCAGGGCAGGATGAAGACGCACTGGAAAGCCCGGCACCCGGCATCAAGCTGCTGCCGAAGAAATGATCTCCCAGGCGGCGCGCTCTTTCGAGTGCGCCGCTCTTTTTCGTGGCGGTGACATGAGCACGACCTCCCTCCTGCAAACGGCTTGCATGACCGGCAAACGCACCGGCCGGCTTGCCGTCGGCCTGTTGGCTGTGATCGTGTTTCTTGCCAGCCTTGCCGTGTCAGATCAGGCCTTTGCCCATGCCGCGCTGATCAAGACCGACCCGGCCGACGGCGCGGTGCTGGCACAGGGGCCGGCGCAGTTCTCGCTGACCTTCAGCGAGCCGGTCTCGCCTCTGGTGCTGACGCTGGTGAAGCCCGACGGCAAGCCGGTTCCACTGACCGCTTTTCGTCTCAGCGACCAGACCGTCGAGATCGACAATCCGCAGCCGCTCAAGTCCGGCACGCATGTCTTGAGCTGGCGCGTCATCTCCGCAGACGGTCATCCCGTCGGCGGATCGCTGCTGTTTTCCATCGGCGCGCCCAGCGAACCGCCGGCCGTATCCGAAGCCGTCGACTGGCCGTTGCGGTCGGCTATCTGGGCGAGCAAAATCTTTCTCTACGTCGGCCTCTTCCTCGGCGTTGGCGGCGCCTTCGCGCTTGCCTGGTTGGCCGGAAGTGCCCGTGCCGGGCAACGCTTCGTTGCAGCTGCAATCCTGAGCGGGCTGGTCGCGTCGTCCCTGTCGCTCGGATTGCAGGGGCTTGATGCACTCGGGGCGCCGCTCTCCCATCTGGCACAATCGGTCATCTGGCGGACCGGGCTCGGCACCAGCTTCGGCTGGACGGTGCTGGTCGCGCTGATCGCGCTGGGGCTTGGCCTGCTGTCGCTGGCCGGTCCCCGTGCCACCGCCAAGCCATTGGCGCTGGCCGGCCTGGCCGGGGTGGGGATTGCCCTTGCCGCCAGCGGCCATGCCAGTGCCGCCGAACCGCAATGGCTGACGCGGCCGATGGTGTTCCTGCATGGCGTCGGCATCGCGTTGTGGGCCGGCGCATTGGCCCCACTCGGGCTGGCGCTGAAGGGGCAATCGGCGGAGGCCACGCCATTCCTGCGGCGGTTTTCTTGGGCGATCCTGCCCGTGGTGGCCGTGCTTGCCGCCGCCGGCATCGTGCTTGCCGTCATCCAGGTGCAGACACCGGCGGCGCTGATCAACACCGCCTATGGAAGGCTGCTGCTGATCAAACTCGGGCTGCTGGTCTTTCTGTTCACGCTCGCCGCCGTCAATCGCTGGAAACTCACCGCGTCGGCCGAGGCGGGATCGACGGAAGTTCAACGCAGGCTGGTCCGCTCGATCGGCGTCGAACTGCTGATCGTGTTGGCTATTTTCGGCGTTGCCGCGGGCTGGCGCTTCACACCGCCGCCACGAGCGCTCGCGATTGCGGCAGCGCAACCGGTGTCGGTCCATATCCACGCGCCGCAAGCGATGGCCGATCTCAGCATCACTCCCGGCCATGCCGGCCCGGTCGTTGCTTCGATGGTCATCATGAGCGGCGATTTCGGCCCGCTCGACGCCAAGGAGGTGACGCTTGTGCTGTCAAAACCCGATTCCGGCATCGAGCCGCTGAAGCGCGCTGCGAGCAAGCCCGGTGACGGCAGCTGGCGCGTCGACAACCTCGTCATCCCGGTGCCGGGCCGGTGGACGGTGCGCATCGACATACTGGTCTCGGATTTTCAGATGGTGAAGATCGAGGCGCCCGTCGATATCAGGCCGTAAGGCCGGGCCGACACGAGCTTGGCTAGGCATCCGTGCAACACAATTCGGCGAGGCGGTTGACGTGGCCCAAAAGGCCCGTCAATCATCCCGGCAAAATCGCGGGCTTCAACCAACAAGATCCGAAAGCAGGGAAGAAACGATGGAAAAAGCCGAAATCGGCCTGATCGGCCTTGGCACGATGGGCTCCAACCTGGCGCTCAACATCGCCGAGCACGGGCACCGCATCGCCGTCTTCAACCGCACCAGGGCGCGCACCGACGCTTTCGTCGAGAATGCCGGCGCGCTCAGGGACATGGTCGTGCCCTGCTACAGCCTGGAAGAGCTTGCCGCCGCGATCCGGCCGCCGCGCCCGATCATCATCATGGTGCTGGCCGGCAAGCCGGTCGACGAACAGATCGCGGCTTTGCGTGGCGTGCTGTCGGCCAACGACATCGTCATCGACGCCGGCAACGCCAATTTCCGCGACACGATGCGGCGCTTCTCCGAGCTTTCCGGCTCGGGTCTCACCTTCATCGGCATGGGCGTGTCCGGCGGCGAGGAGGGCGCGCGCCACGGGCCGTCGATCATGGTCGGCGGCACGGAGGACTCGTGGAAGCGCGTCGAGAAGGTGCTGACGGCGATCTCCGCCAAGTTCAAGGACGAACCCTGCGCGGCATGGCTCGGCACCGACGGCGCCGGGCATTTCGTCAAGACCATCCATAACGGCATCGAATATGCCGACATGCAGATGATCGCGGAGATCTACGGCATCCTGCGCGACGGCCTGGGCATAGGCCCGAAAGAGATCGGCACGGTGTTTGCCAACTGGAACAAGGGCCGGCTCAACTCCTACCTGATCGAGATAACCGCCAAGGTGCTGGCCACTGACGATCCGAAGACCGGCAAACCGGTGGTCGACATCATCCTCGACCGCGCCGGCCAGAAGGGCACCGGCAAATGGTCGGTCATCGAGGCGCAGCAACTCGGCATTCCGGCGACGGCGATCGAGGCGGCGGTGGCGGCGCGCGTTCTGTCATCGATCAAGGACGAGCGGCTGGCGGCGGAAAAGGCCTATGGCAACATCGGCGTGACGAAGATTTCCGGTGACAAGGACGCCTTGCTGAAAGATCTGGAGCTGGCGCTGTTCGCCGGCAAGATCGCCGCCTACGCCCAAGGATTCGCGGTGATGAGCGGCGCCTCCAAGGAATTCAACTGGAACCTGCCGATGCCGACCATCGCCAGGATCTGGCGCGCCGGCTGCATCATCCGCTCGCAGATGCTCGACACCATGGCGGAAGCCTTCAGCAAGGGCGGCGCCTCGACCAACCTCCTGATGGCCCCGGCCTTCATCGCGCTGATGCAGGAAGCGCATCCGTCGCTGCGCCGCATCGTGGCGAGGGCTTCGGAGGCCGGCTCGCCGGTGCCGGCGCTGTCTTCCGCACTTGCCTATTTCGACAGCTACCGCCAGGGCCGCGGCACCTCGAACCTGATCCAGGCGCAGCGCGACTTCTTCGGCGCGCACGGCTTCGAGCGCATCGACGACAAAGGCGCGTTCCATGGGCCGTGGGGAAGCGGTGCGGCTGGCTAGCCCAAGGGCCTAAACGGAAACCGGCGGGCTGAACGCCTGAACCTCGCTGGTGGCGACCAGGCGCTGCAGCGAGCCGGGTGCGGCGCCGCCGATCCAGCCGAGCACGGAGCGGGCGAGATCGGAGCCGGCCAGGCGGAAGTTCTCGTTGACGACGAGCAACTCCGGCCGGAACAGGTGCAACAGGTCCGACGACTGCTTGGACACGACATCGACGTCGCGGCCGAGCTTGAGGCCGGCATCCTCGATGCCGGCGACGAGCGCAAGCGTCGCGGCAGCGCCGCTGCTGACGAAGCCGTCCGGCCTGTTCTCGCGGCGCATCACCTGCGCGGTCCTGGTCCTGATCTGCTCGATCGTGTGATCGATGGAAACGGTGTTGAACGGAATTTCGCTGGCGCCGACCTCGCTCAGCGCATCGGCAAAGCCGTTCAGCGTGTGGCCATAATAGGTCAGCCCGGGCGGCGGTGACAGAAGCGCCAGCTTGTGCCTGCCCATGCCCGCCAGGCGGCGGACGGCTTCCATCGCGAATAAATGGTTGTCGAAGTCATGGTAGGGATGGACGAGGCCCATGTCGGTGCGGCCATGCGTGGCAAAGGGCATGCCGTGCTCGAGCATGTAGCTGGCGCGCGGATCGTTCGGTTGGGTGCGCGAGATGATGACGCCGTCGGCCGAGCCGGTCTCGACGAGATAGCGGATCGGCTCCATCGGATCCTGCGAGCGGGAATAGGGCGTGACGATCAGGTGATAGGGCGTTTCGGCGAGCACTTCCGAAACGCCGTAGATGATGTCCGAGACGAAGCTCATGATCTCGCGGTCGGTGTTGAGGACGAGGCTGATGACATTGGTCCTGCCGGTGCGCAGACGCACGCCGGCGCGGTTCGGCCGGTAGCCGATCTGCTTGGCGACGAGCTGGACGCGGCGCCTGGTTTCGGCGCCGATTTCCGGGGCATCCTTCAAGGCGCGTGACACGGTGGTGACGCCGAGCCCGGTCATGAAGGCAAGCGTCTTCAACGTCGGCCGTGCCTGTGCCGAGGTCTCCCCGTTCTTGTCCGTACGCTGTCTGTCCATTCGTCCCGCCCGTCAGGCGCATAGCAGCCGCGGGCCATGTCGGCAATCGCCGTCATGGCGAGACGATATGCGTTCCAGCCCCGGTAAAGTCTCAATATACTGAAACGTTACAGATTGCCATATCGAGTTACATGTCCCTCGCCCACGAGGTGGATGGTTCTTTTGCGAAACGTATTGGGATTCCAGGAGAAATCGCCTCTGCCGCCGCCTTTTGCTCGTATCAGGCGGTATTTCGGTGTTTGCGTCGCAGCAAATCATGCTGCAGTGCATGAGAAGCGCGATCATTCATGCGAATTTGTTCGCGGCCCGAAAAAATATCCAGGGCGCTTCGTTGATGGGTTGCACAGCCCGCGCAATTGCCGTATCGAAAATCTGTAACGTTTCAGATTCTGGGAGGAGCCGAAATGCGATACAGATTTTTGACCGCTGCGCTGGCAGCGACGGCCGCGTTGCAGTTTGCCGGCCAGGCGGCCGCGACGGACCTGGAAGTCACTCATTGGTGGACGTCGGGCGGCGAGGCGGCGGCGGTTGCGGAACTTGCCAAGGCATTCGATGCGACCGGCAACCACTGGGTGGACGGCGCCATTGCCGGCTCCGGCGGCACGGCGCGGCCAATCATGATCAGCCGCATCACCGGTGGCGATCCGATGGGCGCCACGCAATTCAACCATGGCCGGCAGGCGGAAGAGCTGGTGCAGGCCGGCCTGATGCGCGACCTCACCGACGTCGCCACCAAGGGCAAGTGGACTGATGTCGTCCGGCCGAAGAGCCTGCTCGACGGCTGCACCATCGACGGCAAGATCTACTGCGTGCCCGTCAACATCCATTCCTGGCAGTGGCTGTGGCTGTCCAACGAAGCCTTCGCGAAGGCCGGCGTGCCGTTGCCGAAGGACTGGAATGAATTCGTCGCGGCAGCGCCGGCGCTGGAAAAGGCCGGCATCATCCCGCTCGCCGTCGGCGGACAGGCCTGGCAATCTTCCGGTGCCTTCGACGTGCTGCTTGCGGCTGTGGGCGGCACGGACACGTTCCTCAAGGTCTACAAGGACAAGGATGCCAAGTTCGCCGCCGGGCCCGAAGTCGCCAAGGTCTTCAAGGCCGCGGACGATGCCCGCAAGATGGCGAAGAACACCAATGTGCAGGACTGGAACCAGGCGACCAACCTGGTCATCACCGGCAAGGCCGGCGGCCAGATCATGGGCGACTGGGCACAGGGCGAGTTCCAGGTTGCCGGCAAGACCGCCGGCAAGGATTACACCTGCCTGCCAGGCCTTGGGCTGAACGAGGTGATAGCCACGGGCGGCGACGCCTTCTACTTCCCGCTGCTCAAGGATGGCGACAAGAGCAAGGCGCAGGAGGTGCTGGCCGAGACGCTGCTCGATCCCAAGACGCAGGTTGCCTTCAATCTGAAGAAGGGATCCCTGCCGGTGCGCGGCGACGTCGATCTCAATGCGGCCAACGACTGCATGAAGAAGGGCCTCGCCATCCTCGCCAAGGGCGCCGTCATTCCGTGGACGGACCAGCTGCTTTCGCAGGACACCCAGAAGCAGAAGGAAGACCTTTTCGCCGAATTCTTCGCCAAGCCGGAACTGACCGTCGAAGACGCGCAGAAGCGCTTCGCCGACCTCATCGCTTCGGCGGACTGACGCTGGAGGCAACCCACCTCGCTCCCGGCCTTGCGAATGCGGGGCCGGGAATGCACCGCCCTTACCCAGCCGGCTGACGAGATGAGCAAGAGCGCACGCCCCAACCTTCTGTTCCGCAACCTCAATGCGAAGGTCGCCTCGATCCCGATGATCCTCACCGCCATGGTGGTTTTCGTCGGCGGCACCGTCTGGACGGTGCTCTATTCCTTCACCAATTCGAAGCTCCTGCCGCGGCTGAATTTCGTCGGGCTCGATCAGTATTACCGCCTGTGGGCGGCGCCGCGCTGGCTGATCTCGATCGAGAACCTGTTGATCTACGGCGCGATCTCGCTGGTGTTCTCGCTGGTCATCGGTTTTCTGCTTGCAGCACTGCTCGATCAGAAGATCCGCTTCGAGGACACGTTCCGCACCATCTTCCTCTATCCGTTCGCGCTCTCCTTCATCGTCACCGGCCTGGTCTGGCAGTGGTTGCTCAATCCGGATTTCGGCATCCAGCATGTGGTGCGGGACTTAGGCTGGACGAGCTTCAGCTTCGACCCGCTCTATAATTCCAGCATCGTCATCTACGGCATATCGATCGCTGCGCTGTGGCAAGGCACCGGGCTCATCATGTGCCTGATGCTGGCCGGCCTGCGCGGCATCGACGAGGACATCTGGAAGGCGGCGCGGGTGGATGGGATCCCGATGTGGAAGACCTATCTGTTCATCGTCATCCCGATGATGCGGCCGGTCTTCATCACCACACTCGTCATCATCGCTTCCGGCATCGTCAAGGTCTATGACCTGGTCGTGGCCCAGACCAGCGGCGGCCCGGGCATCGCCTCCGAAGTGCCGGCCAAATACGTCTACGACTATATGTTCTTCGCCCAGAACCTCGGCCAGGGTTTTGCCGCCTCGACCATGATGCTGCTCTCGGTGGTGATCGTCATCGTGCCTTGGGCCTATCTCGAGTTCGGGCGACGCAAATGAGCATTGCAGGCATCACCGCTCAAGCAAGCGTTGCCGCCGGCGCGCGCCAGGACATCGCAGGGCCCTACGGTCCAAAGCCGCGCCGCATGATTTCGCGCCGCAACGTCTTCCTCTACGGCACATTGTTCGTCATGGCGGTCTACTACCTCTTGCCGCTCTATGTCATGATCGTCACCTCGCTCAAGGGCATGCCGGAGATCCGGCTCGGCAACATCTTCTCACCGCCGCTCGAGATCACCTTCGAACCGTGGGTCAAGGCGTGGTCGACGGCCTGCACCGGCCTCAACTGCGACGGGCTCTCGCGCGGCTTCTGGAATTCGGTGCGCATCACCGTGCCGTCGGTGCTGCTGTCGATCGCCATCGCCTCGGTGAATGGTTATGCACTGGCCAATTGGCGCTTCAAGGGCGCCGATACGTTCTTCATCATCCTGATCGTCGGCGCCTTCATTCCCTACCAGGTGATGATCTATCCGATCGTCATCATCCTGCGCGAAATCGGCCTCTATGGCAGCCTCAGCGGGCTGGTGATCGTCCATTCCATTTTCGGCATGCCGATCCTGACGCTGCTGTTCCGCAATTATTTCGCCTCGATGCCGGAAGAGCTGTTCCGGGCGGCACGCGTCGATGGCGCCGGCTTCTGGGGCATCTTCCTGCGCATCATGCTGCCGATGTCGCTGCCGATCTTCGTCGTCGCCATCATCCTGCAGGTGACCGGCATCTGGAACGACTTCCTGTTCGGCGTCGTCTACACCCGCCCCGACACCTATCCGATGACGGTGCAGCTCAACAACATCGTCAATTCGGTGCAAGGCGTGAAGGAGTACAACGTCAATATGGCCGCAACCATCCTGACCGGGCTTGTGCCGCTCATCGTCTACTTCATCTCCGGCAAGCTTTTCGTACGCGGCATCGCCGCCGGCGCGGTGAAGGGGTGATGGCGATGACGGCAGCCAACGATACCAGCGTTTCGATCCAGGACCTGTCGCTGAATTTCGGCGCGGTGACCGTCCTGGAGACGCTCAATCTGGATGTCGCCGATGGCGAGTTCATCGTGCTGCTCGGGCCGTCCGGCTGCGGCAAGTCGACCTTGCTCAATTGCATTGCCGGCCTGCTCGACGTTTCCGAAGGCCGCATCTTCATCAAGGGCAAGAACGTCACCTGGGAAGAGCCCAAGGACCGCGGCATCGGCATGGTGTTCCAGTCCTATGCGCTCTATCCGCAAATGACGGTGGAGAAGAACCTGTCCTTCGGGCTGCGTGTCGCCGGCACGCCAAAAGAAGAGATCGCCAAGCGGATCACGCGGGCGGCTGAAATCCTGCAGATCGAACCGCTGCTGCAGCGTAAGCCGGCCGCACTTTCCGGCGGCCAGCGCCAGCGCGTCGCCATCGGACGGGCGCTGGTGCGCGATGTCGACGTGTTCCTGTTCGACGAGCCGCTATCCAATCTCGACGCCAAGCTGCGCGCCGAACTGCGCGTCGAGATCAAGCTGCTGCATCGCAAGCTGCAGAACACCATGATCTACGTCACCCACGACCAGATCGAGGCGATGACGCTGGCCGACCGCATCGCGGTGATGAAGGGCGGCGTCATCCAGCAGCTCGATGCGCCGCAGACCATCTACAACCGTCCGGTCAACCGCTTCGTCGCCGGCTTTCTCGGTTCGCCCGCAATGAACTTCGTCGATGGCCACCTGGAAGACGCCGACGGCGGCTGGCGGTTCGCGGCCGGGGATATCAAGATCCCGCTCGGCACTTACGACTTTGCCAAGCCTCCGGCTCCCGGCCCCGTCACATTCGGTATCAGGCCCGAGCATGTCAGCCTGAACAGCGGCACCGGCTGGCCGTTCTCGATAGCCGCCAATGTCGAGGTGGTCGAACCCATGGGCTCCGACACGCTGGTCTGGCTGAAGCTTGCCCAGCAGAATTTCAGCGTCCGAGTGACCTCGGAACGCACGCCCAAGAACGACGAGGCGGTGACGCTTGGCTTCGATCCGATGCGCGCCTCGCTTTTCGACACCGCAACCGGCACACGCATCTAGCTTCCGAGAACCAACCTTCCAACGACGATCCCCAAGCAAAACGGACAGAGACGATGAATTGGTCATTCCAACTTTACAGCGCCCGCAATTTCCAACCCTGGGACGGTGTGCTCGCCATGCTCGGCAAGCTCGGCTACGCCCAGGTCGAAGGTTTCGGCGGCGTCTATGATGATCCCCAGGCATTCCGTGCCGAGCTCGACAGGAACGGGCTTGCCATGCCGACTGGGCATTTCTCGATCGACGCGCTCGAGAACGATTTTGACGGCGTGCGCAGAACCGCCGACGCACTCGGTATCACGCTGCTCATCTGCCCTTTCCTGATGCCCGACCAGCGGCCATCCGACGTGGCCGGCTGGCGTGGTTTCGGCGAACGCCTGGCCAAGGTCGGTGATGCCGCGAAAAAGGCCGGCTACGGCTTTGCCTGGCACAATCATGATTTCGAGTTCAAGAAACTTGCCGACGGATCGGTGCCGCAGGACCACATCCTGTCATCCGCGCCCGATGTCAGCTGGGAGATGGACGTTGCCTGGGTGGTGCGCGGCGGCGATGATCCGCTGCCGTGGATCGAGAAACACGGCAAGCGCATCAGCGCCGTCCACGTCAAGGACATGGCCAAGCCCGGCGAGGGGCTGGATGAGGATGGCTGGTCGGATGTCGGCCATGGCACCATCGACTGGGCCGGCCTGATCAACGTGTTGCGTGCCAGGAGTGCTGCCCAATACTACGTCATGGAACAGGACAACCCCAACGACATCGAGCGTTTCGCCCGCCGCTCCATTGCAGCCGCCAAAACCTATTAGGAGCAATCAGCATGGCAAAGAAACTTGGCATCGGCGTCATCGGCTGCGGCAACATCTCGAAGGCGTATTTTTCGCTGGCGCCGCTGTTTCGCGGCATTGAAATGCGTGCCTGCGCCGACATCAACATGGAGGCGGCCAAGGCTCGGGCGAAGGAGTTCAAGCTGCGCGCCGACACCGTCGAAGACCTGCTCAAGGCCGACGACATCGACATCATCGTCAACCTGACCATCCCGGCGGTGCACTACGAGGTCTCGAAGCAGATCCTCGACGCCGGCAAGCACGTCTATTCGGAAAAGCCGTTCGTGCTGTCGGTCAAGGAAGGGCTCGACCTTAAGAAGCGGGCGGAGAAAAAGGGCCTGCGCATCGGCTCGGCGCCAGACACTTTCCTCGGCGGCGCGCATCAATTGGTGCGCAGCCTGATCGACACCGGCAAGCTTGGCAAGATCACGAGTGGCACGTGCCATGTCATGGGCCACGGCATGGAGCACTGGCACCCCAATCCGGATTTCTTCTTCCAGCCAGGCGCGGGGCCGGTGCTCGACATCGGACCATATTACATCACCAATCTGATCCAGTTGATCGGGCCGGTGAAGCAGGTCGCGGCCTTCGCGACGACGCCGGCCAAGGAGCGCACGATCAGTTCAAAGCCGCGCGCGGGTGAAAAGATACCGGTCAACACGCCGACAACCATCCACGGGCTGCTGGAGTTCGAGAACGGCGCCGTTATCACGCTCAACACCAGCTGGGACGTCTGGGCCCACGGCCACGCGCCGATGGAGCTTTATGGCGAGGCGGGTACGGTGTTTGTGCCGGACCCGAACTTCTTCGGTGGTGACGTTCGCTTCACCGTCGCGGCCAAGCCGGTCAAGAAGCTGCCGAACTGGCCGCATCCGTTCGGCGTGCCCAACGAGATGCATTCGCAAGGCATGATGGCCAACTACCGCACGTCAGGCCTTGCCGATATGGCGGTGGCGATCGCGGAAGGTCGGCCGCACCGCTGTTCGATGGAGCTGGCGCTGCACGCCGTCGACGTGATGACCGGCCTGCTGCGTTCCGGCGAAACCGGCAAGTTCGTCGCCATGCAGACCACCTGCGAACGGCCGGCCGCACTTGGCGTCAAGGAAGCCAAGGCGCTTTTGCCGAAGAAGAAATAGGGCAGCACACCTCAACCCTCTCCCCGTTTCGACGGAGAGAGGGTAAGGGTGGGGGCAGAGCCAACTCGCCGCGTTGTGACGATGCAGCCGACCGGCTCGTTTCCATTCGAGGATTTTCCGATGCCCTACACGCCCGCCGAAAACCGTTACGAGAAAATGGTCTACAACCGCTGTGGCCACTCCGGCCTGAAGCTGCCGGCGATCTCGCTGGGCCTGTGGCACAATTTCGGCAACGACACGCCGCACAAGACCAAGCAGGCGATCGCGCGCAAGGCCTTCGACCTCGGCATCACGCATTTCGACCTCGCCAACAATTACGGTCCGCCGCCCGGTTCTGCCGAAACCGCCTTCGGTGAGATCCTGCGCACCGACTTCGCTGCCTACCGCGACGAACTGATCATCTCGACCAAGGCCGGTTACCAGATGTGGGCCGGGCCCTACGGCGAATGGGGTGGGCGCAAATACATTCTGGCCAGCCTCGACCAGAGCCTCAAGCGGATGGGGCTCGACTATGTCGATATCTTCTATTCGCACCGTTTCGATCCCGACACGCCGCTGGAAGAAACGATGGGTGCGCTCGACCATGCCGTGCGCTCGGGCAAGGCGCTCTATGCCGGCATCTCGTCCTACAATTCGCAGCGCACGCGCGAGGCGGCCGATATCTTGAAGCAGCTTGGCACGCCTTGCGTCATCCACCAGCCGAGCTATTCGATGCTGAACCGCTGGGTGGAGGAAGACGGCTTGCTCGACACGCTCGAAGGGCTCGGCGTTGGCTCCATCGTGTTCTCGCCGCTGGCGCAAGGCATGCTGACGGACAAGTATCTCGGCGGCATTCCGGACGGCAGCCGTGCGTCGCAGGGCAAGTCGCTGAAGACAGCCTTCATCAACGACAAGACCATCGCCAACATCAAGGCGCTCGACGCCATCGCCGGCAGGCGCGGACAGACGCTGGCGCAGATGGCGCTGGCCTGGGTGCTGCGCAAGGGGAGGGTGACCTCGGCACTGATCGGCGCCAGCCGGCCGGAGCAGGTCGAGGACAGCGTCGGCGCGCTCAAGGCGCTCGACTTCAGCGATGCCGAACTCGCCGAGATCGACACCTACGCGCGCGAATCCGACATCAATCTGTGGGCGGCTTCTGCCGAGCGCAAAGGCCCGCCGAGGAAATAGGTCCGCTCGATAAGCCGGCAAAGCGAAAAACGGCGGGCAACCTGCCTGTTGCCCCGCTCCGATCGATGTTCTCGGCCGCCTTGCGGGCAGAATGCTGGAAACAGTAGCAAAAATGCCTGTTCGTCGCTATCTGGGTGGGACATGGATCGTTTGTGCGCGGCGCAAGCGACGCAAGGCGAGTTGGAACAGGATCATGGCGGCAAGGGATGTGCTGACGAAAAACCAGCTGTGCGTGCTCGAGAAACTCGAGACCGCCAGCGGACCGCTCAGTGCCTACACCTTGCTCGACCAATTGCGCGAGCGCGGTTTTCGCGCACCGCTCCAGGTCTATCGCGCGCTCGACACGCTGGTGAAGTCAGGTTTCGTGCATCGGCTTGAAAGCATCAATTCCTTCGTCGCCTGCGCCGAGCCGCATGACCACAGCCATTCGATGACTGCCTTCGCCATTTGCGACACATGCGGGCAGGTCACCGAAATGTCCGACCACGATGTCGGCCACCAGTTGGACGAATGGGTGCGCTCCACCGGCTTCGCCGCCAAGAAGGCGGTGATCGAGTTTCGCGGGACGTGTGCCAAGTGTTTGGCTGAGGCGGCTTGAGGTGAGTTGATATTCAGATGATGCCGGCCTGCAAATGGCGGCTTCCTGCGCTTCCGGTGCTCACGTACGAAAAGTACGCTCCGCTCCGGTTCTCGGAATCCACCATTTTCGGCTCGGCCTGATCTGAATCTCAACACAACTTGCGTTGGTGCTAATGCGCCTCGTCCCAGTTGTTGGCGGCGCGCGCGTCGACATGCAGCGGCACCGACATCGAGACCGCCGGCATCGCCGCGTTTTCCATGACATGACGCACGACCGGGATCGTCGCCTCGACTTCCGCCTCGACGGTCTCGAAGATCAGTTCGTCATGCACCTGCAGCAGCATGCGTGCCGAAAGGCCTGCTTTTTCCAGCGCCTCCTCCATGCGGATCATGGCACGACGGATGATGTCGGCGGCGGTGCCTTGCAGGCGGGCATTGATCGAGGCGCGTTCGTTGAAGGCGCGGAGCGAGGGGTTGGACGATCTTATGTCGGGGTAATGGATGCGGCGGCCGAAGATCGTTTCGACAAAGCCGTGCTCGCGGGCATAGGCCTTGGTCTCCTCGATGTAATCGCGGATGCCGGGGAAGCGTTCGAAATATTTCTTGATGTAGTTGCCGGCCTCCTCGCGCGGGATCGACAGCTGGTTGGCGAGACCGAAGGCCGAAATGCCGTAGATGATGCCGAAATTGATCGCCTTGGCGCGGCGGCGAACCTCCGACGGCATGCCTTCGACCGGCACGTTGAACATCTCCGACGCGGTGATGGCGTGGATGTCGGCGCCGTCGGCGAAAGCCTGCCGCAGTTGCGGGATCTCGGCGACATGGGCGAGCACCCGCAATTCGATCTGGCTGTAGTCGGCCGAGACCAGCCGATGGCTCTTGTCGGTGATGAAGGCGGTCCTGATCTTGCGGCCCTCGGCGGTGCGCACCGGGATGTTCTGCAGGTTCGGATCGGAGGATGACAGGCGGCCCGTCGTCGTCGCGGCCAACGCGTAGGAGGTGTGGACGCGCTTGGTGTCGGGGTGGATGAAGCCGGGCAGCGCATCGGTGTAGGTCGATTTCAGCTTGGTCAGCTGGCGCCAGTCGACGATCTTGCGCGGCAGTTCGTGACCTTCGGCGGCGAGATCTTCGAGAAGCTGCGCCGAGGTCGACCACTGGCCGGTCTTGGTCTTCGAACCGCCGGGCAGGCCCATGCGCCCGAACAGGATGTCGCCGAGCTGCTTGGGCGAGCCGATGTTGATGCGTTCGCCGATGAGCTGGTAGATTTCTTCTTCGAGGCGAGCGGCACCCTGCGCCAGTTCGCCGGAGAGCCGCGACAGGATCTGCCGGTCGACCGAGATGCCGCGCTGTTCCATGCGCGCCAGCACCGGCACCAGCGGCCGCTCCAGCCGCTCATAGACAGACACCAGGCCCTTGGCGGCAAGCCGCGGTTTCAGCACCAGCCAGAGCCGCAGCGTGACATCGGCGTCTTCGGCGGCATGAGCGGTCGCCTTGTCGATGTCGACCTGATCGAAACCGACCGAGCTTTTGCCCGAGCCGGTCACGTCCTTGAGCTGAAGAGGAGTATGACCGAGCCACTTTTCGGCAAGCGCATCCATGCCGTGACCATGGGGCGTACCGGCATCGAGCACGTAGGAGATCAGCATGGTGTCGTCGAACGGTGCGACATCGACGCCGTAGCGGCTCATGATGACAAGATCGTATTTTAGGTTCTGCGCGATCTTGAGAACCGATCTGTCTTCGAGCAGCGGTTTCAGCACCGCCAGCGCCTCGCGCAGCGGAATCTGGTTTTCGAGCGCGCCACCACCGAGCAGGTCGCCATTGCCGCTCATATGGGCGAAGGGAATGTAGGCGGCGCGTCCGGGAGCCGTGGCGATGGCCATGCCGATCAGTTCCGCCTGCATCGGATCGGCGGATGTCGCCCTGACGTCGAAGGCGGCGATGCCAGCCTCCCGTGCCTCGGCGACCCAGGCTTTCAGGGTCGAGATATCGCGGATGCAGTGATAGGCCGAAATGTCGATCTTGCCGGTGGCCGCGCGCTCCAGCCTTAGTGCCGCGAGCAGGGAGGGGGTATCGCCTTGTTTTGACGTCTCCGCCGTCCCGCCGGCTTCGTCCGGTTCAGTGCCAGGCGCGTTCCGGGCAACCGGCGGCAAACCGGCGCCAACGTCTGGGCCATGGGCATGATCGGCGCGTTCGACGGTGACCGCGACGGCCTGGACGTCGCCGGCCTCGGTGCTGGTCGCTTCCGCGACACGGCGGGTCAGCGAGGTGAATTCCATGGTCTTGAGGAAACCGATCAGCTTCGGGCCGTCGGGCGCGTGCAGGACGAAATCCTCCAGACCCTCGGTCACCGGTACGTCGTTCATTAGCGTCACCAGCTGACGAGAAATGCGCGCCTTGTCGGCGTTGGCGATGATCGATTCCCGGCGCTTGTCCTGCTTGATCTCGCCGGCCCGGGCCAGCAGCGTGTCGAGGTCACCGAACTGTTCGAGCAGTTGCGCCGCCGTCTTCGGCCCGATGCCGGGCACACCAGGCACATTGTCGACCGAATCGCCGGTCAGTGCCTGCAGGTCGACCATCTTCTCCGGCGGCACGCCCCATTTCTCGATGACCTCCGGAATTCCGATCTGGCGGTCCTTCATCGGGTCGTACATGGCGACCGTATCGCCAACCAGTTGCATCAAATCCTTATCGGAGGAGATGATGGTGGTATCGCCGCCGGCTTCGCAGGCGAGCCTCGCATAGGTGGCGATCAGATCGTCAGCCTCGTAGCCTTCGATCTCGACGCAGGGCAGGTTGAACGCCCTGGTCGCCTGGCGGATCAGGCCGAATTGCGGGATCAAATCTTCCGGCGGTGCCGAGCGGTTGGCCTTGTATTCGGGGTAGAGATCGTTGCGGAAGGTTTTTGACGAATAGTCGAAAATGACGGCGAAATGCGTCGGCACGATGCCTACATCGGTATTGCGGGCGTCGAGCATCAGCTTCCACAGCATGTTGCAGAAGCCGGAAACGGCGCCGACCGGCAGGCCGTCGGATTTGCGGGTCAGCGGCGGCAGCGCGTGATAGGCACGGAAGATGTAGCCGGAGCCGTCGACAAGGAAGAGATGATCGCCTTTTTTCATGCCGGCAGGGATAGCGCGGCGCGGCGGCTTGGTCCATGCCAAAGGCAGCCTCGACTATCGGTTCCGGCAACACCCTGACAGATCGCCGTCACCCTGCTCACGCCCATGTTACAAAACTGTAATTTTCGTGCCCTTGAATCGCCACGTTCAGAGACCCAAATACACGTCATCGGCAGTTTTCGCCGAGTCCGGAGCAAGGCCCGTCCCCCGCCTATCCCGGACACCTGCGGCAGCCTATCCCCCCTCTCCGGGCTGCCGCATCGTTTCGAGTAGAAGGCCGCCGTGGTTCCCCCTCCACCACGGCGGTCTTTTTTTGCCTCGCAGAGACGTTTGCAGCCCGTGGTCCAATGATCGCGGGCTTTTCGTTTTCCCGTCATGCCTTTACGGTTCCGGTTCTGAATCGAAAGGCTTCACATATGTCCGCAGTTTCCCCCGTCCTCGACCGTCTCGTCAAGAATCTCGACCAGAGCCTCGAGCGCCTGTTCGGCTTGCTCAGGATCAAGTCCATCTCCACCGATCCAGCCTATGCCGCCGACTGCCGCAAGGCGGCGGAATGGCTGGTGGCCGAACTCGAGCTGATCGGCTTCGACGCCAGCGTTCGCGACACGCCCGGCCACCCGATGGTGGTTGCGCACCATGACGGCCCGGCCGGTTCGCCGCATGTGCTGTTTTACGGCCATTATGACGTTCAGCCGGTCGACCCGATCGAATTGTGGGAAAGCGATCCGTTCGCGCCTGCTGTCAAGGAGGTCGGGCCGGACCACAAGGTGAT
Organism: Mesorhizobium sp. WSM4833; assembly: GCF_055811095.1. NCBI lineage: Bacteria > Pseudomonadati > Pseudomonadota > Alphaproteobacteria > Hyphomicrobiales > Phyllobacteriaceae > Mesorhizobium > Mesorhizobium sp. WSM4833. The sequence goes on from NZ_JBVVQG010000004.1 coordinate 257,932, forward strand.
CGTCGGTCGGGGGTCGGCCGACGACAAGGGCCAGTTGATGACCTTCGTCGAGGCTTGCCGCGCCTGGAAACAGGTGCATGGCAATCTGCCTTGCCGCATCACCATCCTGTTCGAGGGCGAGGAGGAATCCGGTTCGCCTTCGCTGAAGCCGTTCCTCGAGGCCAATGCCGACGAACTCAAGGCCGATTTCGCGCTGGTCTGCGATACCGGCATGTGGGATCGCGACACGCCGTCGATCTGCGTCGGATTGCGCGGGCTGGTGGGTGAGGAGATCACGGTGAAGGCCGCCGACCGCGACCTGCATTCGGGCCTCTATGGTGGTGCCGCCGCCAACCCGATCCGCATCCTGGCCAGGGTGCTGGCCGATATCCACGACAAGGACGGCCACATCACCATTCCCGGCTTCTATGATGGCGTCGAGGAAACGCCGTCGCAGATCCTGAAATCATGGGAGACGCTCGGCGAGACTGCCGAGACGTTCCTGGGACCGGTCGGCCTGTCGATCCCGTCGGGCGAAAAGGGCCGCTCCGTGCTGGAATTGACCTGGGCGCGGCCGACGGCCGAGTTCAACGGCATCATCGGCGGCTATACCGGTAAGGGCTTCAAGACGGTGATCGCGGCCGAAGCCTCGGCGAAGGTCTCGTTTCGCCTCGTCCACAAGCAGGACCCGAAAAAAATCCGGGCCGCGTTCCAGAAGTTCGTCAAGGAGCGCATTCCGGCCGACTGTTCCGTCGAATTCCATCCGCATGGCGGCTCGCCGGCAATCCAGCTTTCCTACGACTCGCCCTTCCTGGCCAAGGCCAAGAATGCGCTGTCCGACGAATGGCCGAAGCCGGCGGTTACGACGGGCAGCGGCGGCTCCATTCCGGTTGTCGGCGATTTCCAGACCTATCTCGGCATGGAATCGCTGCTGGTCGGGTTCGGCCTCGACGACGACCGCATCCACTCGCCCAACGAGAAATACGAGCTCAGCTCCTTCCACAAGGGCCAGCGCTCCTGGGCGCGGATTCTCGATGCCTTGACGCGCTGAGCAGCGGAACCCCTGTTTTCTTGTTGATTTTTCAGCCGATCGCGGCGAGGACGGGCCACAAGATAAAGCGCTGCAGCACCCCCTGCGGGTCAGGGGCACTGTAGGGCTCGACCGGAGAAGACAATGGCCGATATCCGTTTCCATAAAAACGACCTGCCCGACCTCTCGCACTACAATGTCGGGGCAGTGGCCATCGACACCGAAACGCTCGGGCTCAATCCGCATCGCGACCGGCTGTGCGTGGTGCAGATTTCGCCTGGCGACGGCAGCGCCGACGTCATCCAGATCGCGCCCGGCCAGAAGAAGGCGCCGAACCTCGTCAGCCTGCTGAGGAACCGCGGCGTAACCAAGCTGTTCCACTACGGCCGCTTCGATCTTGCCGTTCTCTACAATGCGTTCGGCGTCATGCCGGAGCCGGTGTTCTGCACCAAGATCGCCTCGCGGCTGACCCGCACCTATACCGACCGCCACGGGCTCAAGGACATCTGCTTCGAGCTTCTCGGCGTCGGGCTGTCCAAGGCGCAGCAATCGTCGGACTGGGCGGCCGAGACGCTGTCGCCCGAGCAGCTCGAATATGCGGCTTCCGACGTGCTCTATCTGCACCGGTTGCGCGATGTACTGGCCGGACGGCTGGCGCGCGATGGGCGGACCAAGGAGGCCGATGCCTGCTTCCGCTTCCTGCCGACGCGTGCCAAGCTTGACCTGATGGGCTGGGACGAAGAGGATATCTTCGCCCATAGCTGAGGGCCGTGGGCGCGCTCCGCGGGCCGGTGACCGTTTGGAACCGGATACAGGCCGTCGCGTTCTGTCGGCTCAGTTTGTCGGTGCAATTGGGGATAATGACATGGCGGACAGAAAGCCGATTGCGACCGCGCCGACAGACGGCTCCAAGGTCTCCGTGACCTGGAAGGACAGCGACGGCGTCATCAACGAATCCATCGCGCAATATCGCGACGACGGCTGGTGGGTCTATATCGACAGTCACACGCAAAAGAAGGTCGAGCCGACCAGCTGGCGCCCTGCCGCAAGCGACGACGACGATCAATGAGCGCGCCGCTGGTGAGACCGGCTGCTTTCGAATAGCCTGAAGCCGTTGATATCGAGGCCGATTCGGGGCTTTCCGGTCCGCGGTCGCCCTCTTGCTCGGAGGAAATCGCTATGGGTGTCGAAAGCCTGCTCGTCTTCATCATCATCGGTGCCATCGCCGGCTGGCTCGCCGGTCTCATCGTTTCCGGCTTCGGCTTCGGCCTGATCGGCAACATCATCGTGGGCATCGTCGGTGCGTTCATCGCCGGCTGGCTGTTTCCGCGGATCGGCTTTTCCATCGGCGGCGGCACTCTCGCCGCGATCATCCATGCCACGATCGGCGCCATCATCCTGCTGGTGCTGGTCAAGGTTCTGAAACGAGCCTGAGGCTCGACAACGCAAAGAGCGCGCCATGAAACAGAATACGCTCTATCTCGTCATCGGCGCGCTCGTCGTCGTGGTCATCGCGCTCGGCATCTATGTCTATCGCGAGCAGACCAAACCCAAGGGCGTCGAGCTCAAGATCGACGACAAGGGCATTTCGATCCAGCAGAACTAAGCTATGCGGGGGCGCGACATGGTTGCTTCTGACGCCCCGGAAGACGTCGATCAGCCCCCGATCACCGCGGCGGAATGGGAGAGGCTGAACAGGCCGCCAAGGCGCGAGGCGCTGCTGCGCTATCGTTGGCGGGTGTTTCGCTTTCTGAGGACATCCGCACCGGTCAGCGAATTGCAGGGGCAAGAGCAGGTATTCCGCGATGCGGTCGTCGCCACCGTGGCCTTCAACCGGCCCGAAATGATCGAATGGCAGATCCACCTGGTACGCCGATACCTGGCCGAGCACGAAAGCTACATCGTTTTCGACAACAGCAACAAGGGCGAGGCAAGGGAAGCAATCCGCGATCTCTGCCGTCGCCAGCATGTCCCCTATGTCGCATTGCCGAAGAACAGGCTGGTCGTCAGCAGATCGCACGGTCAAGCGCTCAACTGGATCGTGCGGAATTTCTTGCCCAGGTTCGGGCCGAAGCTGTTCGGCTTCATCGATCATGACATCTTTCCGACTGAACCGTTTTCGATCCGCGCCCGGATGGAGGGCAAAAGCCTCTACGGCAGCGTGCGGCGCGATACGCCGACGCCAGGCGGCTGGTTCCTGTGGCCCGGCTTCTGTTTTTTCGACGGAAGCCTGTTGCGGCGACGACTGGATTTCGCCCCGAGCTACAAGTTTCATATGGATTCCGGCGGCGGCAACTGGCCTGTGCTCTACAGGTCGATCGATCCGGCGCTGGTTCGATTCGCTGAAAACAAATCGCTTCGCTTCGGCGCCGGACATGATCAATCCGAGGATTTTTTCATGATGGTCGATGGCTGGCTGCACGTCACGAACGCCTCGAACTGGAGGCGACAGCCGGTCGACAGGGGCGAACACATTGTCGCGCTGTTGCGGCAAGCCGGCGGTCCCGACCAGCCGGATGTGAAGTTCGAGCCCATCTGAACGAGACAGCGAATAGCGTGGTGTCAGTAACCTGCAAAGAGCAGACGCTGGCGTTTTTGGCTGCCCAACCCCAAGGCCGGCATTCGAACACGACTTAACCCGCCCTTAAATCGCCGCATCTACTCTTCAACCCGAACGCCATAGGCATCGGGGACATCAAGCACAGCGCATGGCGAACCGCAGAGACAGTCGCATCGAACCCAGTTTCGAGGGGCCGCCGCAGGCGCGGTCCTCGGCGGGTCTTTCGGTGAACGAGGAGGATCGCGTCGTGCCGAGCAATCGCAAAGCCTCCGCAAAACGCAAGCCGGCCAAAGGGAAATCGTCGCGGGTCAAGCGCGGCAGAAGCCGGCGCGGCCTGTTCGGCGTGCTCGGCCGGCTATTCTACTGGTGCTTCGTGCTCGCCATCTGGGGCGGCATCGCCGTGGCCGGCATCGTCATCTACTACGGTGCCAAGATGCCGGCGGCGACGACCTGGTCGATTCCCGACCGCGCCCCCAACATCAAGATCGTCTCGGCAGATGGCCAATTGCTCGCCAATCGCGGCATGAGCGGCGGCGAGGCGGTCGGCCTGCACGAAATGTCGCCCTATATCCCGGAAGCCGTCATCGCCATCGAAGATCGGCGCTTCTACTCGCATTTCGGCATCGACCCGATCGGGCTTTCCCGCGCGATGGTCACCAATGTGCTTGGCGGGCATTTCTCGCAGGGTGGCTCGACGCTGACCCAGCAATTGGCCAAGAACCTGTTCCTGACACCCGACCGCACGCTGGAGCGCAAGGTGCAGGAAGTGCTGCTGGCGCTATGGCTGGAGCACAAGCACACCAAGGACCAGATCCTCGAAATGTATCTGAACCGGGTCTATTTCGGCTCTGGCGCCTATGGCGTCGAAGCCGCCTCGCGCCGCTATTTCGGCAAGAGCGCGCGCGACGTCACCCTGTCGGAAGCCGCATTGCTTGCCGGCCTGCTGAAGGCGCCGTCGCGGCTGTCGCCGGCACGCGATCCCAAGGCCGCCGAGGAACGCTCACAGCTGGTGCTTGCCGCCATGCGCGACGAGGGCAAGATCAGCGCCAAGGAACTGACCTCGGCGATGAGCGCGCCGGCAACGCGTGCGCCTTCCTATTGGACCGGCTCGGAGAATTACGTCGCCGATACCATCATGGAGGAACTGCCCGACCTGATCGGCGACGTACGCGGCGATATCGTCATCGACAGCACCGTCGACCTGAACCTGCAGAAGCTCGCCGAGCAATCGATCCGCAGGCTGATCGACGACAGCGGCAAGAAACTCAACGTCAGCCAGGGCGCCCTGGTGTCGATCGACGATTCCGGTGCGGTGCGCGCCATGGTCGGCGGCTACGACTATTCGACCAGCCAGTTCGACCGTGCTTCGGAGGCACGTCGCCAGCCGGGCTCGGCATTCAAGCCGTTCGTCTATATGGCCGCTCTTGAAGCCGGCCGCACGCCCGACAGCATCCGCAACGATGCGCCGATCAAGATCGGCAACTGGACGCCCGACAATTACGGCGGCAAGTATTTCGGCAAGGTGACGCTGGCCACCGCGCTGGCCAAGTCTTTGAATTCGGTGGCAGCGCAGCTGACCATGGAGGTCGGGCCGAACGCGGTTGTCGAGGCGGCGCATCGCATGGGCATCCAGTCCGACCTGACAGCCAACACCTCGATCGCGCTCGGCACTTCGGAAGTGACGCCGCTGGAGTTGACATCGGCCTATGTCCCCTTTGCCAATGGCGGCTACAAGCCCGACATCCATTTCATCCGGCGCGTGACGACCACCGAGGGCAAAGTGCTTTACGACAGCGGCGGCGGCAGCGCGCCGCGCGTCGTCAAGCCTGAGATCGTCGGCATGATGAACTCGATGATGACGGGCACGGTTGAGATCGGCACTGCCCGGAAAGCGGCTTTCGCCTGGCCATCGGCCGGCAAGACCGGCACCAGTCAGAATTCGCGCGACGCCTGGTTCGTCGGCTACACCGCCAACCTCACCACCGGTGTGTGGTTCGGCAATGATGATGGCAGCCCGATGAAGAAGGTCACCGGCGGTGCACTGCCGGCGCAGGCCTGGCACGAGTTCATGGTTGCGGCCCACGAGGGTGTGCCGGTGCGGCCGCTGCCCGGCACCTGGAAATCGACGCCGGCCGACACAATCGTCCCCGACGAGATACCCTCGGCGAACAACACGGCGCCGGTTCCGTCGACGTCGGTCGGCCAGCAGGCACCAGCGCGGCCAGCAGCGCCGGTTGCCCAAGCGCCAGCGCCGGTCCGCGCGGCCCGTCCCGCCCAAACCGTCGATGCCGATGGCCTTTCCATGCCGGGGGATGACGGCGCCACCGCGTCGATCAAGCACCCGGTGCCGCCAGGCGACGTCGGCGGCCCGCGCAAGAAGCGGCAGACCTCGATCCTCGACCTCCTTGGCGGCTGAGTAGACCCGCTAATTCGCCTTTGGTTTGGCGCTGCCCAGCTTCTTGCTGTCAAAGGTCAGTTTGTCGCTGTGAATCTTGCCGTCGCTGATGGTGAGGTGCTTGGCGCAGGAAAGCGCGCCGGACGACTCTGTCATCAAGTCATACATAAGCAGCGCCTGGTGGTCGTCTCCGAAGGCCGCGATCATGCGCACACCGGTCACATCCTGTGAAAGTTTGGTCAGGCCCTCGAGGTAGGGGGCCTTGCCAGTCGACTGTTGCATCGGCCCATCAAAAACGACGTCGTCGGCGACATAGGATGCTGCCTTTTCGAGGTCGTGTCCTGTCCACGCTTTGGTGAAGGCAGTGGCGATGTCGAGGGGTGCTGTCTGTGTCATGGCTTTGTCCTGATAGATTGATTCAGAACCCCGCGCCCTTTCCGCATTCAAGGACCAACGGCGAGCCAGCTTCCCGGTTCCTCCTTTGAGGTGAATGGTGACATTTCGGCCTCTCGCCACCTCGGCGGCGTTCGGCTACATCTGCCGGCTGGAGACCTGAAATGACTGAACTCGACACCCGAAAGACCATCGTGCTGACCGGCGCCAGCCGCGGCATCGGCCACGCCACCGTCAAGCGTTTTTCGCGCGAGGGCTGGCGCGTCATCACCTGCTCCAGGCAGGCTTTCGCCGAGGACTGCCCGTGGCCGGCCGGGCCGGAAGACCACATCAAGGTCGATCTCGCCGATCAGGAGGATGTCGGCATCGCCGTCTCCGAAATTCGCCACCGGCTGGAAGCGCATGGCGGCCAGTTGCATGCGCTGGTCAACAATGCCGGCATTTCGCCGAAGCTCAAGGACGGCAACAGCCGCATGAATTCGATCGACACGCCGATGCATGTCTGGCGCGACGTGTTCCAGGTCAATTTCTTCGCGCCGATCATGCTGGCGCGCGGGCTGTTCAAGGAACTGGCGGCGGCCAAGGGCTCGATCGTCAACGTAACCTCGATCGCCGGAACCCGCGTGCATCCTTTCGCCGGCACGGCCTACGCGACATCGAAGGCGGCACTCGGGTCGCTGACGCGCGAGATGGCGCATGATTTCGGTCCGCACGGCATCCGCGTCAACGCGATTGCGCCGGGCGAAATCGATACCGCGATCCTGTCGCCGGGCACGGACAAGATCGTCGAGACCATTCCTCTCAGGCGCCTTGGCACCACGGCCGAAGTCGCCGACATCATCTTTTTCCTGTGCTCGCAGCAGGCGTCGTATGTGACTGGCTCGGAAATCCACATCAATGGCGGCCAGCACGTGTGACAAAACAGGATGCTCATCCTGTTATGGTGAGAACAGCCTTGCCGCTGAAGCTGCGCTGTCGCAGTGCGTCCAGCGCTTGAGCGACGTCTGTCCACGGCGCCGTCAAGGCCACGCGCGTTTCGAGCCGGCCGGCTACGACCAGAGCGAGCAGTGAGGCGATGTCCTCGCCGATGCCTGGACCAGACGTGTAGTACGCAAAAGTCTGAAGCCTTGCCCCTTCATGATCCGGAACGAACTGGCGGAATCCGACGGGCGTCAGCTCGCCGCTGCTCGAACCGAACATGACGATGGTCCCGCCAGGTGCGATACGTTCGATCGCGCGTGCGAGGCTTTGGCCGCCGACCGACTCGGTGATCAGCGAGAACGGCCCCTCGGCCAGATCGATCGCTTCGACAACCTGCCGGGCTCCGAGGCCGCGGAGATCGTCGGCATGCCGGGCCGCGGCGATTGCCGTCACCGAGGCGCCTTGCTCGCGGGCGATCTGGATCTGAAAACGGCCGACCGCTCCGCTTGCACCGGTGATCAAGACCTGCTGGCCGGCGAGGTCGCCGCCATGGCGTAGAGTCCTTAGTGCCGTCGTACCGGCGACAGGAAGCGTGGCTGCGGAAACGAAACTGACGTCATCCGGCAGGACGGCGAGACGGTCGATTGGGACTGCGATGCGTTCGGCCCAACCGGCCTCATCGACCAAAGCAACAACCCGGGCGCCGACGGCTGGCCCAGAACCATCGGCTGCTCTTCGTTCGACAATCCCCGCGATGTCCTGGCCGGGTATCCAGCCCTCGGGGCGTATGGCAAGCAGGCGCAGTTCGCCCCGGTTCAACGAAGTTGCGTGGACAGAGACAAGCGCTTCGTTCGAAGCCGGTTGAGGCTCGGCGATGTCGACGAGCCTCAACCCGGTCGCGCTTTCGGGAGAGATGACCAGGGCGAGCATGGCGTACCTTGTTGCTGGCTTGTCGGTGCCAGCTTGCTGTGGAAAGCACGGCAAACTGAGTACGAGCCGGAGCTTATCGACTTTCGCTGTTAAAGAATTTAGCTATCGTGGCGTTTAATCGCTAATAACAGTCAACCATGAGACAACCCCTCAGCTACCCCTGGCTCGATCTCGATGTGGATGACCCTGCCGCGCCGGCGATTGTCGTGCGCGTCGACATCCCCGAGACCAGAGCGGAAGTCCCCGCCCATCGGCACCGCAAAGGCCAACTCGTCTTCGCACTCGGCGGTGGCGTCACATGCCGCGTTCCAAGCGGTCTATGGATGGTGCCGCCGCATTGCGGGGTGTGGATCCCCGGCGGCATGGAGCACAGCAATGTCGCAACCGCCAACGCCAGGATTTTTTTCGTCTACATAGAGCCGGGAGCCGCCGATCTGCCGGAGCGGTGCTGCACGTTTTCAATCTCGCCCCTGCTGCGCGAATTGATCATCGAGCTTTCCGATCGGGTGGAGGGTGATGGGGCGAGGGGCGAACTCTTGACCAAGATGCTGCTCACCGAATTGCCACGCATGCCTGTCCAGCAATTGCACCTGCCGATCTCGTCCGAGCCACGCTTGAACAGGATCGCCGAAGCGTTGGCGCAAGACCCTGCCGACCGCAGCACACTGGCGGAATGGGCCAACCGCATCGCGCTCAGCGAGAGCAGCCTCGCCCGCCTTGTAGCAAAGGAGACGGGGCTGAGTTTCGGGCGCTGGCGCCAGCAATTGCACTTGATCGTTGCAATTCGGGAACTGGCTTCCGGCAAGAGTGTCCAGCAGGTCTCGGGCGATCTCGGCTATGGTTCCGTTACGGCCTTCATCACCATGTTCAAGAAGGCGCTTGGGAAGCCGCCGGCCAAATACCTCAGCGGTATCGCGCAAAATGGCGGCTCTGCATTCGTGGCGTGATGCTCGCTTGAAAGGGTGGTCGAGCCGATCACGTTGCCAGCGTGCGAGAGTGCAGCTTGGGCTTTGGGACTCAGGCCACCGACGGCTCGGCGGTTTCGCGCCTCAACTCCGGTTTGGAACCGAGAACTTCTTCCACAATCCCGCGCGCAATCTCGCGCTCGCCCATGATCACCGTATCGGCGCCCAAACCCTTGAGATGTTCGACCTCGGCATCGGAATGGGCACGGGCGATGACGTTGATAGCGGGATTGGCGGCGCGGGCGCGGAGCACGATCTGGCCGGCTTCGAAGGCATTGGGGATCGCAAGGATCAGCCGGCTGGCGCCCTCGGGATTGGCGGCGGCGAACACTTCGGCATTGGCCGCATTGCCGGCGACGGTCTCGACGCTGTCCGCTTTCAGCTTCGCCAGCGTCTTGTCGGCGTCCTCGATGACCAGGAAGGGCATTGCCGCGCCTTTCAGGGCCGAGCCGACCAGGCCACCGACACGGCCGTAGCCGATCAGGATGGCATGGCCGGTGAGTGCCGTCTTTGGCGGCGGCCCGTCCTCCTTTTTCGCCGCTGCCGCGACAGAGGCCACCTGGCCCGGCTCCGTCGCCGGACCAACCGGTTTTGCCTCGACCGGTGGTGCCGTCCTGGCGGCGCGCCGTTCCAGCCACGGCTTCATCCAGTCGATGGCCAGGAACATCAGCGGGTTGAGGACAATCGACAGGATCGCACCGGCCAGAATGAGGTCGCGGCCCTGTTCCGGCAGCAGCTTCAGCCCGACGCCGAGTTCAGCCAGGATGAAGGAGAACTCGCCGATCTGGGCGAGGCTTGCCGAGATTATCAGCGCCGTGGCGATGGGATAGCCGAAGGCAACAACGATGGCGAACGCGGCCAGTGATTTGCCGATGACGATGATGGCGAGCGTCGCCAGGATTGGCCAACCATTGCTGATCAGGCTGAACGGGTCGAACAGCATGCCGACCGAGACGAAGAACAGCACGGAGAAGGCATCGCGCAGCGGCAGCGATTCTTCCGCCGCGCGGTGGCTGAGTTCGGATTCGCTCATGATCATGCCGGCGAAGAAGGCGCCCAGCGCCAGCGAGACACCGAACAGTTTGGCCGCACCGAAGGCGACGCCGAGCGCGATGGCCAGAACCGCCAGCCGGAACAGTTCGCGCGAGCCGGTATGGGCGACATAGTGCAGGATCCAGGGAATGACCCGGCGGCCGACCACCAGCATGACGATGACGAAGGCGGCGACCTTGGCCAGCGTGATGCCGACGACGCCCCAGATGCCGTAGCTGGCCGGCAGCGACAGCAGGCCGCTGGCATGGGCGTCGGCCTGCTCCTGGCCGCCGAGCACGCCAGCGAGCGCCGGCAGCAGCACCAGCGCCAGCACCATGGCCAGATCCTCGACGATCAGCCAGCCGACGGCGATGCGGCCGCGCTCGGTCTCGATCATCCGCCGTTCCTGCAGGGCACGCAGCAGCACCACGGTCGAGGCGACCGACAACGCCAGGCCGAACACCAGCCCCGCGCCCATCGACCAGCCGAGCATCCAGGCAAGACCAGCGCCAAGCGCGGTGGCAAAGCCGATCTGGACGATGGCGCCCGGCACGGCGATGGCACGCACCGACAGCAGATCCTTGAGCGAGAAGTGCAGCCCGACGCCGAACATCAGCAAGATGACGCCGATTTCGGCCAGTTCGTTGGCAAGCCCGGCATCGGCGACGAAGCCGGGCGTGTTCGGCCCGACCAGCACGCCGGCTATGAGATAACCGACCAGGGGCGGAATGCGGAAGCGGTTGGCGAGAGCCCCGAAGACGAAAGCCAGCCCCAGACCGGCGACGATGGTGGCGATAAGGGGCGTGTCATGCGGCATTGTCTATGGAGCGCCTTTCAAGTCAGCGATGTTGGATGAGCGCCGCCCAAGGCCGCCGCCTGTTTGCAATATGGTGGATGGTATGTCGGCGATGCAACCCGCAAAGCCGTGAAATCGACGGCGCTGCCGCGAAAATTTGACCGGCAGCTGAGAAAGCTGCCGGCCGGATCGGAATTTGTGCGGAGCTATTCGTCTCGATTCGTCAGGGCCGATCGATGATCAGGCTGCCCGCAGCAAGGCCTCGATTTCCGGTATGGCATGGTTGGTCAATGTCTTGGGAATTTCGGCGGTCACCTTGTCCCCGACCTCCTTGTGCAGCTTTTTGCGCATTGTCCCAAGCACCACCGGCGGCGCGACGAGCACGATCTCGCTGAACTCGCCGTCATGCGCGAGCTTGTAGAGCCGGGCGGCGATTTCATCGGCAAAACGCTCCTTGCCGATGCGGTGCCAGTCCGTATCCTCGACTGCGCTGCGGTGTACGGAGGGACCATCACTGTATCGGCCGGGGCTGTCACTGCCTTGCTCGCGGGTGGGCGGGTTGTCCTGCTGCATTTCCTGCACCACCTCGAGATTCGGATATTTGTTGTCACCGGCGTTCCTGAGGAAAAGCGCCTTCTCGCCATCGGCCACGATCACCCAGATACCGTGCTTGAGTATGATTGTGTTCATGATGACAGGGCTCCTTTTTAGCCGCGTGGCGACCTTTAGTTGGCATTCCGCAGCCGGATTTCGATCCGACATGACGGGCCTTTTGAGAACGCACCTCGAGCCGGTAATGTTCCAGTCGGCAGCCAAGTCGGCGTTGGACATTCTGGCTATCCCGAGGTCGCGACTTTAATCTACTAACTTGGTAGAATTTAGAAAAAACAGTTTTGCGGCTTTTCTCGCCGGGCGCTAAAAGAGCCACAAATCAAGGCCTGCGACAGCAGCTTGAATCCGCTCTATCTGTAAATGAGAAATATTTTTCTCTTGGCCGGGATGCTTTCAGAAAAGCAATTGCATCCCGATAAGGGATGCGCGAGTGCGTTCCTTCTGGTTTCTCGCGCTCGCGCGTAGAACTGCAAGCTCATTGAGGATTCCGCTCGCGTCCATGTCGCACACTGCTCCCAAGCTCAACGCCTTCCCCGTGTTCATGCGGGTTGAGGGCGAAGCTGTGGCCATCGTCGGGGGCGGCGAAGAGGCGCTGGCCAAGGCGCGGCTGATCGGACAGTCGAGCGCGCTCCTGCGGATCGTCGCGGAACACGCCGAGCCCGACCTGCTCGCCTTCGTCGCCCAGGCCGGCGCGACTCATTTTGCCGCGGCTTACGACGCGTCGCAGCTCGAAGGCGCGGTCATGGTGTTTGCCGCCAGCGGCGACGAGGAACTCGACCGCCGGGTGGCCGCGGATGCGCGCCGCCTAGGCATTCCGGTCAATGCCGTCGATCGGCCTGAGCTTTGCGATTTCTTCACCCCGGCGCTGGTCAACCGTGCGCCGGTGGCCATCGCCATCGGCACCGAGGGTGCAGGCCCGGTGCTTGCCCAGATGTTGCGCGGCCGCATCGACCGCATGCTGTCGCCGTCGCTCGGGCCGCTGGCAATTCTTGCGGCTTCGTTTCGCGGGGCTGCCGAGAAGCTGCTGCCGAGAGGCAATGCCCGCCGCCGCTTCTGGAATGATTTCTTCGCTGGCGCTCCTGCGCGCGCGGCTGAAGCCGGCCAGCTTTCGCAGGCGCATGACGCCGCCGTCGATCTTCTGCTGTCGAACACGCCCGCTTGCGGTCACATCGCGCTGGTTGGCGCCGGTCCGGGCGCCGAGGATCTATTGACCTTGCGAGCCCATCGTCTGCTGATGGAAGCCGATGTCATCGTCCATGACGCCCTTGTGCCCGAGGCGGTCGTTGCCATGGGTCGCCGCGATGCCGAGCGCCTGCCGGTCGGAAAGCGCAAGGGCTGCCACACCAAGAGCCAGGCTGAGATCAATGCGCTGCTGGTCGAGCTTGGCCGTGAAGGCAAGCGTGTCGTGCGGCTGAAGTCTGGCGATCCGCTGGTGTTCGGCCGGGCCGGCGAAGAGATGGCGGCACTTCGCGACACCGGCATCGCCTATGAGGTGGTCCCGGGCGTCACCGCGGCCTTTGCCGCCGCCGCCGATTTCGAACTGCCGCTGACCTTGCGCGGTGTCTCCTCGTCGATGGTGTTCACCACCGGCCACGACCTCAAGGGCAATTCGCTGCCCGACTGGGCCAAGCTCGCGATTTCGGGCGCCACCGTCGCCGTCTATATGGGCCGCTCGGTGGCGGCCGAGGTTGCCGGACGGCTGATCGAGGCCGGCCTGTCGCCGGACACTGCGGTGGCCGTGGTCGAGAATGCCAGCCTCGCCAACCGGCGGCGCTTTCACGGCACGCTTGCCGACCTGCCGTCGCTGGAAGCGCGCGCCGATCTTTCCGGCCCGGTCATGACCATCATCGGCGATGCGGTCGCCGGCGCCAACTTTGAACGGTCCGAGCCGCTGGCGGCACACAGGCATGAAGGCGCGTCCAGTTCGGTCGCCGAAGGAGTTCAGCAATGAAGATACTGACCGCCAACCGCCTCACCGACGGCATCGCCGTCTGGTACGCCGATGGCGGCTGGGCCGAGACGGTGGATCATGCCGACCTCGCCCATGACAAGGCAGCCGATGACAGGCTCGAGGCGATCGGCGCCAAGGCCTATGCCGCCAACGAAGTGGTCGACGTCAATTTGATCGACGCTGAAGTCGTCAACGGCGTCGTCCAACCGGTGCGGCTGCGCGAGAAGATCCGCGCCGCCGGCCCGACCATCCGCAACGATCTCTGCAAGCAGGCTGCGCGGGCAGCATAACCAAGACACCAGGCATGGGCGGACGCGCCCCGAAAGACCAAGCATGTACCGTTACGATGAGTTCGACCACGATTTTGTCCAGGCCCGCGTCGCCGAGTTCAGCGACCAGGTGCAGCGCCGTCTTGCCGGCGAGATCACCGAGGACCAGTTCCGGCCATTGAGGCTGATGAACGGCGTCTATCTGCAGCTGCATGCCTACATGCTGCGCATCGCGGTGCCCTATGGCACGCTGAACGGCAAGCAGCTGCGCATGCTCGGCCACATCGCCCGCAAATACGACAAGGGCTACGGCCATTTCACCACGCGCCAGAACATCCAGTTCAACTGGCCGGCGCTGTCGGACATTCCGGCGATCCTGGCGGATCTCGCAAGCGTCGAGATGCATGCCATCCAGACCAGCGGCAATTGCATCCGCAACGTCACCGCCGACCATTTCGCCGGCGCTGCCGCCGACGAGGTCGCCGATCCGCGTCCCTACGCGGAAATCCTGCGCCAGTGGTCGTCGGTGCATCCGGAATTCTCGTTCCTGCCGCGCAAGTTCAAGATCGCGGTGACGGGGGCCGAGCGCGACCGCGCCGCCATCCAGACCCACGACATCGGCCTGCACCTGAAGAAGAACGCCGCCGGCGAACTCGGTTTCGCCGTCTATATCGGCGGCGGCCAGGGCCGCACGCCAATGGTTGCCCGCAAAATCCGCGACTTCCTGCCGGAAGCCGACCTTTTGTCCTACTGCACGGCGATCCTGCGCGTTTACAACCTCTATGGCCGCCGCGACAACAAGTACAAGGCGCGCATCAAGATCCTCGTCCATGAGACCGGGGTCGAGGAGATCACCCGCCAAATCGAGGCCGAGTGGCAAGAGTTGAAAGACGCCCAGCTGAAGCTGCCGGAAGCCGATATCCGCGCCATCGAGGCCTATTTCGCGCCACCGGCACTCGCTGAGCGGCCGGAAGGCGACCAGGCGGTCAAGCTGGCGCGGCTCGATTCCAAGGGGTTCTCGGAGTGGCTCGACCAGAATGTCGTGACGCACCGCCATCCCGATTATGCGGCTGTGACGATCTCGCTGAAGGGCATCGGCGAGGTGCCCGGCGACGCCTCGGACAGCCAGATGGACGCAATCGCCGACATCGCCGAGACATATGGCTTTGACGAGCTGCGTGTCAGCCATGAGCAGAACCTGATCCTGCCGCATGTGGCCCGCGCCGACCTCAAGGCGGTCTATGATGCGCTGGTCGGCATCGGCCTGGCGACGGCCAATTCCAACCTGATATCGGACATCATCGCTTGCCCGGGCCTCGACTACTGCGCGCTGGCCACGGCGCGCTCGATCCCGATCGCGCAGGAAATCTCGCGCCGCTTCGCCTCGCTTGAGCGGCAGCGCGAGATCGGCGAACTGAAGCTGAAGATCTCCGGCTGCATCAACGCCTGCGGTCATCACCATGTCGGCCACATCGGCATCCTCGGCGTCGAGAAGAAGGGCTCCGAACTCTATCAGGTGACGCTGGGCGGCTCGGCCGACGAGAACACCTCGGTCGGCGAGATCATCGGCCGCGGCTTCTCTTCGGAAGAGATCACCGACGCCATCGAACAGATCGTCGAGACCTATCTCGGCCTTCGGCTCGACCCACAAGAGAAATTCATCGACGCCTACCGCCGAGTCGGTCCCGCGCCGTTCAAGGAGGCGCTCTATGCTGGCGAAGCCAAGGCCGCTTGACCGTATTGGAGACGTCGATGACGGCATCGCCGCCAAAGCGGCGGGGCTCGATGCGCTCTATGGTCATCTGAAGCCGCTCGAGATCATCGAACGCTCGGCCCGCGAATTGTTCCTCGACGAGATCGCGGCGGTGTCGTCGTTCGGCGCGGATTCGGCCGTGCTGCTGCACATGATCGCCAAGATCGACCGGACGCTGCCGGTCATCTTCCTCGACACCGGCAAGCATTTCGAGGAGACGCTCGGCTATCGCGATGCGCTCGCCGCCGATTTCGGGCTGACCAACATAAGGGTGATCAAACCCGAGGAAGCAGCACTCGAACGGATCGATCCGACGGGCAATCTGCACCAAAGCGATACCGATGCCTGCTGCGACGTGCGCAAGGTGGAGCCGCTGGCGCGCGGTGTCGCGCCATTTCGTGCCTGGCTCACTGGCCGCAAGCGTTTTCAGGCCGAGACGCGGGCAGCGCTGCCGGTGTTCGAGGCGGTCGGGCCGCGCATCCGCATCAATCCGCTGGCGCATTGGACGACATCGGACCAGGCCGACTATATGCGCGCGCATGCGCTGCGCGAAAATCCGCTGGTCGCTTATGGCTATCTGTCGATCGGCTGCTTCCCGTGCACGCAGCCGGTGCAGCCGGGCGAGGACGCGCGCAGCGGCCGCTGGGCCGGTCATGCCAAGACCGAGTGCGGCATTCACCTGTCGGGGCTGGAGAAGTCGCTGACCGACGCATCCCTTTAGGATATGCTGATATTCAGGTAAGGCTGGCCTGCAAACGGCGGCTTCCTGCGCTTCCGGTGCTCACGTACTTCAAGTACGCTCCGCTCCGGTTCTCGGAAGCCGCCATTTTCGGCGCAGCCTGACCTGAATCTCAACACATCCTGGTTCGTTTGACTGTTTAGGAACTTTTTGATGACTGGACCGACGACACCGGAGACCCGGCTCTGGACCCCCGCGGGTTTTCAGGAGGATGAGTGGACGCATGCCGAAAGCGCCGATGCGCTGTCCGGCAACGGCCGCTTCATCCTGCCGTTGCAAGTCTTCCTCGATCTCGATCCGGAGGTGCGCCGCTCGGCCAAGGAACGGCTCGGCGTCCTGCTGCAGCCGGGTGATCCACTCGAGAAGATCGCCGACCTGCTCGACCAGCTGTCGCTGGTGGCGCTGGCCTTTCCGGCCTTCAGCGACGGCCGCTCCTTCTCCAAGGGAGAACTGCTGCGCGGCCGCTACCATTTCGAAGGTGCCGTTCGCGCCACGGGCCAGGTACTGGTCGACCAACTGCCGCATATGCTGCGCCTGGGCTTCGACGAGTTCGAGATATCGAACCCCGTGCTGTTGAAGCGCCTGGAGGAGGGCCGCATCGGCGGATTGGGGCTCTACTACCAGCCAGCCGCCGTGCCGGAACCAAAAGGCCCGAAATACTCCTGGCGGCGCGTTCGCAGCGGCTGACGTTGCGGTAATTCCGCGCGTCTTTACAACGCCCCCTGTTCAAGCCTTCTCTTGAGCTTCCGGATGGAAAATCCGGAATGATCGGGGAGGGGTCTTCATGCGTTACGACTATGTCATAGCCGGCGGTGGGTCCGCCGGCTGTGCGCTTGCCGCACGGCTTTCGGAAGATCCCTCGAAAACGGTCTGCCTGATCGAAGCTGGCGGCGAGGGCAGGGATATGCTGATCCGCGCTCCGGCTGGCATTATCGGTATGCTTTCCGGCCGGCCCAGGATCAACAACTGGGCCTTCGAAACCGTGCCGCAGCAAGGTCTTGGCGGCCGCAAGAGCTACCAGCCGCGCGGCAAGGCGCTGGGCGGCTCCAGCGCCATCAATGCGATGCTCTATGTCAGAGGCCATCGCAGCGACTATGACGAATGGGCCGATCTGGGCTGTGAGGGCTGGTCGTGGGATGAGGTGCTGCCCTATTTCCGGCGCGCCGAAGGCAATGAGCGCGGCACTGATGCCCTGCATGGCGGGGACGGCCCGCTGAAAGTGTCGAACCAGCGCTCGCCGAGGCCAATCGCCAAGGCCTTCATAGAGGCTTGTGCCGAAAACCAGATTCGCGCCTCGGACGATTTCAACGGACCGGAACAAGAGGGCGCCGGCTATTTCCAGGTGACCCAATTTGCCGGTGGCGCCCGTAATGGCGAGCGCTGTTCGACTGCCGCCGCCTATCTCCATCCGGTGATGCAGCGGGCCAATCTGACCGTGATCACGCGGGCGCACGCCACAGGCATCGTCCTTGACGGCAAGCGGGCCACCGGTATCCGCTACCGGACACGCAAAGGCGAGGCAGTGGCGCAGGCGTCGTGCGAGGTGATCCTGTGTGGCGGTGCCTTCGGTTCGCCGCAGCTTCTGTTGCTGTCGGGTATCGGCCCGGCGGCCGAACTTGCCGTGCATGGCATTCCCGTCGTCCACGAATTGCCGGGCGTCGGCAAGAACCTGCAGGACCACCTCGATTTCATCGTCGGCTGGAGATCGAAGGACACCGATATGCTTGGCATGAGCCCGCGCGGCGCGTTGGGTTTCCTACGGCATATCGCGCAGTGGCGGCGGGATGGGACCGGGCTGGTCGCCTCGCCGGCGGCCGAGAGCGGCGCTTTCGTCAAATCCGACCCGGCGCTTGAGCGCCCTGACCTGCAGCTGCAATTCGTCATCGGGCTGGTCGAAAACCATGCGCGCACGCTGCACTACGGCTTCGGCTTCTCCTGTCATGTCTGCATATTGCGGCCGCACTCGCGTGGCGAGGTTGGGCTGGCCAGTGCCGATCCACTTGCCGCGCCGCGCATCGATCCGCGCTTTCTCGGCGACCAGCGCGATGCGGAGCTGCTGTTGAAAGGCGTGAGGATCACCCGGCAGGTGCTGGCTTCGCCGGCGCTGACGCGCTACCGGCACAAGGAAATGCACATCGCCGGCGAGCCGAGCGATGCCGATCTGATGACCCATATCCGTACCCGCGCCGACACGGTCTATCACCCGGTCGGCTCCTGTCGGATGGGGGTCGACGAGATGGCGGTGGTCGATCCGCAACTCAAGGTGCGCGGGCTTGAAGCCTTGCGTGTCGTGGACGCCTCGGTGATGCCGACACTGATTGGTGGCAACACCAATGCGCCAACCATCATGATCGCCGAAAAGGCCGCCGACATGATCAGGGCTGCCTGATAGGAGCTCCAGGCCGCGGTGCCTATAGACTGGCGGTCGTTTTATTTTTCTTGGTTTGACGCAATTGCCCAGGGAAACGCTACGCGCTTTCCCTGGAAACCGTTCACCACTTCTGCTGGAATTGCTTAAGCCGCCGCCCGTGCCTCGCGGAACGACACCAGCTTGCGGCGGTTCTCGTCCCACAACGCCAGTTTAACGCAGCGCAGGCTTTCCAGCAGCGTGACACGGCCGATGTCGCGCAGTTCGGGATAATCCCGCAGCACTTCCTGCAACCGGTAGCACGGCACCTTGGCGGAGAGGTGATGGACGTGATGGACACCGATGTTGCCGGTGAACCAGTTCAGCACCGGCGGGAGGTCGTAATAGGACGATCCGTGCAAGGCAGCGTGCTGGAATTCCCAGTCGACATCCTTCGCCCATTCCGTTTCCTCGAACTGGTGCTGGACATAGAACAGCCAGATGCCGGCCGAACCGGCGAGGATGACGATCGGCAGGTGGACCACCAGGAACGCGCCGGGACCGACGAACCAAATGAGGATGGCTGCTGCGACCGCGATGCCAAGATTGGTGGTCATCGACGACACCCAAGGGGTCAGGCCGCCGCGCATCATGCCGACGGGCAGCCTTTGCTCGAAGATGAACAGCCAGATCGGACCGAGCCCGAACATCACCAGCGGGTGGCGATAGAGACGATAGGCAAGGCGGCCTCGCCACGACATCTGCCGGTATTCTGCAACGGTCAGCGTCCGGATGTCGCCCATGCCGCGTTCGTCAAGATTGCCGGCGCTGGCGTGGTGCGTCGCGTGGGCGCGCCGCCAGCAATCGTAGGGTGTCAGCGTCAGGATGCCGAGCGCGCGGCCGATCCAGTCGTCCGCGTAGCGATTGGCGAAGAAGGAGCCGTGGCCGCAATCGTGCTGGATCATGAAGATGCGCACCAGAAACCCGGCCGCGGGAAGGATGAGGATCAGTCCCCACCAATGGCCATAGGCATAGGCCGCCGAGGACAGGCCCCAGAGTATGGCGAATGGAATGAGGGTGATGGCGAGTTCGACGGTGCTGCGCCGCCTGTCAGGCTTCTTGTAGCGGGCGAGAATCTTCAGCCAGGCGCGCTTGCTGTTGGCGACCGTCTCAGGGGAAATCATGTTCATCAGGAAGCATAGGCGGGGTGCCTCGCCGCCGCAAGGCGACATCACGCAAAATTACTGTGCGTAATTGTCGCGTGGCCTGGCGGTCGAGCCAGCCAACCGCCGGTTCGACCTGCTGATGATTCTGAGCGTCGGTTTTCCGCTGGGGTCGATCGCTATTCGCGATCGAGGATGGGACAGCCGCGCTCGGTGCCAAAAGTCACGCGCACGCGGTCGCCACCCTGTCTGCCGCGGACTGTGATCTCCCGGCGGCCGACGGACTCTATCCTTGCGCGGCGGATGCCCATTCGGTCTGCCTTGTCGAGGGCCCGGTCCTCCGTGCAGCCTCGTTGACGGCGGTCACGCCGGTCGTCGCGACGGGGGCCTTCGCAATCGTCATAGGCGGGGTCGCAATCTTCCATGAGCTTCAGCCGCGGGCCATGTTTGCCCAATTGCAGCTGCAGATTGTCTGCTTGTGCCGGAAAAGCCGCCAAGGTGATGGCGCCGAGGCCGACAAGCGCCATCAGCGATGAGGTGATCGAAACCTTGCGCACTACGTCCTCCATTTTGAACCACAACACATCTATCCTTAGATGGTTCGGCTCTCCCCGGCTATTGCCGATAGGAGGTTTGCTGCCAAGATCGATTGTTGCGTTAACGCCGGCGCCAGCCGATGTCACCGCGCTCCGTCCCATCGAGGCGGTCGAGCAGTTCTCGGAGCCGGTCGGGAATGTCGGCCTCGGTGCGGAAGGCCGGCAAGGTGCGTAGAAAGCGGGTCACCGCCTCGGCACCCAACTGGCGCCTGACCTCGATGGCCAGCCCTTCTGCCTTTTCGCCCGTGTTGCGGGTCATCATCTTAAAATCCTGTGTCGGCTTCGAAACTCCTCCAGCAAGGGAATGGTTCCCCCATCCTGCCTGTGGGGCAAGCAAAGCCGGCAGTTAAGGTAAAATTTGAATTAAAATCGAAATGTCTTGCCCGTCATTGTCCGGCCTTGGCCGGTGGCTTCCATAATCGCTTACCCCTTGATTTTTGGCTGCCAAACATCGATATCGGGCACAAAATCCACATCATTCGAGATTGACGGGAAACGGCGATGAGCGACCAGGCAAAAGACGAACGCGCGCCCGATGAAGTCGAGGCGACCGAGCCCGCAGCCGAGCGCACGGAAGGCAGCACCGACGGCGACTATGAAGCCCTTGTCCGGCTGCTGAAGGAAAATGAAGAGCTGAAGGACCGCGCGCTGCGCGTGGCGGCCGAGATGGAAAACCTGCGTCGCCGCACGGCGCGCGATGTGCACGATGCGCGCACCTACGCGGTCGCGAATTTCGCCCGCGACATGCTTTCGGTGTCGGACAATCTGCGCCGCGCGCTGGATGCGATTCCCGCCGAGGCCAAGGCATCGGGTGACGCCGGCTTCAAGGCGCTGATCGAAGGCGTCGACCTCACCGAGCGCGCCATGCTGTCGGCGCTGGAACGGCATGGGGTCAAGAAGCTCGCGCCGGAAGGCGAGAAGTTCGATCCCAATTTCCACCAGGCGATGTTCGAAGTGCCCAATCCGGACGTTCCGGCCAACACCGTGGTCCAGGTCGTGCAGCCGGGCTATTCGATCGGCGACCGCGTGCTGCGCCCGGCCATGGTCGGCGTCGCCAAAGGCGGTCCGAAGCTTGCCGCCGCTGAAGCGCCGGTCGAGCCGGGGCCGGTGAACGAGCAGGCTGAGAAAGATGCATAGTTAAGGCAGTAAGGGAATAGGGGAGTAGGGGAGTAGGGGAGTAGGGGAGCGTACCAGCAGTGCGGTTTCGTGATAAACATACTCCCGTATTCCCCTATTCCCTTACTCCCCTGGCCTGCAATGAACCCCATCGCGCTTCTCGACTATGCCGGTGTCGCCGTCTTCGCGGCGACGGGGGCGCTTGCGGCTTCGCGTAAGCAGCTCGACATTATCGGCTTCCTGTTCCTGGCCAGCGTCACCGGGATAGGCGGCGGCACGCTTCGCGACGTCATCCTCAACCTGCCGGTTTTCTGGGTCGCCAACTCCGGCTATGTGCTGATCTGCGCCGCGGTTGCGGTGCTGGTCTTCTTCAGCGCGCATCGTGTCGAATCGCGCTGGAAATGGCTGCTCTGGCTCGACGCCATCGGGCTCGCCGCTTTTTCGGTGATGGGCGCGGCCAAGGGGCTTGCGATTACCGGCTCGCCGGTCGTCTCAGTCATCACCGGCGTGCTCACCGCCACTTTCGGCGGCATTCTGCGCGATCTCCTTGCCGGCGAGCCATCGGTGCTGCTCAGGCCCGAAATCTACGTCACGGCGGCCCTTGCAGGTGCCGGCCTTTACACACTTGGCGATCTTGCCGGATTGCCGCCGCTCGCCTCGGACCTTGCCGGTTTTGCGGCGGCGTTCGTCGTGCGCGGTGGTGCGCTCAAATTCGGCTGGTCGTTTCCGTCCTACAAGAGCCGGCCCGGCAGGCGGCCGGAAGATATTTTGTGAAAAGGAAGCGAATAGCGAATAGGGGTTGAACGAGATAGCTCCCGCTACTTTCTATTCGCCAGGCTCACGCAGCGAAGCGCTGGGCTTCGCCGCCATAATAGTTGACGTAGCGGGCGCCGATTTCCTTGACCGGCATCACAACGAACACATCGACCGTCGAGAATTCGCGATCGATGACGCAGCCATCGCCGATGCGGGCGCCGACGCGCAGATAGCCCTTGACCAGAGGCGGCATCGCGGCGATCGCCGCCTTGGCATTGACCGCCTCGATCGGCATCAGGTCCATCGAGCAGTAGCGCCCGGAGACCGCGCGCACGTCCCAGGCCGAATTTGTGCGGCAGTGGTGGGCGAGGTAGGTGAGCGCCTCGGCATGCGCCGCCGGCACGGTGCCGTGAAAAGAAGCGCAACCGGTCATCACACCGATTTCGTAATGGTTGATGTAAGCCCAGATGCCTTGCCACAACGCTTCGATGGTGCGCTTCGAGCGGTATTCCGGCAAAACGCAGGAGCGGCCGAGTTCAAGGAAACGCTGGCCGGGGTGACGGGCAATGAGCTTGGTCAGCTCGAATTCACCTTCGGAATAGAAACCGCCGGCCGTGGCCGCGATTTCTTGCCGCAGAAGCCGATATGTGCCGACGATACGGCGATGTTCGGGACCGGAAAGCGTGGTGTCCAAAACCAGCAGATGGTCGCAGAGTGGATCGAACCGGTCGGCGTCACGGCGGTCATGGGCCTGGAACAGGTCCTTCCTGGCGCCAAGTTCGTCGTAGAACACCCGGTAGCGCACTTCCTGCGCGGCCGCGATCTCGGCCTCGTTGCGAGCGAGCCGCACTTCAAGATTGCCTATGCGGCCCAGTGCCGCGCCCTTTATGACGGAATCGACGTTACGTCCGGCAAGCAAGGCGCTGCTGGCGTTCGGCCGAGTGTCACATTCCGGCATAACTGTATGCACGAGTGATTCTCCTTCGAGCCATCCCTCTTGGCACGGGGATACGGTGTAGGTGCAACAGGATTGTGACAGTACCGTGATACGACGTCGTGGGCAATACTTCGTCGGCTGGCGAATACGATCAACCGGCTACGTTTAAGTGATCGCCCGGTGCGGAATGGGCGGTGGAAAGCTCAGGCCGCGACGACCTGGCCCTCGACGGCATTGACCAGCGCCTCGGGGTCGAGCGGCTTGGTGACAAAGCCGCTGGCTCCATGGGCCAACACCGCATGGCGGGTCTTTTCCTGGCTGTCGGCCGACAGCACCATGATCGGCACCGGCCGCACGGCACTTTCTTCCTCATGGCGGCGGATGGCGGCAATCGCGTCCAGCCCGTCCATGACCGGCATGTGCAGATCCATCAAGACCACGTCGAAGCGGTCCTTGTGCGCGGCGCCGGTGACAGCCTCGACGGCCGCCTTGCCGTTGCCGACCACCCTGACGCGATGCCCGGCCTTCAGCAGCGTGGCGCGGGCCAGCATGGCATTGATGTCATTGTCCTCGGCGATCAGCACCGACAGGCCGCGCTGGCGGTTGCCGACGGCGCGCAGTGTCGGCGCGCCGCGCTTTTCCGGCTGCGGCGGGCCGAGGCTCGGAGCATGGCTGCTCAACAGTACACGCAAAAGTGTTCCGCCGCGCACCGGCCTGGCCAGGAAGGTTGCGTAGCCGCTGGCGCGGAACTCGCCAAGCATGCCGCGATCTGTCGGCGCGATCAGCGTGATCGCCTCACAGTCGGAGAAACCGCTCTGGCGCAGGCGCTTGAGCAGCCTTCCGTCGCCTTCCTCCATCGCGGCATCGACCAGGATCGCGTCGCAGCCGGCGGCGAAAGGCGCGGCCTGTGCGGCGGTGGTGGCGATGTCGACCGCGCCACCGTTGGCACGGATGGTGCGGGCGATGGCGTCGGCCTCGACGGCGTTCTTCGACAGGATCACCACGCGTCTGCCCGAGAGAGCATTCTGGCGGCCCTGCGGCGCTTCGGTGGCCGCTGTCGCAGGGACTTCGAAGACGAACTCGGATCCCTGGCCGAGCCGGCTGGATACCGAGATCGTGCCACCCATGGCGGCCACCAGGCGCCTGGAGATGGCAAGGCCGAGGCCGGCCCCGCC
The DNA here is from genome assembly GCF_055811095.1 of Mesorhizobium sp. WSM4833. Taxonomy (NCBI): domain Bacteria; kingdom Pseudomonadati; phylum Pseudomonadota; class Alphaproteobacteria; order Hyphomicrobiales; family Phyllobacteriaceae; genus Mesorhizobium; species Mesorhizobium sp. WSM4833. Next base: position 282,347 of record NZ_JBVVQG010000004.1, read on the forward strand.
ATGTGTGCGTGTCGACGTGCCGTCGGCCTGCTCGAACTCCTCGAAAATGCGCTCCAGGTCGGCATCATGCAGGCCCGGACCGGTATCGGCGATGGTAAAGCATATGCGGTCGCTGGTTTCGGTGCGTGCGCGTGCAATGCTCACCAGCACGCCGCCGCTGTCGGTGAACTTGATGGCGTTGCCGATGAGGTTGAGAAGCACCTGCCTGACCTTGCCTGGATCGGCGGTGATCAATTGCGGCACGTCGGGTTCGACATGACAACCCAGCCCGATATCCTTGGCGAAGGCGCGCGCCGCCAGCAATTCGATGATGTTGTCGGCGATCTCGCGCACCGACATCGGCTGCGGCTCCGGGTCGAAACGCCCGGCTTCGATCTTGGAATAATCGAGAAGATCCTCGATCAGGGCAAGCAATGCGCTGGCTGAGGTCGAGACGGCGCCGACATAGGTCTGCTGCTCCGGCGACAGGCTGGTGTCGGCGAGCAACCTGGCCATGCCCATGATGCCGTTCATCGGGGTGCGGATTTCATGGCTGACGGTGGCGAGGAAACGCGATTTGGCCTGGCTGGCATATTCGGCCCGTTCGCGTGCGGTGATCAGCGAGGACTCGGCGCGTTTGCGGGCGGTGATGTCGCGGGCGATGGCGCGGTGCGAAACCGCGCCGCTGTCCTTGTCGCGCACCGACAGTTCGATCCAGGAGAACCAGCGCTGCCCGCTCGGCGTGCTGATAGAGACATCGGTGGAACTCAGGCACTCATGGTCGGAAAAGGCGGCATCGGGAACCATGCCGACCTCGATGCCGAGTTCCGCCAGGGTCTTGCCGGCAAGATCGCGCTGGTCGATCTCGACGAGATCGGCGAAGACCTTGTTGGCATAGACGATGTAGCCATCGCGGTCGCGATGGATGACGAGATCGCCAAGCGCGTCGATCAGGCCGCGAAAGCGCTCATCGCTCTCCTGCATCTCCCACATGCGGTCGGCCAGCGTCTCGATCTCGGCGCGGCTGCGGGCCGTGGTTTCGTCAAGAAGGGCGGCGGTGCGATGTTCGCTCCGCCTGGCGCGCAGATGCATGGCAAGGCCGGCAAGGCCGGTTGCGAGCAATGCAACGCTGATGAACATCGGTGCCCCGGTCAGGTGCGCCAGCCCGGCCATCACCACGATGGCGACGAATGTCAGAAAGGACAGGCCTTCGCGCCTGGAGAATTCCGGCTCGGGCACCAGCGGCGGCGCGGCGACGAAGCGCCGCGTCGACGCCGGCGGGAGCACCGCATCGACATCGTCGCCAGTGTCCGCCTGTTGGCTGCCGGATTGCGCGATCATGCGAAATTCTTGCCAGACAGAGCTTATGGAAAATTGCGGCAGATCGTTCCAATTTTAGCGGATGAGCGCTTTTTGCCGAGGCGCGGCGGGTTTGCCACCAGATCTGGCGATTGCATCCGCCCTTCCGGCAGTTGGGCGGAGTCACATATCCACGACGACGCGGCCGCGGATCTTGCCCTCGACGATATCGCGCGCGGCATCGACGATGCCGTCGAACCCGATGGTGCTGGACAGGCTGGCGAGCTTCTGCAGATCGAGGTCGGTGCCGATGCGGCGCCATGCCTCGAGGCGGACTGCTTTCGGCGCCATCACTGAATCGATGCCGAGCAATGAGACACCGCGCAGGATGAAGGGCGCGACGCTGGCCGGCAGGTCCATGCCGCCGGCCAGGCCGCAGGCGGCGACCGCGCCGCCATAGGAGGTCATCGAGAGCACATTGGCCAGCGTGTGGCTGCCGACAGCGTCGATGCCGCCCGCCCAGCGCTCCTTGGCCAGCGGCTTGGCCGGCTGGGCAAGCTCCTCGCGCGAGATCACCTCGGCGGCGCCAAGGTCCATCAGAAAGGGGCTTTCGGCATTGCGGCCGGTGGAAGCAATGACATGGTAGCCGAGGCTGGACAGGATGGAGACCGCGACCGAGCCGACGCCGCCGGCTGCCCCCGTCACCACCACCGGGCCGCGATCGGGCAGGATGCCGTGCCGCTCCAGGGCCATGACACAGAGCATGGCGGTATATCCTGCGGTGCCGACGGCCATCGCGTCATGCGGGTTGATGCCTTGCGGCAGCGGCACCAGCCAGTCGCCCTTGACGCGGGCACGGCCTGCATAGGCACCGAAATGGGTTTCGCCGACGCCCCAGCCATTCAGCACGACCTTGTCTCCGGCGCGCCAGTCGGGATGCGAGGACGAAATGACGGTGCCGGCGAAATCGATGCCCGGCACCAGCGGCCAGCGGCGGATCACCGGCGCCTTGCCTGTGATCGCCAAGCCATCCTTGTAGTTCACCGTCGTTGCCTCGACCGCGACGGTGACATCGCCTTCCATCAGGTCGGCCTCGGTGAGATCGGTCACGGCGACCGACTGCTTTTTCTCGGCGTCGCGCGAAACGAGGATGGCTTTGAAGGTTTCGGACATGTCTTTCTCCGCGATCTTGACGACATGAACTGTGCGGCGATGGCCGCACGGGGTCAATCCTTGGAAGGACTGGCTTTGGGTTCGCGCCGCCAGCCGACCAGCTCGTCGAAGACGACCAGTGCCGCACCAACCGAAATGAAGGCGTCGGCAAGGTTGAAGACGGCGAAGGACCAGACCGGCGTGTGGAACAGGATGTAGTCGATGACGTGGCCGTAGACGGCGCGGTCGATCAGATTGCCGAGCGCGCCGCCGACGATCAGCGCAAAGCCGGTGCGGGCAAGGATCTGGGACGGCGCGATCCGGGTCGCCAGGAACAGCACGAAGGCAACGACGGCGAGCGAAATGACGATCAGCCCGGTGTCGCCGAAGGACGAGAACATCGAGAAGGCGATGCCGGTATTGTAGGTGCGAAACAGCGCCAGGAAGGGCAGCAGATCAACCTTCTCCTGAAAAGGCAGATCGGCCTCGACCAGATATTTTATCCACTGGTCGAGCGCGATGGCCGCGACGACGAGCAATGCGTAGGGAGACCATGATCTCACGGGCAGGCAACCTTCATTGCTGGTCCAGGATTGGCTCGAGCTTCAGCGCGCCGCGCCGGATCTCGAACAGCATGATGCCGGTGGCAACGGCCAGATTGAGCGAATCGGCACGGCCCGCTTGCGGAATCCTGAGCAGCCTGTCGCAACTCGCAGCCAGGCTTTCGGGCAGTCCCTGCTGCTCGTTGCCCATCATCAGCAGCACGGGCCCGCGGGAAAAATCGACCGAGCGGTAGTCGACGGCGCCTTTCAGGTGGGTTCCGGCGACGAGGCCTGAAAACCCGCCTCGCCAGGCGAGGAAAGCCTCGGTTGTCGCCTTCGCCACCGGCACGGCAAAGATCGAACCCATGGTGGCACGCACCGTCTCCACGGAGAATGGATCAGTGGTATCGCCGACCAGGATGACGCCTTTGGCGCCGACGGCATCGACGGTGCGGATGACAGTGCCGAGATTGCCGGGGTCGCGCACCCGGTCGAGCGCCACCCAGACGTCGCCATTGTCAGCGCGGACATCCTTCAAGGCGAGGAATTTTTGCGAAAAGACGCCGACCACCATTTGCGGGTTGTCGCGACGGGTGATAGCGACCAGCACCTTCTCCGACACTTCGAGCACCATGCCGCCTGCCGCAACCGTGCGTGCGGCCACCTTCTCCACGGCAGCGTTGCCGCGCCCGGCCTTGGCGAAAACCAATGTCCTGATCTGCCAGCCGAGATCGAGCGCATCGATGACCAGCTTCAACCCCTCGGCCATGAAGGCGTTCTGCTGGTCGCGGAATTTCTTCTGAGCGAGCGCCTTGATGTCCTTGACCAGCGGATTGGCGAGGCTGGTGACCTCCTTCACCTGGCCGGGTGCGCCTGCATGCCGCTCGTTCATTCAGCCACCCAACGCGAAAACAATGAGGTCGATAGCGCCCGGCCGGCGGACTTTTCGCGGATGATCAGCTCACCCGATTCAACCTTGCCGCCCATGCCGGCAAAGGTATCGCGCATCAGGGCGTGGATGGCGAAGAAGGAGGCGCGGATCGAGTAGGCGGTCAGCACCACGGCAAGCGGCTTCGGCGTCAGGATCGCTCGGCAGAGGTCGGTCAAATCGGGCAGGTCCTCGAACAATTGCCAGACCTCGCCCTTGGGGCCACGGCCATAGGCCGGCGGGTCGAACAGAATGATATCGTAGCGGCTGCCGCGGCGCTCCTCGCGCTCGGCGAATTTCACCGCGTCGTCGACGATCCAGCGGATCGGCTTGCTGCCGAGGCCGGCCATCTCCTGGTTTTCGCGGGCCCAGCCGATCGCCTTCTTCGAGGCATCGACATGGGTGACCTCGGCACCGGCGCGAGCCGCCACCAAGGAAGCGAGACCGGTATAGCCGAACAGGTTCAGAACCTTGACCGGCCGCTTCGCCGCCGCGATCAGCCCGGCCATGTGGTCCCAGTGGGAGGCCTGCTCGGGAAAGACGCCGACATGACGAAACGAGGTGAAACGGCCGAGATAGTCGATGCCGTCATGCTTCATCGGCCAGGTCTCGCCGAGCGGCAGCTTCGGGAAACGCCAGCGGCCGATCCCCTCCTCGTCGGTGTCTCCGGTGAAGACGGCGTCGGCGCGCTCCCATTCCTTTGCCGGCAATGCCTTTTGCCAGATCGCCTGACCCTCTGGCCGCACGATCCGGTAGGGGCCATATTGTTCGAGCTTCTGGCCGGTGCCGCTGTCGAGCAGCGCATAATCGGCATTGGGCGCCACTTCCAGGATCACGGGAAGATGTTCGGCGGGCAGAGCGCCTTCGCGGCGGGCCAGGATGCGCGGCGCCGAGTTCGGTTCGGAACGATTTTCCGTCTTCGCCTCATGGCGCTCGCGCGGTGGCGCTTCCGGTCTGGCAGGAGCCTGGCCGGGACGCGGGCGTGACACGTCCGCCGCACTCTTGGCGGATGGATGTGGACGGTTGTCGCGGCGTTTGTCGCGAAAAGACTTCAAGCGGGGGCAACTCCGAACGGCGTGGCCGCTTTTGACATAGGGCAACCGGCTTCGCAACCAAGTCCCACAGGTCGGCCTCTCCGGTTTATGTCTGCCGGCGATGGACCAATGTCAAAGAAACAGGCAAATCTGCTCGATGTCCCGCTCCGAACGCCTGCTCGACCTCATACAGTGCTTGCGCCGGCATCGCCGGCCGGTGAGCGGGCACATGCTTGCCGACGAGACGGGCGTTTCGATCCGCACGCTCTACCGCGACATCGCCACGCTGCAGGGCCAGGGCGCGCCGATCGAGGGTGAGGCGGGGTTGGGTTATGTGCTCAAGCCCGGCTTCATGCTGCCGCCGCTGATGTTCAGCGACGAGGAGATCGAGGCCATTGTGCTCGGCTCGCGCTGGGTCGCCAGGCAGCCGGACCAGCGTCTCTCGGCCGCCGCCGCCAACGCGTTGGCCAAGATCGCAGCCGTGCTGCCCGACGATCTGCGCGAGGATCTTGACGCGAGCACACTGCTGGTCGGGCCTCCTGCCGCGGCCACCGAGGGCATCGATCTTGGTATGGTGCGGCAGGCCATCCGCAACGAGCGCAAGCTCGGCTTTCTCTACCGCGATGCCGGCGGGGCCGTGTCCCAGCGCGTCGTCTGGCCATTTGCGCTGGGCTTCTTCGACAAGGTGCGGGTGGTGGTGGCGTGGTGCGAGATGCGGCAGGATTTCCGGCATTTTCGCGCCGATCGCATCGCCGAACTCCAAGCAATGGACACGCGCTATCCGCGTCGTCGCCAGGCGCTGCTCAAGGAATGGCGGACGACGCTCGACAAGCCGCGTGGTTCGCGATGACTGCTGCCATATTCTGACAGCAGCCTATCTTATGTTCGCCAAGTCGAAACACCGAACCTTGGAGAGCAGATATGGCCACCCCGAATTTCGTCATCCTCTATGTCGACCAGCCGCAGCAGAGCGGTGCCTTCTACAGCGCGCTGCTCGGTCGTGAGCCGGTCGAAAGTTCGCCGACCTTCGTGCTGTTCGTGCTCGATGCCGGCTTCAAGCTCGGCCTGTGGTCGCGCCACACGGTGGAGCCGGCAGCCGCCACGTCAGGCGGTGGCGCCGAAATCGTGTTTGCGCTGGATACGCCCGATGCGGTCGATGCCGCCCATGCCGACTGGTCCGGGCGCGGGCTGAAGATCCTGCAGACGCCGACCGACATGGATTTCGGCCGTACTTTTGTCGCGCTCGATCCCGATAATCATCGCCTGCGCGTCTACTGGCTGTCCGACGGGGAACAGGCCAATGGGGAACAGAAATGAGCGCGTATTGGATCGCGGTGGCGTCGGCCGAACATGTCCGGCGTGGTCGCACAGCCGGCTTCATGCAGGTCAACCACGGCAAGGCGGCACCGCTGCGTCGCGTCAAGCCGGGTGACGGCGTCGTCTACTATTCGCCGACCACTGTTTTGGGCGAGAAAGACGGCCTCCAGGCTTTCACGGCGATAGGCATCGTGCGGGAAGGCGAGCCCTATCAGGGGGATATGGGCGCCGGCTTCACGCCGTTCCGCCGCGATGTGGCGTGGGCCAAGGCCGAGGAAGCGCCGATCAAGCCGCTGCTCGACAGGCTGGACTTCACCGTGGCCAAGTCGAACTGGGGTTATCAGCTTCGCTTTGGCCTTTTTGAAATCGGGGATCACGATTTTCGTGTGATCGCCGAGGCGATGGGCGCCGAAATGGGTGCAACGGTAAACTAGGCCGTGAGCGCCTTGTAGACGGCAATGCCGGCGGCAAGATCCTCGAGCGCCGCTCCGACCGACTTGAACAGCGTGATCTCACCGGCGCTCTCGCGGCCCTTCTTCCGGCCGCGCGCCAATTCGTGCAGATCGGCGACGATGGCTTCCGGTTTCAGCACGCCGGAGGTCAGCGGTTGGACGATGTCGCCGGCTTCCTTGGTGGCGCCGGCGCGGGTGTCGACATAGACGCGGGCAAGCCTGATCGCATCGTCATCGCTCTCGCGCATCGTCGGCGTAAAGCCGCCGACCAGGTCGACATGGGTTCCCGGCCGCAACAATGCGCCCTTGATCAACGGCGTGGTCGTGATCGTCGCCGAGGAGACGATGTCGGCCTGCCCAAGCTCCGTATCGAGATCGCTTGCCGCACTGGCCGCGAAGCCCTGGGCGCACAGATCGGCCGCGACTTTCTCGGCATTGGCCGGGGTGCGGTTCCAGATGCGGATGGTCTTGATGGGCCGCACGGCCGAGTGCGCCTTGGCGAGGAAGGGCGACAGCGCGCCGGCGCCGACCACAAGCAGCCGCGAGGCATCGTCGCGGGCGAGATAGGAGGCCGCAAGCGCCGAAGCACAGGCGGTGCGCCATTGTGTCAGCCGCTGGCCGTCGATCAGGGCCTCGGGTTCGCCGGTGGCGCCGTTGAGCAGAAGATAGAGCCCCATCACCGCGGGCTTGCCGATGGCATTGTTGTCGGGCGACACGGTGACGATCTTGACGCCGACGTGACCGCCGGCCGACGTGCCGGCCGCGTTGAGATCGGTCCAGGCCGGCATCAAAAGCAGTGTGGAGGCGGCACCATCGGGCCGCTCGATCGTATGATGATGCCTGACAGGCTGCACCGCGCCGTCGCGAAACGCCATGCGCAGCGTCTCGACCAGCCGGGGAAAGGTCAGCGCATGGTCGACCTCTGCGGCCGAAATGGTCAGCATGAAAAACTCCGTGAGGACAAAACCGCCGATTGGCGGCTCAAGCGGTCGGCTTCGGCAATGCTGCCTCTTGGGCGGACCCCGGTGCCTGGCTTTGTGATACCGCCGGCGCACGGCTGACCGCCTGGCGCAGGTTCTCGGCTTCGACGCCGCGCTGGCGCGCCAGCTTGCGATAGCGACCCTGTTTGACCCACGTAGCCAGACTGCCGACGATCATGCCGATGGCGAGCGCCAGGAACAGGAAGATGAACAGCGGCAAAGTCAGGGTCAGCTTCGGATTGCCGGGATTGAACGGGTCCAGCGTGAAGGCGACCAGTTCGCGGTTGGCGACAGCGAGTGCGATCAGGATGATCGCCAGGGGCACGAAGATCGCGATAAGGATGAAGCGATTGAACATGATGTTTTCCGTCGGAAGCTGGCCTGTCCGAAAGGCCGTCAGGCGCTGGCGTCGCGCCTACTTGCCGCCGTTCAGCCTTTCACGCAGTTCCTTGCCGGTCTTGAAGAACGGCACCCATTTCTCCTCGACCTCGACGGATTCGCCGGTGCGCGGATTGCGTCCGGTGCGGGCGGGACGATTTTTCACCGAAAAAGCGCCGAAGCCACGCAACTCGACCCGGTTGCCTTCGGCAAGGGCGTCGGTGATTTCATCAAAGATCGCGCCGACGATGTTTTCGACGTCGCGCAGGAAAAGATGCGGATTGCGCGTGGCAATAATCTGCACAAGTTCGGACTTGATCATGAGACGGGTCCCCGTGAAAGCAGTGCGGTCAAAATTATGAGGATGATTTTATTTGCTTTTTTCACTTGCCCCAAACGGCTTCTCAAGGGTGCCAGACGGAAACGAGACCGTCAAGAAACAAGCGGTCGGCTCCGAGTTCATGGATGACGTCGCTGCTGTAGGCGGGCAGGCCGAGCGCACTGCCGATCGTTTGCGCCATCGCTTTCGAGAACAGGAAGCCGCTGCGCCGTTCGGTATCCTTCCACTCGACGACCTTGAGCTTGGCATCGACGCCCTTGGTCGCCAGCCAGTCGACCGCCACGGTCTCGCCGCCGACGGCGTCGATCAGCCCGTTGGCAACGCCCTGGCGACCGGTGAATATCGAGCCGTCGGCAAGCACCAGCGCTTGTTCGCGGCTCATCTTGCGGCGTTCGGCGACGATGTCGACGAACCAGTTGTAACTGTCGAGGATGAGCTTGCGAACCATGGCGCGCTCGTCGTCATTGGTCGGCTTGAAGGGAGAGGGCGCGGCTTTCAGCGGCGAGGATTTCACCTCCTCCAGCTTGACGCCGAGTTTGTCCATCAGGCCGCTGACGTCGGGATACTGGATCAGCACGCCGATCGAGCCGACGATCGAGGTCTTGCGGGCAACGATGTGATCGGCGGCACTGGCGATCATATAGCCCGCCGATGCGGCGAGCGTGCCGACTTCCGCCACCACCGGCTTGTCGGCGGCCAGCTTGCGCACTTCTTCATAGATCGATTCACCGCCAACGGTGGTGCCGCCAGGCGAATCGATCGACAGGATCACGCCTTTCACCTTCGATGAAAGACGGATGGTTTCCAGCCGCTTGATCAGTTCCTCGTCCTCGGTGATCGTGCCTTCGATCTTGACCTTGGCAATATGGTCGACTGTCGAGCCGCCGAAATCGTCGCCATAAAACCAGGTTGAAAGCGCAATCACCCCAAGGGCTATGATGCCTATGGCGACGACGCGCCAGAATGTCAGCTTGCGCCGCAAACGGCGGCGGTCGATCAGGTCGTCGGCTCTCAGTGCCATGGTCAGCCTTTCAGTCGGCGGGAGGAGACGCTTTTAGACCATGATCCTCCCATCTGGAAGCAGTTCTCTTTTGCGCATGGCGAGACAAGTCGGCGCCTGGACGTGAGGTGGCTATCCGGGTCGACAGTCGACGGGGCCGGGTCGGGCCCTCTCCAGGCCTCGGTCTGCTCACATATTCGTGCAATCGCCACCAGGTCGGGCGACGAGACCGATGGCTGATAAATTTTACGCCGCGTGTCTGTTTCTGCTATGGAGAACACGCAGTTGTGCGGACTTCGTTTTCGTCTGTACAAAGGCGGCTGTCACATTTTTGCAGTTTTCGTGGGCTTGTGCTTGCTTGAAAGCGCCGGCGTCCCACCTATAGGCGGTGCCCGAGGGCGGGCAGGATTAGAAGAAAGCAGTGAATGTTAGCGCGACCGATTGAACCGACCGACGCCGAGGCGGTGTTGGCTCCCCCGGCGGACGTCCGGACGCGCGGCGATGCTTTCGACCGTGCGCAGCGTCATTCGCGCCGCGTGCGCGTTCTCAAATTTGCCGTGCCGGTGGCCGCAGCACTGATAGCGGTCGCTTTCCCGGTCTACTCCTATCTCGCCGCACCCGTCTCGGTGAAGATTCAGGCGGAAGGCACTGCCTTTTCCAACGGCAAGCTGGTGATGGCCAATCCCAAGCTCAACGGTTTCACCAAGCAGAAGCAGCCTTATTCGATGACGGCGCTGCGTGCCATTCAGGATGTCAGCACGCAAGGTATCATCGAGCTGGAAGGCATCGACGCCAAGGTGCCGATCGCGTCCGACAATGTGGCGGCGGTCAAGGCCTCGCACGGCACCTACGATCGCGACGGCAATACGATGAACCTGACCAGCGACGTGACGATCACCACGACCGACGGCATGCAGGCCAAGTTCAAATCGGTCTTCCTCGACATGGGCAAAGGCACTATGAAGACAGGAGATCCCGTCGATGTCAGCCGTGGCGGGTCGCGGATCACGGCGGATACGATGTCGGTTCAGGACAATGGCAAGATTCTGGTTTTCGAGAACAAAGTGCGCGTCAACATCGATTCCGCCGCCCTGAAGGCGGCACAGGGAAACAGCGGAGAAACCAATGCGGCTCAGTAGTTCGACGCGGCTCGCGGCTGCAACTTCAGCGTTGCTGCTGCTCGGACTCGTGCCGTCATGGGCGCAGACGACCAGTCAATCAGGCCTCAAACTGTCCGGCGACAAGCCGATCCAGATCGAGAGCGACAAGCTGGAAGTCCGCCAGGCCGACAGTGTCGCGATCTTCACGGGCAATGTCAGCGTCGTCCAGGGGCCGACATTGATGAAGGCCGGCAAGATGACGGTCTACTACGTCAAGGACCCCAACGCCGCTGCCAAGGGCACGGAGGCCGCGGGTGCGGCGATGACGGGCTCGGCCAACATCGACCACCTGGAGATCTCCGACAAGGTCTATATCAAGTCGGATGCGCAGATCGCGACCGGCGATCAAGGCAGCTTCGATATGAAGAGCCAGGTGCTGGTGCTTTCGGGCAAAAAGGTCGTTCTGTCGCAAAACGACAACGTTCTGGTGGGCTGCAAACTTACCGTGCAGATGAAAAGCGGGCTGGCTCAGGTGGATCCATGCGCTGGGCAACGCGTCCAGATGTCGATCACACCGCCGCCGAAATCGGGAGCGACGAACCCCTGATGGCCAGCCTGTCGTCGCTGACGGCGCGTCTTCCGGGACGGGCCGCCGGCAAGCTTTCGGCGCCGGCCACGGTGACCGTCGATGCGGGAAAGTTCAAGGGAACCCTGATCGCCAAGGGGCTGACCAAGAGCTACAAGGGCCGCAAGGTCGTCAGCGGCGTCACCATCGGCGTGCGCGCCGGAGAGGCCGTTGGACTGCTCGGCCCCAACGGCGCCGGCAAAACGACCTGTTTCTATATGGTTACCGGCCTGGTGCCGGTGGATGAAGGCACGATCGAGATCGACGGCTTCGATGTCACGTCGATGCCGATGTACCGTCGCGCACGCCTCGGCATCGGCTATCTGCCGCAGGAAGCATCGATCTTCCGCGGCCTCAATGTCGAGCAGAATATCCGCGCCGTGCTGGAAGTGGTCGAAAAGGACCGCAAGGTGCGCGAGCGCAATCTCGACGAACTGCTCGAGGAATTCCACATCAGCCATCTGCGCAAGGCGCCATCCATGTCGCTTTCGGGCGGCGAGCGGCGACGCTTGGAAATCGCGCGAGCGCTGGCGACGCGTCCGGCCTACATGCTGCTCGACGAGCCTTTCGCCGGCATCGATCCGATCGCCGTCGCGGATATTCAACAACTGGTGCGCCACCTCACGGCGCGCGGCATCGGCGTCCTCATCACCGATCACAATGTGCGCGAAACGCTCGGCCTCATCGACCGCGCCTACATCATCCATGCCGGCCAGGTGCTGACCCATGGAAGGGCCGACGAAGTGGTGGCAAACCCGGATGTGCGGCGACTTTACCTCGGCGAGGGTTTCACCCTCTGAGCGTGAAATTTGTTTCCTGACACGATTTTTGCGGCTCGCGCGGCGCTTTTTCGTCGATTTTGCTCCGAGATAACGCTCCGGTAAGCGAGTTTTGCTACCAATTGCCTTGACAAGCAAAAGCCGGGCCAGTTTCTATGGCCGGCTGCAAAATTCCTTTCCGGAAGTCCGGATGCGTAGACGAGGCGTTTGAAACCGAACCATGGCGTTGGCGGCCAAACTACAGCTACGACAATCGCAGTCGCTGGTGATGACGCCGCAACTGATGCAGTCGATTCGGCTGCTGCAGTTCACCCATGTCGAGCTCGGGCATTTCATCGACGAGGAAATCGAGCGCAATCCACTGCTGGAGCGCGCCGAGCCGCAGGACGATGCCGCCAGCGACCAGGCGCAGAAGATCGAGGCGGAGCCGCAAGCCGCCACCGAAGGCGACTGGTTCGAAAACGAGACGCAGTGGAGCGCCGAGGCGATCTCGGACAAGCTCGACACGTCGCTGGAAAACCTGTTTCCCGACGACCCGGGCACCAGCGAGCGGCTCGGTCCCGACCTGACGGCACAATGGAAATCGGCTTCCGGCAATGGCGCGGGTTCCTCATCCGAGTGGTTTGACGCCGGCGATATGGCGACTGCTGCGATCACGCTGCGCGACCATGTCGGTGAACAGGTAGCGCTAACCTTCGCCGATCCGGCTGCACGTCTGATCGCCGCCGACCTCGCCGACGGCCTTGACGAGACCGGCTATCTGCGTGCCGATCTGGCCGAGATCGCCGCTCGTCTCGGTGCGGATGCCGTCGCCGTGGCGAAGGTGCTGGCGGTGTGTCAGACCTTCGAGCCGGCGGGCCTGTTTGCCCGCGACCTGGCCGAATGCCTGTCGCTGCAGCTTGCCGTGCGGAGCCGGCTCGATCCGGCGATGAAGGCGCTGGTCGCCAATCTCGAACTCCTGGCACGGCGCGATTTTCACGCATTGAAACGGATCTGCGGTGTCGACGAGGAGGATCTGCTCGACATGCTGGCCGAAATCCGGGCGCTCGATCCCCGGCCGGGCATGGCGTTTTCGGGCGGCGCCAGCGACGCGATCGTCGCCGATGTCGAGGTGCGCGCGGCCAATGACGGCAGCTGGTTGGTCGAACTCAATGCCGAAACGCTGCCGCGGGTGTTGGTCGACCATATCTATTTCGCCCAGGTCTCTCCGCAGGCCAAGAACCAGGCGGAAAAGGATTTTCTGGCCGAATGCCTGCAGAACGCCAACTGGCTGACGCGCAGCCTCGACCAGCGGGCAAAGACCATCCTCAAGGTCGCCTCGGAAATCGTTCGTCAGCAGGACGCCTTCCTCGTCCATGGCGTGCGGCAGCTGAAGCCGCTCAATCTGCGCACGGTGGCCGACGCCATCGGCATGCACGAATCGACCGTCAGCCGGGTCACAGCCAATAAATACATGCTGACGCCGCGCGGCGTGTTCGAGCTTCGCTACTTCTTCACCGCCTCGATCGCCGCATCGGGCGGCGGCGATGCGCACTCCTCGGAAGCCGTGCGTGACCGCATCAAGCAGTTGATCGACGAGGAGAAGCCCGTCGACGTGCTTTCCGACGATGCAATCGTCGACATGTTGCGCGAAAGTGGCGTCGACATTGCAAGGCGTACGGTCGCCAAGTACCGGGAAGGCATGAATATCCCCTCCTCGGTGCAGCGCCGGCGCGAGAAACGTGCGATGGCCAGCGCCGGGCGCTGAGGCGGGTCGATTTTCCACAAGCCAGCACTTCATTGACAAGCCGCGGTGAACTGGCTAGAAGCCCGCCCGCATGAGACGGGCTAGATGCCCGCATGCGGATGGTCCGTCACGACGTTGGCCTCGGGACGGTCAAAGGGCGGCTTGTGATCAACCGGAAAGTCTGGATTTAAAATCGGCGCAAGTGACGCCGCAAAGCTTGTGCGCACGGATCACGAGTATAAACTCGGGCCAGTTTGAAGCCTGAGCAAGGAAGGTCAGTTTTCAGATGAATCTGCGCATATCGGGAAAACACATGGACATCGGCGATGCGTTTCGGACACGCATCAACGATCGTGTCGGCGAAGCGATCGGCAAATATTTCGATCGCGGCTTTGCCGGACATGTCACGGTCATCAAATCGGGTTCGCGCTATTCGGCGGATTGCATGATCCGACTGGATTCCGGCGCTTCGCTGCAGGCCACCGGCGATGCCCAGGATCCGACGCTTGCCTTCGAGGCGGCGGCGGACCGTCTGGAAACCCGCCTGAGGCGCTACAAGCGCCGGCTGAAATCGCACAATTCGGGCGCCGCCAACGGCCAGCCGACCGACATAGCCTACACGGTGATGGCGCCGCTTGCCGATGACGACGAGGACATTCCGGAGAATTTCGCGCCGGCCATCGTCGCCGAATCAACCATGACGCTGAAGACCATGTCGGTGGCGTCGGCGGTCATCGAGCTCGACACCAAGGACAGCCCGGTCTTCGTCTTCCGCAACGCGGGAACCGACCATCTCAACATCGTCTATCGCCGACCCGATGGAAATATCGGTTGGATCGACCCGTCGACGACCAAGGTCGCACAAGCGTGACGACAACGGTCGCACGGTGACGACAAGGGTCGCACGGTGACGACGAGGTCGCACTGGGATAAGAGCCGGCCGCACGAGGGGTGAGGACTGGTGACGGCAGGCGAACAAGGGATTTTCAAGCATGGATCTGAGCGATCTTATCAACGTTCCGGCGATATTGCCGGCGTTGAAGGCGAACTCCAAGAAGCAGCTGCTGCAATTGCTGTCCGAACGGGCCGCGGCGATTTCCGGCATTCCGGAGCGGGAGGTGTTCGACACCATCCTGCAGCGTGAGCGGCTGGGTTCGACCGGCGTCGGCAACGGCATCGCCATCCCGCACGGCAAGCTAGCCGGCGTGAAGCGCATCGCAGGTGTTTTCGCCCGGCTGGAGACGCCTGTCGATTTCGAATCGCTGGACGATCAGCCCGTCGATCTGGTGTTTCTGCTGCTGGCGCCGGAAGGGGCGGGCGCCGATCACCTCAAGGCACTGTCGCGCATCGCGCGAGTGCTGCGTGACGCCGACACGGTGGCCAAGATCAGGGGTACGCGCGACGCCGCGGCTATCCACGCGCTTTTATCGGACACCCAGGCCTCGCACGCGGCCTGATTTTTCTGGTGAGACGACATTCAAGGGCCGCCACGGGCGGCCCTACGCGTTTGAGCCTGCTGGTCGCGCCTAACAGGGCGGCGCGCTGGGTCTTAGTGGATGGCGACCGTGGTCAGGTCGTTTTCCATGGCACCGGCCAGTGCGCGGTCACGCGCGTCGGAAAGCAGGATCGGCTGGCCATTGGCGGCAAACAGCGCCCACAGTTCCATGCCGGGAGCGATTTCGCCGAGATTGGGGAAACGGCCGAGCAATTCGTCGCTCGAGACCTTTCTGAGATAAGCGACCGAGCCCTCGCCGAGATGAGCGAATTCGCCATTGGTCATGGTGATATTTTCAGTTCTGGTCATTTCAAAGCCTCCTTCGCGCGAGGACGCCGCTCAAGGCCATCCCGCATGAGAGCCATCGGTAAAGATCAGTCTTTCACCGATATGTTTATTTTCCGTACCAGCCGTTCGGACTCCGGCCGATCGAGGTCGATCGCCAAAAGGCCGTTCTTCAACTCCGCTGCGATCACCCGCATGCCGTCGGCCAGCACGAAACAGCGCTGGAACTGGCGCGCGGCGATGCCGCGATGAAGAAATTCGCGCTCGGTGTCGTCGGTCTGACGGCCGCGCACGACCAACTGGTTTTCCTCCGTGGTGACATCGAGATCGCTTTCGGCGAAACCGGCGACCGCCAATGTGATGCGCAACCTTTCGGTTTTGCCGTCGGCGCCGCTGAGGCGTTCGATGTTGTAGGGAGGATAGCTGTCACCGGACTTCGCCAGGCGTTCCAGGGTCTTTTCCATGGCGTCGAAACCAAGCAGAAGCGGGCTGGAAAAGGGCGTCATTCGGCTCATGTTACACTGTCCTCTCAAGAGCGACATAAAGTGGAAAAACCCAGATGGCATTTTTCCCGATGGCCTTGATATGGTCCGCCCCGCGACCAAGTTCAAGCCGTCAACAGACCCGCCCAGAAAGACCAGGCCGTGGACTCACAGGAATGACAGACATGGCGCTTGAAACGGCGAGCAGATGCAAGGAAAAGCGCGCGGGTCGGGATTGTCTTCCCTGGTCGAGCGGTTCGGCCTGGCAGCTCGCGGCCGCTTCGGCGTCATTTGGATGTTCCGATCGGATCGACGCAAGTCCACGACCTCGCCAAACAAGGAATTGAAATGCCCCAGTCACGCAAGATCATCATCGACACGGATCCCGGCCAGGATGATGCCGTCGCCATATTGCTGGCGCTCGGCAGCTCCGAACTGGAGATCGTCGGCATATCAGCCGTTGCCGGCAACGTGCCGCTGAAGCTTACCGAAAAGAATGCCCGCAAGATCTGCGAGCTGGCCGGCCGCCCGGACATCAAGGTCTATGCCGGTGCCATCCGGCCCCTGACGCGCGAACTGGTCACCGCCGAGGAAGTGCATGGCAAGACCGGCCTCAACGGTCCGCAATTGCCCGAACCGACGATGAAGCTGCAGGACCAGTACGCGGTCGATTTCATCGTCCAGACGCTGATGAGCGAAGAAAGCGGCACGATCACGCTTTGCGCGCTCGGCCCGCTCACCAACATTGCGCTGGCGCTGATCCGCGAGCCGCGCATTGCACCGCGCATCAAGGAAATCGTGCTGATGGGCGGCGGCTTCTTCGAAGGCGGCAATGTCACCCCGACCGCCGAATTCAACATCTATGTCGACCCGCAGGCCGCAGATGTCGTGCTCAAATCCGGCATTCCGATCGTCATGATGCCTCTCGACGTCACCCACAAGGCGCTGACCACCGCCAAGCGCACGCAGGCCTTCCGCGCGCTGGGCACCAGGGTCGGCACCGCCACCGCGGAGATGCTGGAGTTCTTCGAGCGCTTCGATGAAGAGAAATACGGCACCGACGGTGGCCCGCTGCACGATCCTTGCGTCATCGCCTATCTGTTGAAGCCGGACCTGTTCAAGGGCCGCAACTGCAACGTCAGCGTGGAAACCGCCTCGGAACTGACCATGGGCATGACCGTGATCGACTGGTGGGGCGTCACCAAACGGCCGAAGAACGCCATGGTGATGCGCGACATCGACCATGATGCGTTTTTCGCCTTGCTGGTGGAGAGGCTGGGGCGGCTTAACTGACCGTCAGAACAGAACTGAACTTGTGAGCACGCGTCTTCACTCATTGAGAAACCGATAGGTGTCTCCGCCGCGCTTATGATGTTGCCGCTCGATGGGGATGACCGAACCGACAAGGTGCGGCATCCCCACTTCATCATCGATGGATGTCACCGCGCTGTTGCCATCAAGGCGGACATCGTATGTGTAATACAGCCCGCGCCCGGCAGCCATCTTCGGATTGATGGGCATTAACCTCACATACTCGATAGTGCCCATCACACTCTGAGTTGCCACAACCGGATTGTCCTGGTTCATCGCAATCGGGATCAGCGCCGCCAGGGGCAGTGCGCAGAAGAATACGACACCAATGACTGCGTCTCGGTATTCTGCCTGAAACAGAAGCAGGCGGTTTCTGAGAGAAGATACTGTTGCCATGATTCAATTCACGAATCGGTAGAAGACGAAGCCATTGTCGCGCGTGACGCGTTCGATGTTTGTGCGCGAGCCGATCAGATGCGGGTGATCGTCATCGATAAGGACAGACGAACCGTTCTCGATAGAAACCAGATATATGCCGCGGCCATGGTCCAACCGGACACTTTCGACGTTTGCCTCGACTGTGTCGACCGATCGGATCGGGCTGGCGTCGTTGATCCATTTGTTTGCCGCCAACATGATCATAACCGCAAACGCACCAATAAAGAGGATCACGCCAGGCGCGTTCCTCTTCAAACCATCCCAAGTCCAAAAGACAGACATGAATCCCTCAAGCCAGATTCATGTGGTGGTGGGACAGCACACTTTCAATCTGTTGCCATTCCAGGGTGCTGCAACTCCTTGCGGCGCCGGCTCGGCCGCCTTTACTTCGACCGCGAAAACGCCAGCCACAGGCCGCCGCCGACCATGAAGCTGCCGCTGATCCTCGACAAAAGCTTGATGCGGCCGGCCGACAGCAGGCGCCCGGCGCGGCCGGCGGCCAGCGCGTAAGTCGAATCCGAGAAGGCGGCGAAGATCATGGCGGTCAGACCCATGACGGCGATCTGCAGCGAGTAGTTGCCTTGCGGCGAAATGAACTGCGGAAAGAAGGCGCCGAAGAAAATCAGCGTCTTGGGGTTGCTCAGCGCCACCAGCAGGCCCTGCAGGAAGAAGCCGCCGCGCGGCTTTCTCGCTGTTCCATCGGCATTCAACGTGCCCTTGGAACGGAACATCTGCACACCCATCCAGATCAGATAGGCGGCACCGATCAGCCGTACCCATTCGAACCAGTGGCCCATGCCTGCGATCAGCGTGTTGAGGCCGATGCCGACGATGGCGATCATCACGGCAAGCCCGGCCTGCGTGCCGGCGACGTTGGCGAGGCCGGCGCGCGAGCCATGGCGGATGCTGTTGGCAATGATCAGCGTGACCGTCGGACCGGGCACCAGGATAATGACGATGCAAGCGAGGACATAGGCGGCGTAGAGTTCGAGCGACATGCTTTTTCCCCAGGAATACCGCCGAGGCGGCGCGGCTGAGGATAATCAATGCATGGCGGCGATAGCGATGCAAGCCGGTGCGCGAAGCGCCGCGGCACGCCAACGCGTGCGATTCAGGCGCCGACCGGCCAGGGCAGCGTTGCCTCATAGGCGGCCGCCGCCTTGAGCACGGCAAGGTCGCCGCGTGGCCGGCCGATCAGCTGCATGCCCATCGGCCGCCCTCTATCGTCGAAGCCGACCGGCACATTGGCCGCCGGGCAGCCGCCCAAGGTCGCGAAGGCGGAAACCTGCATCCAGCGGTGATAGCTGTCCATTGTGCGTCCGGCGACCTCACGCGGCCAATGCGTATCGATGTCGAAGGGGAAGACCTGTGCTGTCGGCAGCGCAATCAGATCATAGCGGGCGAAGATCGACAGAAGCGTGCGATGCCAGGACGTGCGGATGACCGAAGCGGCGCGGATCTGCGGCGCCGTCAGCCGCGTTGCGTTCTCCACTTCCCAGATGGCTTCCGGCTTGAGCAGGCGGCGCTTTGCGGGATCGTCATAGTGGGTTTTGAGCGCGCAGCCGCTGCTGGCCTGGCGCAGCGTCACGAAGGCCTGCCACAGCGCTTCGAAATCGAAATCCGGCAGCAGGGGCTCGGTCGCGAAGGACGCCTCCGCAAAGCGGCCAAGTGCCGCCTCGCACAGGCCGAGAATGCCTGTTTCAACCGGCAGATGACCGCCGAGGTCACCGAGCCAGGCGATGCGGCCACCAGTTGCGGGTATTCCAAGCCCTTCGAGGAACGAGCCGGGTTTGTCGTAGGACAATGGCGCGTGCGGGTGGTAACCGGCCTGCACATCGAGCAGCAGCGCCATGTCACGGACGTTGCGGCCCATCGGCCCGTCGACGCCCATCTGCGCATGGAAGACTTCGAAATCGGGTCCACCGGGAACAAGTCCTTGCGACGGGCGGAAGCCAAAAACATTGTTCCAGGCGGCCGGGTTGCGCAGCGAGCCGCCAAAGTCGCTGCCATCGGCGACGGGCACCATGTCGAGCGCCAGGGCAACGGCCGCGCCGCCGCTCGAGCCTCCGGCGGTCAGGGCCGGATCGAAGGCGTTCAGCGTCGGCCCGAACACGGCGTTGTAGGTGTTGGAACCAAGCCCGAATTCGGGGACGTTGGTCTTGCCGATGATAATGGCGCCGGCATTGCGGATGCGCTCGACGAAGAAATCGTCCTCCTGCGGCACGAAATCGGCGAAGATCGGCGAGCCGAAAGAGGTCCTGAGGCCCGTGGTCGAGGCGAGGTCCTTGATGGCCATCGGCAGGCCGAAGAGCGGGTTGGTTTTGGCTCGCGTCGGGCTGGCATCGGCCGCATCGGCTTCGCGCAGGATATCGGCGCGATCGCGCAAGGAGACGATGGCGTTCACCAGCGGATTGACCGCCTCGATGCGGTCGAGGAATGCCGCCACCACCTCGTGCACGGAAAGCTCTCTCTCCCGGATCGCGCCGGCGAGTTCGACTGCGGACAGGCGGCAGATGTCGCCTGCCGGCGGCACGGCATGTTTTGTTTGAGGACGCAGCATTTTAACGGGTTTCCTGCAGCGCCTGATCGACGTCTTTGGCGAGCGGGATCGCCGGTTGGGCGCCAGGCTTCAGGCAGGCCAGCGAGCCGGCCGCGCCGGCGCGCGCCAGCGCCTGTTCGAGCGTGAGGCCCGACGACAGGCTGGCGGCGAAATAGCCGCAGAACGTATCGCCGGCGCCGACCGTGTCGACGGGGACGATCTTGCGCGCAGCAACGGCCAGGAACTCGGTCGGTGTCGCCGCCATCACGCCATCGCCGCCGAGCGTGACGACGACGGTGCGGCCGGTCTTTCCGGCAAAGTCCCGCATGCGCGCCGCCCGATCGCGGCCTTGCAGCGACAGCGCTTCGCCATACAGGTCGAACTCGGTTTCGTTGGCGACGACATAGTCGGCCTTGCCGAGAAAGCCGGCTGCTTGCGCTTGGAAAGGTGCTGTGTTGAGCACCGCGATGGCGCCGGCCGCCCTTGCCTGGTCGAGGGCGGCATCGACGGTGGCCAGCGGAATCTCATTTTGCAGCAGCACGACGTCGCCTTTTTTCAGAAAGGCCTTGGAGAGATCGCCGGGCACCACGGAAGCGTTGGCGCCCGGCACCACGGCGATGATGTTCTCGCCGTCGTCGGCGACCATGATCAGTGCCGTGCCGGTCGAGGCGTGAGTCTCGGCAACGCCGGACAGGTCGACCTTGCCGTCGCGCAGCAATGCCAGTGCCTCGGCGGCGAAGCTGTCCCTGCCGACGGCGCCGACCATGCGCACCGAGGCGCCGGCGCGTGCGGCGGCCAGGGCCTGGTTGGCGCCCTTGCCACCAGGCGCGGTGGTGAAGGCCGAGCCGCCCACCGTCTCGCCGGGGCTCGGCAAGCGGTCGACCTTGGCGATAAGGTCGAGGTTGATCGAGCCGATGACGATAATCAAGCAGGGCCTCCTGGCAACGCAAATTCAAAATGCCGGAGCGTCTTCGTGCGTCCGGGCGAACGCAGATCGTTCCGATTGCGTGGAAGCTAACCTGTAAGGCCGCGGCTTGCCAGACCACGCGCATGGTCCAGCCCGATTTGAGTTGTCGCGGCCTTATTCGCAGCGCACGGTGACCGTGCCCTGATAGTTGCCGGCGGGAAAGATACCGCTCGACTTGGTGGCGGTGAGGTCGACCTGCATGGCGTGGGTGCCGTTGGCAACCCTCTGCGGCACACTTCCGTTGACATCGGCCCCCGAGCCATCGAGGCGGAAGACCGAAGCGAACGTCACGTTGGTGCCACCGCCGCTCGGCGCGGACGAGAATGCGGCAGGCGCCGGCGCCGAAACCGAATAGCAGTCAAGCAGGTTGAGTATTGAGCATAACAGGGAGCTTGCCACCACGGTGGCGCTGGCGCTCGATCCGCCTGCCTGTTTGGAGCCCAGTATGCTGATGGCGGGACTGGCCTTCATCGTTCCGGACGCCCCGACCATGATGGTGCAGGTGCCGATGATCGCCGCCTGCATCGGAAGGCAGGAACCGGCAAGTGCCGCCATCGCAAACAGCGCGCGGCTACTGCTTCTTCTTTTTCTTGCCATCGCCATTTCCGGTTCTGATGCTCCAGCCTTCGTTGGCCCACCCCGGTGATGCGGTCGCGGGAGCGGTGGCGGCAATACTCGCCGTCTGGCCGTCGGTGCCGAGGCCCATTTTGAGGAGCTTCAGCTCCAGCTGAAGGCGCTCGACCTCAAGCTCGTAGAGACGGCTGCAATCGACGCGCTTGGGCGTACGCCCGATGGGGATCACCACCCGGCCGTAAGTGGCGACATCATTGTCGGACTGGCTGTTGCCTCTGATGACGCCGAGATCGACATAGGCGCCGGAGCCGGAGACGGCGGAACGGCAAGTGGTGCCATCCGCGGCATGGACCTCGTCCTGGCCCTGGGGCAAGGTGACGCCGGGCAGGTTGAAGCCGCTTTCGTTCTGGTTGAGGTTGTAGACGTCCTCGGCCCCGGCCGGCGAGGCACCCGCCCAAACAGCCGCGAGCGCCAGTGTCAGGACTTGCGGCGCCCAAAAAACTTTCCGCATATCTGTGCCCTTATCTGCGTCTGTTGATTGGGAAAGGGGATGCTTTCGGTACAGATACGCACTTTACGCTCGGCAGCGCCGCCGAAAGGCACAACCACAAGGACAGAACGGGAGGCCTGGGAGGCCAGTTGGAAGACATTTGGAGAGACCCTGGCATCTACCGGCTGGAAATCCTGATCGTAGACGTGAATTTCGACCCGGATGTTGCGGTCGTAGGGATTGGCGGGGAAGACGCGAACCGCAAAGACGTCGGTGAAGCTGTTGATCTCGCCACGCATCGGCGACATCGACTGAGCCTTGGCGGCAACGGGCGCCAATCCGACGGCCAACGCCGTCGCCAGGATTCGAGCATGTTTCACGACCCCTCCTTCGCTCGCGTCATTCGCAGCGCAGCGTTACCGTTGCCTGATAATTGCCGTTGGCGAAGCGATTGCTGCCGCCCTTGGTTCCGGCAAGGTGAACCGAGACGAGATCTGCGCCGGGGGTGGTGATGCTGGTTGTCGAGCCGGTCTCGACGATGGAATGCGCGCCGGCGGCGGAGTAGGTGGGTGTCCAGGTCGTCGACGTGCTGTCGGCGGATGGCACCGTCATGGTGGTGACCGGGTCGACGCTCAGCGACACACCTCCGGTCGTCGTCAGCGTCACGGTTCCAGCCGAGCCGCCGCTGTTGTGGGAGCTCAGGGACTGGAGATCGGGACTGGCCGTCATCGTACCGTTGGTGGCAACGACCAGCGTGCAGGTGGGCGCGATCGTGCCGTTGAAGATGACATTCTGCGTCGTGGCCAACGCGGCCTCGTCGACGCTGGCAACCAGCAGAGCTGCGCCGCAGGCGGCGCGAAACAATGTCATCGAGACCTCCTATCAAGCCGGATCGTCCGGATTAATATGAGAGCATCATCACTTTATCGTGGTTAATTTAGAGTTACCTAAAATAACGCCTCAAAATAACAACTACAGGAACCGGAGGTTGCCCTCGGTTGCAAAAGCGGAACCACAGCGTAAATAGCGCTTATACTTGATAGCGCCGATATAACCATGTTTTTCTTCGCAATATCGAGAAAAATCGATATTACGATATCTGCCCGGCTTCCCAACCCAGAATGGCGCGCTTGCGGGTCAGGCCCCAATGATAACCGGTGAGGTCGCCTGATTTGCCGATGGCGCGGTGACAAGGCACCACGAAAGAGAGCGGATTGGCGCCGTTGGCCGCACCGACCGCACGGCTGGCGGACGGAGCGCCGATGCTGGCCGCAATCGAGGAATAGGTGCGGGCCTTGCCCATCGGGATCTTGAGCAGCGCCTCCCAGACGCGAACCTGGAAGTCGGTGCCGATCATGACGACATGCAGCGGCTGGTCGGGGCGCCACAGCGTCGGGTCGAAGATACGGGCGGCATAGGGGCCGGTGGCAGTCATGTCCTCGACGTAGATGGCGTTCGGCCAGCGGCTGGACATGTCGGCGAAGGCGGCGCGTTCCTCGCCGGGGTCGCTGAAGGCGAGGCCGGCGAGCCCGCGCTCGGTGGCCATGATCAGGGCGGTGCCGAACGGCGAGGAATGGAAGCCGTAGCGGATGGTGAGCCCGGCGCCGCGTGTCTTGTAGTCGCCCGGCGACATCGCCTCGTGCGTGACGAACAGGTCATGCAGCCGGCCGGGGCCGGACATGCCCAGTTCGAATGAGGTCTCGAGCAGCGGCATGCCGGAATCGAGCAGCCTGCGCGCATGGTCCAGTGTCACCGCCTGCAGGAAGGCCTTGGGCGACAGGCCGGCCCAGCGGGTGAAGAGTTTTTGCAGGCCGGTCGGCGTCTCGCCGACCTCCTCGGCCAGCTCTTCGAGGGAAGGCTGGTCGCGATAGTCGAGACTGATCTTCTCGATGGCACGGCGCACGATCTCATAATCGCTGCCTTCAGGCGTGATGTCCTTTTTGAGGACTGCGGTGTGTGTGCTCATGGAACTGTCTCCTTGAGCCGGAATATCGCCCCTCGGGGCGTCGATCGCCACCCGAAACTTGCCTTCTTGCGGCGCATACCCAGATAGGCACCGGATTCGAGTCCAGGAATCGCTCGCGGCTGCCTCAGCGTGTCTTGGCGGTCGCCAGCGCGCGCGAAAAGGCGGTGGCAAAACTCTCGCGGGAATCGGGGTCCAGGAACGATCCGATCGGCACGTTCTGGCCTTCACCTTGCACCGTCATGCCTGTGATGCCGATCTCGGCGTGACGGGCCACCGAAAACCGCGCCCAGAACGGATTGAAGCGATGCGCTTCCGATTTCCCCGAGGGGGCTGTCTTGCGGATGTCGAGGCTGGTGCGCGAGACCGAGACTTCTTCGCGTGCGCGAGCGGCACGATAGTTGATGCGAAAGGCGATGTAGACGGCGGCCACGTCGAGGCCGAAGAAGCCGAACACCGGCCAGGCGCCGCGCGACAGGAAAAACGCGCCTGTCACCAGCCAGCCGAACAGCAGCGCGCCCATCAGGACGAAGAAGCCTGTCCGGCCCAGAGACCGGTGCGGGGTCAGTAGCGCCTGAAAGAATGGCTCGTCGGCCTGAAACGAGGCGTTTGTGTCGCTCATGAGGGGATATTATAGGAGGGAAATGGCAAGCCCCAAGTCCAAAGATTCTTCCCTGTCCAAAAAAGAGCTGTTGCCCGCACGACGCGATGGTTCGAACGCAAAGCCGCGCCCGCGGCCGGTGCGACGCGCGTTACGCTACAGCCCGGCCGAAGTTAACGAGATATTCCGGCGCTTTTCCGTCCAGCGGCCTGAGCCGAAAGGCGAACTCGAACATGTCAACGCCTTCACGCTGCTGGTCGCGGTGGTGCTGTCGGCGCAAGCGACGGATGTAGGCGTCAACAAGGCGACGCGGGCGCTGTTCAGGGCCGCCGATACGCCGCACAAGATGCTGGCGCTGGGGGAAGCAAGGGTCGGCGAATATATCCGCACCATCGGGCTGTGGCGCAACAAGGCGAAGAATGTGATTGCGCTGTCGCAGGCGCTGATCCGCGACCATGGCGGCGAGGTACCCGATAATCGTGATGAATTGGTCAAGCTGCCCGGGGTCGGGCGCAAGACCGCCAATGTCGTGCTCAACATGGCCTTCGGCCAGCACACGATGGCGGTCGACACGCACATTCTGCGCATCGGCAACCGGCTCGGGCTGGCGCCCGGCAAGACGCCGGAACAGGTCGAGCAGGGATTGTTGAAGATCATTCCGGACGAATATATGCGCCATGCACATCACTGGCTGATCCTGCATGGCCGCTACGTCTGCAAGGCGCGCAAGCCGGATTGCCCGGCCTGTGTCATCGCCGACATCTGCAAGGCCGAGGTCAAGACGACCGATGTGCCGGCACCGCTGGTGCCGATCGCACCGCTCGACCCGGTCGAAGAGGTTCAGGACCGAGGCGGAACGGCGGCGTAATTCAACTCTCCTCCACAAACACCTCTTCGCGCTTTTTCTTGACCGCCGGCAGGAAGACGACGGCGAGCACGGCGAGCGCTATGAGCAGCAGGCCGGCGCTGATCGGTCTGGTCACGAAGGTGCTCGGGTCGCCGCGCGAGAGGATCATGGCGCGGCGCAGGTTTTCCTCGAGCAGCGGGCCGAGCACGAAGCCGAGCAGCAGCGGTGCCGGTTCGCAGCGCAGCTTGGTCAGGAGGTAGCCGAGGAAGCCGAAAAAGGCGACGGCGTGGAGGTCGTAGACGTTGCTGTTGACGCTGTAGACGCCGATCGAGCAGAACGCCATGATGATCGGGAAAAGCACGTAATAGGGGATCGTCAGCAGCTTCACCCAAAGCCCGATCAGCGGCAGGTTGAGGATGATCAGCATCAGATTGCCGATCCACATCGAGGCGATGATGCCCCAGAACAGCGCCGGCTGTTCGGTCGCGACATTGGGGCCGGGCACGATGCCCTGGATGATCATGGCGCCGATCATCAGAGCCATGACCGGGTTGGCCGGAATGCCCAGCGTCAGCATCGGGATGAAGGAAGTCTGCGCACCGGCATTGTTGGCCGATTCCGGTCCGGCGACGCCTTCGATGGCGCCCTTGCCGAACTCCTTCGGGTTTTTCGAGACGCGTTTTTCGACCGTGTAGGAGGCAAAGGCTGCCAGGATCGCGCCGCCTCCCGGCAGGATGCCGAGCGCCGAACCGATGATCGTTCCGCGCACGATGGGCGCTGCCATGCGCCGAAAGTCCTCGCGGGTCGGCATAAGGCCGGTGACCTTGCGGATCATCACGGAGCGCTCATCCTCGTTTTCGAGGTTGCGCAGGATCTCGGCGATGCCAAAGACGCCGACCGCCACCGCAACGAAATTCAACCCGTCGGCATATTCCCGGATTCCAAGCGTGAAGCGCGGCGTGCCGGTGTAAATGTCGGTGCCGACAATGCCGAGCAGCAGGCCGAGCACGACCATGGCCAGCGCCTTGACGATCGATCCGTGGGCGAGCGCGACGGACGAAACCAAGCCGACGATCATCAGCGAAAAATACTCGGCCGCGCCGAATTTCAGCGCGATCGCCGTCAGCGGCGGGGCAAAGATGGCGACGAGGAACGTCGACACGGTTCCGGCAAAGAACGAGCCGATGGCCGCGATCGCGAGGGCCGCCCCGGCGCGGCCGTTCCTAGCCATCTGGTAGCCGTCGATCGCGGTGACGGCGGACGAGGATTCGCCGGGCATGTTGATGAGAATGGCGGTAGTCGAGCCGCCATATTGCGCACCGTAATAGATGCCGGCGAGCATGATGAGGGAGGAAACCGGGTCGCCGATCTGGAAGGTGATGGGCAAAAGCATGGCGATGGTCGCGGTGGCGCCGATGCCGGGCAGGACGCCGATCAGCGTGCCGAGAAGGACGCCGATCAGGCAGAAACCGAGGTTGGTCAGCGACGTCGCCGTCGAAAAGCCGAGCGCAAGGTTGTCGAGCAGATCCATGCTCATCGCCTTACGATACCAACCACGGGGCCAGCCACGGGCCGAAGCGGCGGAACGGCAGGCCGAGCGCGTAGCTGAAGACAAGGAATGCAAACAATGTCAGGCCGGCCGACAGCACGAGCGCGGTCAACGGCTTCATGCGGCGGCTGGCAAACGACGCGATCAGCGCCGTCAGGAAGATCGACGGGATGAATCCGAGGCCGCGCACCGTCAGGCCGAAGAAGATCGGAGCAGGCAGGATGAGCAGCATGCCGCGCCACGCAATATGCCCGACCGCTTCGCCCTCGACGCGTACAGCCTGGACGAGAATGACGGCGCCAAGCAGGACCAGCACGATCGCCAGGACCAGCGGAAAATAGCCTGGCCCCATGCGCAACGCTGTGCCGATTTCGAGGCCGACCGATTGCAGCGCGAACCATGCGCCGAAGCCGATGAACAGGGCGGCGCACAGGCCGTTGGCCCTGTCGATCGCGAAAGGTTTCATGGTGGTTCTCCCAAGCCCGAGTGGGTAGCGGATGCCGAGCGAACAGGGGCGCCGGTGGCGCCCCTGTTCAAACCTCAGTCGGCATACTGGCCGGCGGCTTCGATGATCGGCTTCCAGCGCGCGATCTCACTTTCCAGCTTGGCCTTCAGTGCGGCGGGCGTCGCATCGGCCTCGGGCGATGGCTTGGTGCCGAGTTCGGCGAAGCGAGCCGCGACGTTCTGGTCCTTCAGCGCGACCTGAAGCGATTTCGACAGGCGTTCGGTGATCCCGGCCGGTGTGCCCTTGGGTGCATAGAGACCGTGCCAGATGCCGACCTGCACTTCGGGAAGGCCGCCTTCCACCGTCGTCGGCACGTCTTTCAGCACATCGAGGCGCTCCGGCGAGGTGACGGCATAGGCCTTGATGGTGCCGCCCTGGATCTGCTTGGTGGTGTTGGTCGTCTGGTCGCACATGATGTCGACCTGACCGCCGAGGAGATCGGTCATGGCCGGGCCGGTGCCCTTGTAGGGCACGGTGACCAGCGGCGTCTTGATGGCGCTCATGAACAGCATGCCGCACAGATGCGAGGCCGCACCGATGCCGGCATTGGCGACGGTTATGGAATCCTTGTTGGCCTTGGCGTACTCCACCAATCCCTTGAGATCGGCCGGCTCCAGGTCCTTGCGGCCGACGATGGTCATCGGCACCTCGGTGACGAGGCCGACATATTCGAAGGCGTTCAGCGTGTCGTAGGCGAGCTTTCTGTACAGCGTCGCACTTGTCGCCATGCCGATATGATGGAGCAGCAGCGTATAGCCGTCAGGCTCGGCGTTGGCGACGCGGCCGGCACCCAGCGTGCCGCCGGCGCCGCCGACATTCTCGACGATGACCTGCTGGCCGAGATCCTTCGACATCGCTTCGGCGACGAGGCGCGTGACCGTGTCGGTCGGCCCGCCGGCCGCAAACGGCACCACAACGGTGATGGTGCGTTCAGGATAGGTCTGCGCGCTGGCCGCGAACCCATAAAGCGTGACGGCCGCGGCAGCAGCCAGAGTGGCGACAAATCTTCTCATCGTGATCTCCTCCCGGGATATGAATCTCCAACGCCGCGCGGAACTCCTCTCAACACCGGCTGCGCATGAAGCAACAACTAGGGCAAGCTAGCAAATAGCAACTGGGCGGCAAACTGCCGATATCCGCAAACATCCGCACTCGATGGGTGGATAATGTCGGAGGGTGATCGCCACCCTAGTAGCCGTAGCCGCGCGCCATCGCCGCGGCGAAGACCGGGATGAGCAGGAAGATGAAAGCTTCGGCGCGGATATAGGTCTTCACGGACGCAAGTTCGGTCGCCGGCACCTGGAACGAGGCATTGCCGCTCGCCTGCCTGTTCCAGGATATGAAGCGGACGGTCGGGATGATCGACAGCAGGCCGACAGCGCCGAACGCCGCTATCTTGGCCCAGAACACCCAGTTGTAGACGTAGAATTCCCAGCCCTTGAGGCCATAGAAGACGCGGCCGATGCCGACGACGATGATCAGCGCGGCGATGACGCCGTAATGGCGGTCGATGCCGGCGAGCCTCTTGAGCGTCGCAGCACCCAGATCGCCGCGGATCAGGACGAATTCGGCGCCGATGATCCCCGCCAGCGAAAACACCAGCAGATGATGGAAGATCGCAAGCACAAGATCGGTGGTATCCATGCTCTTTTCCCTGGGTTTGACGCCACCAATGCGCGCCTGAAAAAAGGTCGCGCTGGCGGGTGTTGAATCAGCCTGCGGTGAAAAATAACATCGTCGCGCAAAATTCCCATAGCGGCGCCTGGATGATGGGCCGTGTTGCCCTGGCCCCTTGCGCAGCACCGGCGATTTGCTAAGCGCTGGCGATCCGTGCGAGGCAGATCCCATGAACAATCCGCAAGCGACCAGTGCTCCTGTCATCGAAACGAAGCGAACCATCCTGCGGGCACACCGCCTGGATGATTTCGACACCTATGCCGCGATGTGGACCGATCCCCTCGTCACCCGCTTCATCGGCGGCAAGCCGCGCACGCGCGAAGAAAGCTGGATGCGCTTCCTGCGTCACGCCGGCCTGTGGTCGTTGCTTGGCTATGGCTTCTGGGCGATCGAGGAGAAGGCGACCGGGCGCTTCATCGGCGAGGCCGGGTTTCACGATCTGAAGCGCGACATGGAACCATCGATCGAAGGCATTCCCGAGGCCGGGTGGGCGCTGGTTCCGGCCGTGCACGGGGCGGGCTTCGCCACCGAGGTGGTTGGCCGCGTCCTGGCATGGGGCGAAGTGATTTTCGGGCGCGAGAAGACCGTCTGTATCATCGATCCGGAAAATGGCGCTTCGCTGAGGGTGGCTGCCAAGTGCGGTTACCGGGAAGTGGTAAAGACCACCTATCACGACGCTCCGACCATCCTGCTGGCGCGGTGACCTGAGCGGCGCGGCTGACCGCTGCGGGCGCCGGCATGATGGCACCTGTCGCCAGCAACGATGACGAAACGGGCCGCGCCAAGAACCGCCGTGTGGTTCTGGTCAAGTTGAACTGGGCGAGCCTTCCAATCAGGCCGCATTCTACGGCAGGGCGTCCGCTGCCAGGCTTGCCTGCTCGAGCATGGAGGCGTCCTCGCCGAAGGCGCGGGTGGCGCGGGCCGCTGCCTCGAGCAGCGGACGCTTCATGCGCTGCAGAAAGGCCGCGTCGACGCGCGTGCTTGGTCCAGCCAGGGTCAAGGCGCCGAGCAGGACGCCCCCTGGCCCGAATACCGGCGCCGACACGCCCCCGGTCTCGGGGTCGCGGTCGCCGACGGCGAGACAGTTGCAGGTCTTGCGGATGGTCTCGTAGGGTTCGCCCTGCTGGCCCGAAAACGCTGCGAGCACGCGGCCGCCCGAGCCGAGCAGCAAAGGCAATACGTCGCCTTCGCGTATCGTGTAGCGGATCGGGTGCTTGGATTCGACGCGGTAAAGACAGGTGCGGACATCGCCCGAGCGAACGTAGAAGGCAACGCTTTCCCAGCTTCGCTCGGAAAGATCGCGCATGATCGGCAGCAGGATGTCGACCGCCACGACCGAACGCTGGTAGAGCGCACCGAGCCGAAACGTCGCGGGTCCGACGCGGTAGCGCCCATTGTCGAGGCGCTCGAGCAATCGCCCGCGCAAAAGGGAATTCGCAAGCCGCAGGATGGTGCTCTTGTAGAGGCCGGTGCGCGCCGCGATTTCGGCCAGGCTGAGCGACCGGTCCTCCGTGCTGAAGGCATCGAGGATGGCAATCGCCCGATCGAGTGCTGCAACACCTTCGGCGCGGTCGATTTCCGCATCTGCCGATTTGCTTGGCGAGTCCATGGCGGTTCCAGTTTGAAGAAAGCCGAGTGACGCGACTGTGTCGCGCCGCCAAATCGTTCTGTCCAGCAGAATATCGTTTCCGTTGACAGAACTCCGTAACATCTGCTTGAAATCGATGACGGGTCTGGATGCAGGCGCGTTTTGGCGGGCACCGGAGGAGGTGTCGTGATTTGGAGGAATCCCATGCTGGACAGACGCAGATTTTTGATGAGCACCGCAGCCGTGGGTGCCGGGCTGATGACGTCGCATCTTTCTCCCGCTTTGGCCGAAGGCGCGCCCCAGATACAGCTCTTCGTGCCTGCCGCACCGGGTGGCGGCTGGGACCAGACGGCGCGCACGATCGACCAGGTGCTGCGCAGTGAAAAGCTCATCTCGGGTTCGCAGATCACCAATGTCGGCGGCGCCGGCGGGACTGTCGGGCTGCCGCAATTCATCAGCCAGTGGAACGGCAAAGGCAATTCCCTGATGGTTGCCGGCATGGTCATGGTTGGCGCCATCATTGCCAACAAGGCCGCCAACAATCTGACGCAGGTCACCCCGATCGCCCGCCTTACCGGCGAGTTCGAGGCCTTGGTCGTGCCGGCGGAGTCGCCGTTCAAGACGGCCGCTGATTTCGTCGCCGCGCTCAAGGCCGATCCGACAAAGGTTCCTGTCGCCGGCGGCTCCGCAGGCGGTTCCGATCACATCCTGTTCGGCCTGATTGCCAAGACCGTCGGCGTGCCGGCGACAAACCTGTCCTACGTGCCGTTCGCCGGCGGCGGTGAGGCGTTGTCGGCGCTGCTCGGCAACCAGGTCGCGGCCGGCATCTCCGGCTTTGGCGAGTTCTCCGAGCAGGTCAAGGCGGGCGCGCTGCGGCTGCTCGCCATCTCGGCAGACAAGCGCCAGGACGGCATCGATGCGCCGACGCTGAAGGAGGCCGGCATCGATGTCGAACTGTTCAACTGGCGCGGCGTCTTCGCACCGCCGGGTATTTCCGACGCCGACAAGGCAGCGATGATCACCCTGATCGAGACCATGGCCAAGAGCGACGCGTGGGCGACCGAATGCAAGAACCGCAACTGGACGCCGATCCTGCTCACCGGCGACGACTATGCGAAGTTCGTCACCGAGGATTCAGCCCGCATCGAGGCGATCCTGAAGGATCTCGGGCTCGCCTGATCCATCGTCATAGGGGCGGCGCAGGTCGCCCCTTCTCGCATGAAATGCAAGCCGGCATGACCCTGCGGTGGGGAGCAAGCATGCGGCGCCGGGCATTTTCGCCAACCATACTTGGCCAGCTCTCCTGGGGAGGACAATCATGAGCACCAGCGACCAGCAGCCGGCGCCGTCGCGGCTTGCCGTGCCGGAATTGTTGATAGGCATCGGGCTCCTGGCCTGCGCCGGCGCCGTTGCCTGGCAGACGCTGGCGATCCCGGTGTCGCCGCTCTACTCCAAGGTCGGCCCGACCGTCTTTCCCTACCTTACCATGGTTGGCCTGGTGGTACTTTCGCTGTTGCTCATCCTTGCCGCGCTTCGCGGCGGCTGGCAGCCGGAGGAGGAAAAGGAGACGCCGACCGACTGGAAGGCAATGGGCTTCGTCGTCATCGGCCTGATCGCCAATCTGCTGCTCATCCAACCGCTCGGCTTCACGGCGGCATCCGTCATCATGTTCGTGCTCGTCTGCTACGGCTTCGGCAGCAAGCGTACGCTGCGGGACGTCGTGCTCGGCCTTATCCTGGCGCTGGCCGCCTATTTCGGCTTCGCCAGGGCGCTCGGCGTCAACATCGGTGCCGGTTTCATCGAGAACCAGCTGAACGCGGTCATCGATGCGTTCATCACCATGTTGAGGGGCTGACGCCATGGAAACGCTCGGACATCTCGCACACGGCTTCTCGGTCGCCTTCACCCCGGTCAACCTTCTGTGGTGCCTGCTCGGCACCACGCTTGGCACCGCCATCGGTGTGCTGCCCGGTCTTGGGCCGGCGCTGACCATCGCGCTGCTTTTGCCGATCACCTATCAGGTGGCGCCGGAGGCATCCTTCATCCTGTTTGCCGGCATCTATTACGGCGCCATGTACGGCGGCTCGACGACGTCGATCCTGCTCAACACGCCCGGCGAAAGCGCCACCATCGTCACCGCGCTGGAAGGCAACAGGATGGCGCGTTCCGGCCGCGGCGGTGCAGCCCTCGCCACTTCGGCGATCGGCTCATTCGTAGCCGGCACGATCGGCACGATGGGCGTCGCTTTCCTGGCGCCGGTGGTGGTCAAATTCGCGCTGGCCTTCGGTCCGGCCGAATATTTCTCGCTGATGGTGCTGGCCTTCATCACCGTCTCGGCGGTGCTCGGCTCGTCTTCCGTTCGCGGCCTGACCAGCCTGTTCGCAGGCTTCGTCATCGGCATGATCGGCGTCGACCTGCAGACCGGCCAGCCGCGCTTCACCTTCGGCATGACCGAACTGCTCGACGGCGTCGACGTCATCATCGCCGCCGTTGGCCTGTTTGCCGTCGGCGAGACGCTGTACATGGCCTCGCGCCGCTATGCCGGCAAGGACGAGATCGTGCCGCTGAAGGGCTCGCTCTACATGACGGCGGCCGAGTGGGGGCGTTCGTGGAAACCCTGGCTACGCGGCGCCGCGATCGGCTTCCCGATCGGCGCCATGCCGGCCGGCGGCGCCGAAATCCCGACTTTCCTGTCCTATGCCATCGAAAAGAAGCTGTCGAAGCACAAGCAGGAGTTCGGCACGGTCGGGGCCATCGAAGGCGTTGCCGGCCCCGAGGCCGCCAACAATGCGTCCGCAGCCGGCGTGCTGGTGCCGATGCTGACGCTTGGCCTGCCGACCTCGGCGACGGCGGCGATCATGCTGTCGGCGTTCCAGAGCTACGGCATCAATCCCGGACCACTGCTTTTGACGACCCAGGGCGACCTCGTCTGGGGGCTGATCGCCAGCCTGTTCATCGCCAACGTCATCCTGGTCATCCTCAACCTGCCGCTGATCGGGCTGTGGGTGCGGCTGCTGAAAATCCCGGCGCCGCAGCTCTATGCCGGCATCCTGGTGTTCGCCACGGTCGGCACCTATGGCATTTCGCAATCGCCCATCGACCTCGTCATCCTCTATCTGCTGGGGGCCGCCGGTTTCCTGATGCGGCGGTTCGATTTTCCGACCGCGCCTGTCATCATCGGCATGATCCTTGGGCCGCTCGCCGAAACCCAGTTCCGCCGGGCGATGACCATCTCGAATGGCGACTGGTCCGTGTTCTACACCCACAAACTGTCGCTGACACTGCTGACGCTCGCCTTCATCGGCCTCGCCGGCCCGCATATCTGGGCCTTCATCGAGCATCGTCGTCGGCGCGGACCGGAGCATGTGCCCGGCGATGCCTGATCGATCCATGATGCCATGACAGAACTGCTTTCCGGTATTCGCGTCCTCGACCTGACCAATGTCCTGGCCGGTCCCTACTGTGCCTATCAGCTGGCGCTGCTGGGCGCCGACGTGATCAAGGTCGAGGCGCCGCAAGGCGGCGACCTCGCCCGCCAGCTCGGCGGCTCGCCGAAGCTGAACAGCGCCGGCATGGGCGCCTCGTTCCTGGCTCAGAACGCCGGCAAACGGTCGGTTGTGCTCGACCTCAAGAAGCAAGCCGATCGCGAGCGCTTTTTCGATCTGGTGGCCAGCGCCGACGCACTGGTGGAGAATTTCCGCCCCGGCGTGATGGATCGGCTGGGGCTTGGCTACGAGGCACTGAAGACGGTCCGTCCGGGCCTCGTCTATTGCGCGATATCGGGTTTCGGCCAGACCGGGCCAATGCGCGATAATCCCGCCTATGACCAGATCATCCAGGGCCTGTCTGGGATCATGAGCATCACCGGCACACCGGAAACGGCGCCGCTGCGGGTCGGCTATCCCGTCGCCGATACGCTTGGCGGACTGGTCGGCGCGTTCGCCATCGCCTCGGCGCTGGTGCGGCAGAAGACGAGCGGCGAGGGTGCCTTTCTCGACGTTTCGATGCTCGAATGCACACTTTCCGCACTTGGCTGGCCGGTTTCCAACTATCTGACCGCAGGTATCGACCCCATGCCGATGGGCAACGAGAACATGACGGCGGCACCCTCCGGTGCGTTTCGCACCGGCGACGGGCTCATCAACATCGCCGCTAACAAGCAGGAGCAGTTCGTGGCGCTGTGCCGGCTGATCGGCCGGCCGGAATTGGCTTCCGATGTCCGCTATGCAGAGCGCGAGACGCGCAAGCGCAACCGTGCGGCGCTTAAAGTCGAGATCGAGGACGCCCTGGCGGGCGCCTCGGCGGCGGCCTGGGAAGAGACGCTCAATCGCGCCGGCGTGCCTGCCGGCAGGGTGCTGACGATCCCGCAAGTGCTGGCCGAGCCCCAAGTCCTCGAGCGCCAGGTGACCGCGCATTTCGACGATGTGGCTGGCATGGACAAGCCGCTGACCGTTTTGCGCGGCGGCTTCATGGTCGATGGCGAGGCGCCCTTGCCGACAAAGCCGCCGCCGGCGCTCGGCGAACATATGGGTGAGGTGTTCGCCGACCTGCCGCCCCACGCCAGGACAAAGGCACGCGCATGAGCGGCACGGAGAAGAAGACGGGCCGTGAGCGCGGCGAGGAATGGTGGCAGACCGATATCATCGAGATGCGGCCTGGTGTCATCCGGCTGCGCGGCTACGAGATCCAGGATCTGATCGGCCGCGTCAGCTTTCCGGCTGTCATCTGGCTGATGCTGCGCGGCGAACTGCCCAGCGAGGACCAGGCAGAATTGCTCGGCATTGCCTTGGCTGCCGCCGTCGACCATGGACCTCAGGCGCCATCGATCGCCATCGCGCGCATGGCTGCAACCTGCGGCGTCGGTTTCAACAGCGCCATGGCCTCGGCCATCAACGTTCTCGGCGACGTGCATGGAGGCGCCGGCGAGCAGGCGCTTTCCTTCTATGGTGACATTGCCGTGGCGATCGATGCCGGGATGACGCTGAATGAGGCGGTCTCGGCGCGGCTCGACCGGTTCTTCGCCGAGGAGAATGGCTATGTGCCGGGGCTCGGGCATCGCTTCCATCCCGTCGACCCGCGCGCGCCGCGCTTGCTGGAACTGACCCGCGAATTTGCCGCACGCGGTGCCGTCAATGGGCGTTTCGCCGATATCGCCGAAGCGGTCGAGGCGGATGTCGAACGCCGCAAGGGGAAAAAAATACCCCTCAACATCGATGGCGCCACCGCCGTCATCTATGGCGAACTCGGTTTTCCGCCGCCGCTGACGCGAGGGCTTTTCGTGCTGTCACGCTCGGTCGGCATCCTGGCGCATGCCTGGGAGCAGTCGCAGCAGGCCGAGCGAAACAAGGGGCCGCTGCCGCGCGAGTGGCTGTGGGCCTATACCGGCACGCCGGTGCGGCCGTTTCCCGAAAGCGATGACCCCGGCGAGTGAGGCTCTACGCCTGGTCCACCTGCACAGGGATCTTCAGCGTCTTCACCAACGTTGAAAGATCCGGCTCGTCGATGAGCATGGCCGCATCGGCTGGCGCCAGCCAGGCCCGCTGGCGTCGTTTGGCTTCCTGCCAGTCGGCCAGTTCCTCGCTCACCTCGAGCAGGTAGACGATGACGTCGACGCGGACAAAGCGATTGGCCAGCCGCTTCCAGTAGGAATAGGTGCCCGCCGGCTGCTTCAGCGTCTTGCCGAGCACGCCGGCTTCCTCCTGCGCCTCGATGGTGGCCGCCTTGCGTCCGCTCTTGCCCTTCATCGGCCAGCCCTTGGGGACGATGAAGCGCCTGGTGGTACGCGACGTGACCAGCATCACCTCGATATCGCCACGCGCGGTCAGCCGGAAGGGAATAGCCGCCACCTGGCGGATTCTCTCGCCCTTCTTTGCCTTGCGTACGGCCTTTTTCTTGGTGGCTGCCATTCGTCAATCCAGTCGATGCAATGCCGCATAGCGCGACAAGGCGTCGTTGCAAAACCAAAACTTTCGCATGTGCCAACGACACTGGAAATACATAAGTCGGCTAAATAAACGAAAAAGGCCTTGATGTCAGCGGCAATTGCTCACGGCGGTGGTGCCGATTATCTGGGTCTGGCAGCTTGGCTTGAGCTGCTGCACGACCGGTGGCGGTTGCTGAAAGATCTGGCGGTCCTGGGCGCGATTCTGCTGCTGTTGCTGTTGATATTGCTGCCGCTGTATCCTGTTTTGCAGGATTTGCAGGTCGTTCTGCCGGATCAGCGCATTGTTGCCGGTAGCGGGATTGAGCGCTTGCGCGGAAGCCGGCAGGCAAACGCCCGCCAGCACTGCCGTGGCCAGCATTGCCACTGTGAAGATCGTTGATGGCCGAAGTGCCGACATCCGTTCATTCCCGCGCAAAAACTCTGTCCTTTGATATAGGGCGTTTGCGCGTCGATGCCATGGCCAGCGGGTCGAGTATCACGAAATCGGGCGGTCCAATCGCTTTGTTCTGCGATTTCGGCCGCGAAACGGCAGATAGTCATCATATGATGACTATGAAACGTCGGTTGCTTTGGTCAGTGTTCCCCACGTAAATTTTTGGTTTCATCCGGCATAAGTTAATGTATTCTAATTGAGTCAGAGCTCCGCAAGTGGGAATACGGATGCCCTGTTTTAATGCATTGAACCTTATTGCACAGTGCCGGCATCCTTATTGCAATTGCATGAGCAGAGCATAGCGGTGGCGTCGGACTCAAGCAGGCATTGAGGCGCGCCCCCGTAAAATGGGGGGTAAGTGCATGGCTTTGTTCACAGAGCGCGTTGCCGTATTGTCGTGCGCATCGGCCGACGACGGTTCAGCCAAGGCATGTTCTGAGGAAGTTCTTCGTGATGCCGCGGCGACTCAGAAGGGTTTGCCCGGCCGGCCGAATCAATGTCTCGCCACTCTGCCCAAACGGATAGCTCGATTGCTTTGCGCTACGGCACTGGTGGGGCTGGTCTTTCCTTACGCTCAATCTCCGGCCCATGCGCAGCAATTGTCCATCAATACGGATGGTGCACCGGGCGACAATGGTGATGACGGAATCGGTACTGCTGACGCCGGAGATGGCCATTCGCCGGTGGCGCCGGCTACGGGAACGAATAGTGTCGGCCGCACGACCTCCGGGGAGGCCGCTTTCGTTGGCAGCGCCCGGGGTGGGCGCGGCGGCGATGGCGGCTCGGCTGTCCATGCAACAGCCGTCCCGCCTTTTGTGGAGATCAAGGGTGGTAAAGGCGGCGATGGCGCCAAAGGCGGAACCGTCGATATAACAAACAACGCATCTGGCGCCCTCGAAACATCGGGGGACAATGCTCCCGGCATATCGGGCGACGCCGGCGGTGGGGATGGTGGTAACGGCGCATGGGCATTCGCCATCGCGGTAGGCGGTAAGGGCGGCGTTGGCGGGCGGGGTGGCGATGGCGGCACGGCGACCGTGACCACTACGATCGAAAGCAATATCATCACGCACGGGGTCAATTCGAACGGCATCACCGTCAATTCCAGCGGAGGGCGCGGCGGCAATGGCGGCTTGGGCGCTGCGATCGGTGCCGGCAAGGGTGGCAATGGCGGCAATGGCGGTTTCGGCGGTGACGCGAAAGGCGATAATGCCGGCTCCATTTCCACGGACGGGGCTTTCTCGAAGGGTATGCTTGTGCGGTCGGCGGGCGGCGTTGCCGGTGATGGTGCAAGTGGTTTCGGTATCGTGGGTAACGGCGGCAATGGGGGCGTGCCGACAATCGGCGGCAATGCCGAGGGGATAAATTCCGGGACCATCACAACTCGGGGAGATTTTGCCAGCGGCATGGTCGTGCAGTCGGTGGGCGGTGGCGGCGGCGACGGCGGTGGCGGTCTAGGTCTGTTCGGCGGTGGCGGCGCGGGTACGGATGGCAATGACGGCCGGGCAGCCACGGGGACCAACACCGGCAACATCACCACCAGTGGCCTGGGCGCCATCGGCATGCTGGTCGAGTCGGTGGGCGGCGGCGGCGGCGATGGCGGCGGCGCTATAGGTCTCGTGTCGATCGGTGGCAAGGCAAGCGGTGGCGGCCAGGGCGATACGGCGACCGGCAATATTGGCGGCGTGATCAAGACCGGCGTCGATGGAAACGGCGGCGACGGCGCGCATGGCATTCTGATCCAGTCGGTCGGCGGTGGCGGCGGCAATGGCGGCTACGCCATCGGCGTAGCGCCTGCAATTTCGGTCGCCATCGGCGGTGGCGGCGGCACTGGCGGCAAGGGTGGCGTGGTCAACGTCAATCAGGCCGGCAACGGTGTGACCGTCGAGACGAACGGCCGTTCCGCTAGCGGCATCATCGCACAGTCGGTCGGCGGCGGCGGCGGCAATGGCGGCGGCGCCATTGCCATTGGCGGCCTGGTGGGTGTGTCGGTAGGCGGATCAGGCGATGCGGCGGGTGACGGCGACAAGGTGAATTACAACGTTGCGAACGCCAAGGTCACCACGCTCGGGGACGATTCCATCGGCGTGCTTATGCAGTCGGTGGGCGGCGGCGGCGGCAATGGCGGGTTTGCACTTTCCGGCTCGACCGTCGCAGCAGTGGGCGTCGGCGGCAGTGGCGGCAAGGCGGGTAAAGGCGGCGTGGTCGACGCGACCGTCGGCGGCACCGTCAACACCTCCGGGGATCGGTCGACCGGCATCGTTGCCCAATCGATCGGCGGCGGCGGCGGCAATGGCGGCTTTTCCGGCGCTGCCAGCTTCGGCGCCAGTGTGGGTGTCGGCGGCAGTGGCGCAGGCGGCGGCGATGCCGATGCCGTCACGCTGCGCACGGCTGATGGCGCGATGCAATCGATCACCACGGACGGCGCGGATTCGGCCGGCCTGATCGTGCAGTCGGTCGGCGGCGGCGGCGGCAATGGCGGCTTTTCCGGTACACTGTCGGCGATTGCCGGCTTCGGTATGGGGGGAAGAGGCGGCGCGGCCGGCAAGGGCGTGGCGACGGAAGCCACCTATAATGGTTCGGTCGAGACTTTCCGCGAAAGGTCGGCCGGTATCATCGTGCAATCAATCGGTGGCGGTGGCGGAAATGGCGGCGGCCAGTTCGGCCTGAGCGTCAACGCAAGCGTGGGCATCGGTGGTTCGGGCGCGGGGGGCGGCGAAGCCGGGACGGCAAAGTTCTTCTCGACGACAACACTTGACGTCACGACCCATCAGTCGGACTCGGCCGGCGTCATCGTGCAGTCGGTCGGCGGCGGCGGTGGCAACGGCGGCTTCTCGTTGAACGGCGCGGGTCTTGTGGCTGCTGTCAGCATCGGCGGCAAGGCCGGCACTGCCAGCGACGCCAAGGCAGTGACGGTCGGCATCAATTCAGGGCTGATTCACACGCTTGGCGACCGCTCCACGGGTATCATCGCCCAGTCGATCGGCGGCGGCAATGGCGGCGGCACGGCTTCCGCCGGCCTCGGCGCCAACGTCACAATCGGTGGCAAGGGAGGTGGCGGCGGCACGGGCTGGACCGTCGATGTCACCAATGGCGCGGCGGTACACACCGAAGGTGTCCAGTCTCATGGCATCCTGGCGCAGTCGATCGGCGGCGGTGGCGGCTCAGGCGGATTTGCCGTCTCGGTTGGCGGGCCGTCCTTCTCGCTTGGCGGCGATGGCGCGTCGGGCGGCGGGAGCAAGAAGGTCTATGTCGAAAACACAGGCCTGATCAGCACGGACAAGGATATGTCGATCGGCATCTTCGCGCAGTCGGTCGGCGGCTCGGGCGGCGACGGCGGGTTTGCGATGGCGGCCGGCGCCTTTGCCGCGGTCGGCATCGGTGGCAAAGGCGGGGCCGGCGGCGCGGCCGGCGAGGTAGAGGTCAAGAACACCACCAACATCACGACGGTGGGCTCCCTCTCACACGGCATTCTCGCCCAGTCGGTCGGCGGCGGTGGCGGCAATGGCGGATCTGTCGGAACGTTTGCCGTCGGTCTGTTCGGCGCCGCTTCCGTGGCGATCGGCGGCGGTGGCGGCGATGGCAATCTCAGCAACCAGGTCACGGTCACCCACAAAGGTGACATTCATGTCGGCGGCATGGGCTCGAAGGCCATCCTTGCGCAATCGGTCGGTGGCAGTGGCGGCAACGGCGGTTCGGCTTATTCAGGCGCGGTCAGCGCTGGTCTCTACGTGTCCGCTTCGGTCGGGGTTGCCGTGGGTGGCGAGGGCGGCAACGGAGGCAATGGTGGAAAGGTAACGGTTCGGGCTGATGGCAACCTGATTGCCGACACCGACGCAGCCGGTTCCGGCGGCATCGTTGCCCAGTCCATCGGCGGCGGCGGCGGCAATGGCGGCCGCGCTGTCACGATTTCGGGTGCAGCCAGCACGGGAGTCAGCGTTTCACTCGGTGTCACTGTTGGTGGCTGGGGTGGCGACGGTGGCAAGAGCGACCTCGTCATCGTCGACAGCGGCATGAATGGCGGCGGCAGCATCGTTACCAAAGGCGCCAACGCGATCGGCATCCTCGCGCAATCGGTGGCCGGTAGCGGCGGCAATGGCGGCGATTCCTGGGGAGCTGCAGGCGGCTTCGGGGTCAACGCCAGCATCAATGCGACGGTCACCATCGGTGGCGGCGGCGGCAAGGGCAACATCAGCGGCGATGTCGCCGTTCACAACGCCATGACGATCAAGACGGGTGGGGACATGAGCGCCGCGATCGTTGCCCAGTCGATCGGCGGCGGCGGCGGCAACGGCGGAGCGACCAATGGCGCGACGGCCGATCTCGGTACAGAAAACGGCGTCAACGTCGCCGTCAACGTTGGTGTTGGCGGGGCGGGTGGCACAGGCAACAAGTCCGGTGCCGTGGATGTTACGAATTCCGCCAATTTGACCACCGACGGCGACTATTCGTCCGGCATTGTTGCCCAATCGATCGGCGGCGGTGGCGGCATGGGCGGTGCGACAAACACGCAGGCCTTCCATGTCGGCGGCACCGCCGGCACGAGCGTTACCGCAAATGTCAGCATCGGCGGCAATGGCGGCGAAGGCAACGATGCCGCCTGTGCCGCGGACGCAGGTGGCAATGCCACTTGTTTCGATGGCAAGGTCGGTGTCGCAGTCGATAATTCGGGCGAGATCCGCACAAGCGGGTTCAACTCGGTCGGCATCCTCGCCATGTCCATCGGCGGCGGTGGCGGCGGCGGCGGCTCGGCTTCGACCAAAGAGGATATCGTCGGCCCAGGCGATGCTGGCGAGACTTCGGTCGGTATCGGCGCGGCGATCGCCCTCGGTGCCGGCGGCGCCGGCAATGGCGGCACGGTTTCGGTGACCAACCGCAATCTGATCGTCACGGACGGCGCCGATTCCTATGGCATCAGCGCCAATTCGATCGGTGGCGGCGGCGGTGTCGGCGGCTCGTCCAGCTCTGGCGTGCTTGGCACTTACGCAATCGGCGGCTCGCTTGGCGGTGCGGGTGGCAAGGGCGGCAATGGCAACCAGGTCGATGTCGTCAATATGGCCGGCGCAACGATATGGACCAAGCAGGAGCGCTCGATAGGCATCTTCGCGCAGTCGGTCGGTGGCGGCGGCGGCGCAGGTGGTGCCGGCGAAAGCAAGGGCAAGAGCGATGGCGGTGAAGTCGCGGTAAACCTGTCGCTTGGCGGCTCGGGTGAGGTCGGCGGCAACGGCGGCAAGGTCAATGTCGAAAACAGCGGCATAGTCCAGACCGACAAGGCCAATTCCCACGGCATCCTGGCGCAGTCGATCGGCGGCTCCGGTGGCGTCGGCGGGGCGTCCGGCACGTCATCCACCGACTCGAAGATCGCCATCACGCTGAGCCTCGGCGGCGCCGGCGGCGCTGGCGGTATCAGCGACAAGGTTCACGTCCAGAACTTCCAGAGCGGTTCGATCCTGACGCAGGACGACAACTCGCACGGCATCTTCGCACAGTCGGTGGGCGGCGGCGGTGGTGCGGGTGGCGCTGGCTCGACGGAGACCGGTAAGGCCGAGACGGCGGTTACCATGTATATTGGCGGCCAAGGCGGCAGTGGCAGCATCGGCGGTGAGGTCGAGGTCAACAACTTCGGCAAGATTGAAACACTGGGCTATATCTCGCACGGCATTTTTGCGCAGTCGATCGGCGGTGGCGGTGGTGCCTCGGGTGCCGCGACCGGCGCATCGGAAGCAGACATGACAATCGGTGGCGGTGCCAGCATACCCAACGGGATTCCGATCCCGGTGGTCGGCGACCCCAACGACCCCGACAACGAGGCCGATGGTGGCAAGGTCACCGTCACCAACGATGGCGAGATCATCACACACAAGGATGGGTCATACGGCATCTTCGCCCAGTCCATCGGCGGCGGTGGAGGATATGGCGGCACGGTTTCGTCCGACTTCGCCGGGTCCGATTCCTTTGCTCTCAGCCTGGGCGGCAAGGGCGGCAACGGCGGCGATGGCGGAGATGTGAGGGTTGAGGTTTCCGGATCGATCGAAACCTTCGGCGCCCGCGCGCATGGCGTCGTGGCGCAGTCGGTGGGCGGCGGCGGCGGTGTCGGCGGCGACGCAAAAGGTAAAACCTCGAACGCGCTCGGCATCGGCGGCCTTGGCGGCAATGGCGGCGATGGCGGCGACGTGACCGTGATCCGCACCGGCACCATCACCACGCATGGTGTCGATGCGGTCGCCATCATCGCTCAGTCGGTCGGCGGCGGCGGCGGCATCGGCGGCGCCGGCTTCGGGCGCTTCGGCGCCACGGCCGATGGCGGCAGCGGCATCGACAACAACACCATCGGCTTCAACACATTTGCGGGTGCCAAGGGCAATGGCGGCACGGTGACCATCCAGCAGGACGGCGAGATCGTCACCGATGGCGAGCGGGCGCACGGCATCGTGGCCCAGGCGGTGGGCGGCGGCGGCGGCCTGGCCGGCACGCTCTCCACCGGCGCTGCCGGTTCCGGCGGTGGCATCGGCGATGCCGCGGCGGCGACGGCGACGGCCATGAGCCAGGTCTGGGTCAAGGGTGCGAGCTCGTATGCCATGTTCGGACAGAGCGCGACCGGCATCGGCGACGCGCACGCGGTTACGCTGACCGCGGGCGACAGCCTGTTCGCGCAGGGTGCTGGTTCCGTGGCCGCCTACGGCGAAAGCACAGCCAACGGCGCGAAAGGCAACATCACCATCAATCTCAACGGTCATTACACGATTGGCGG
Source organism: Mesorhizobium sp. WSM4833 (assembly GCF_055811095.1). Lineage (NCBI taxonomy): Bacteria > Pseudomonadati > Pseudomonadota > Alphaproteobacteria > Hyphomicrobiales > Phyllobacteriaceae > Mesorhizobium > Mesorhizobium sp. WSM4833. Next base: position 326,416 of record NZ_JBVVQG010000004.1, read on the forward strand.
CGCCGGAACCGGCGTTGCCGCCATGCTCGTCGGCGGCGCCAACAACGCGCTGACCAACCACAGCCTGCTCTACGCAATGGGAGCGACGCCGACATTCGAGATCCAGAGCGGATATCCAGGCATTCCAGACCTTCCTGTTGGCGCCCGGTCCCGTCGTGCCGACCAATGCGATCCTGGAATCGCTGCTCGACGATTTCAGTCCGCTGGCCATTACCGGCACGTCGGGTGATGACCATGTCGACAATTCGCCGCTGGGCGACACGCTGGGACGCGTCATCGGCAACATCGATCTCGGCGGCGGCAACAACAGCTTCCACAATTTTGCGGATGCCTCGATGGTCGGACTGAAAACCATCGATCTCGGCGGCGGGCTGTTCACCAATGACGGGATTTATACCAACCAGGGCATCGGCGTGGTGGCGAAGGTGGATGTCGGCGGCGGCTTCAAACAAAACCTCTCCGGCGATTTCGTCACCGATGTGGATCTCAACAACCAGATCACGGATGCCCTGGCACTAACGGCGGCCGGTGACTTCAACGGCGAAGCGCCGCTGAATTTCCTGTCGATCGATAAGCTGTTCACGGAATATGTGGTCGCCAATGGCTCGGGGATGACCGACTCCGGCATAGCAGCGAAGACCTTGCATCCGGCAGTGGGCTTCAACTTCCAGTTCCGGGTGGATGGCGGCACCGATCTCGTTCTTTACGCCGACAACCCGACATTCCTGGAACTGGCGCAGGATCCGGGATCCGGCACCACCGATCCCGGCGTGTTCCAGATGGCGCAGTACCTTGACGATGTCGAGGCAGCATCGACCCCGGACAACCCGATGGCCAGGCTGATCAACATGCTGCGCTTCCTGCCCAATGAAGAGGAACTGGGTGCAGCATTGACCCGGCTCACACCGCATTATGCCGTGCATACGTTCGACATGATCAACCGCGAAGCCGACATGATGCTGGAAGCGGGGCGTGAGTGTACTGGCGTGCCTGCCTACAAGAATCCCGACGGCCGCTGCGTCTGGGCAACGATCAGCCCGCAGGCCGAGTACGGCCGCGACGCGGGTGCTGGCACTACAAGCCGCGACGACGTCCTGAAGACGATGTCGCTTGGCGGCATTGGCGAGATCGGCCAGAACTGGTCGCTTGGTGCCACGATCGGCCGCACAGAGTTCGATTCCAAGATCGGCTTCAATGGAGACCTGCTGTCGGAGACCACCGGTGAGGCCTGGCAGGCCTATGCGCTGGCCAAATATACCAACAAGAATTACTTCGTGGACTTTGCACTCGGTGGCGGCACGGGCTCGTTCAAGGGCGAACGCGACACCCATATCGACCCGGCATTCTACATTCCGGGCGAAACGTTGGCGGGTGATTATCTCGACGAGGTAATGCTGCCTGGCATCGGCAGCAGCGTCACCTACACACAGAAGACCGCGATGTTCGGCGGCTCGGCGCGGTTGGGTTTCACCCGGGAGATGGGCGCCTTCTATCTGCAGCCGACAGTGCAGTTCGACGCGCGCTGGCTGCGTGTCTCAGGCACGGAGGAGGGTTCGGTCGCCGCCTTCAACTTCGATGGCTCGGCCAACACCTACTATTCTGCAACCCCTGCAATCGAGATCGGCACCGACATCGCGCTCAGCGACATTGCCAGCCTTCGCGTCTACGGCAAGGCCGGGGCGGAGTTTTCCAACAAGGAGTGGGAAATCGAAGGTCGCTTCGCGGCGGCGGAGAATCTGCTCGGCAACCCCGCATTGCACTTGACGGAGGCCGTCGATTCGCCGCTCTATCGGGTCGGCGCCGGCCTTGAACTGAATGGCGTCAATGGCGTCGGCATGTCCGTCAGATATAATGGCGCCTTCGGCGAAACGGTTAAACAGAACGCGATCAGCGCGTCTCTCAAGGTTAGCTTCTAGCTGGCCCGAGGCGGAGCCGGGCGGGAGGGATCTTGATGAGGAAGTTCGCGTATTTCGTGGCGATGCTGGGTGTTGCCTGCACCGTCGGTGTGCCGGCCGTGGCGGCGCAAACCAAGAGCGACAAGGCGGTCGCGGCACCGGCTGCCGCCGATGCGCCGCAGTTGCCCGGTGGCGCGTCGGCACTGTCCGAAACCCACGGCGACTGGACGGTCAATTGCCAGATATCAGGCGCGACCAAAACCTGCAGCCTGTCGCATCAGCAATTCAACAAGCAAAACAATCAGCGCCTGCTGGCGATCGAGCTGTCGAGCAAGACCGGCGAGGATGCCACGGGAACGCTTGCGCTGCCGTTCGGCCTGGCGCTGGCCAAGGGGGTGAGCCTGACCATCGACGATCAGAAGCTGGACGGCAGCCTGGCGTTCAACACCTGCCAGGTCGTCGGCTGTCTGGTGCCGGTGGTGTTCGATGCGACTGTCACGCCGCTGCTGAAATCAGGCACCACGCTGAAGATCGACGCTTTCGCGGCAGACACCGGACAAGCGGTGAGCTTTTCCATTCCGCTCAACGGCTTCGCCGGCGCACTTGCCCGAACCGCGGAGCTTTTGACCAATTGATGTGAGCCGCAGGACTTAAAGCGCGCGCCGCCTGAACGCAGTCTCGCGGCAGGGCGGTGCGTCACTGCAGCAGAACATTTTTCAGTCAAACGACGATTGTTTTAAGCCGTTCGGCGATCAGGGCGGCAAGCCGAGCCGCCACTTCGTCCTTGCTCATCTCCGGCCATTCCTCGACACCGGCCTTTGACACGATCCGCACCCGGTTGCGATCGCCGCCCATCACGCCCGAAGAGCCGACGCCGCTTCCCTGCGACACGTCGTTGGCAACGATGAGATCGGCGCCTTTCTTCTTGAGCTTGGCCTCGGCGTTGCGCAGGAGATCCTGTGTCTCGGCGGCGAAGCCGATAACCAGGTCGGGTCGCTGGCTGTGATGGCCGACGCCGGCGAGGATGTCGGGATTCTCGACCATGCGCAGCACCGGCGGCCCTTCGCCCGCGACCTTCTTGATCTTCTCACCGGCCGAGTTCTCGGTGCGCCAGTCGGCCACGGCGGCGACGAACACCGCCGCATCTGCGGGCAAGAGCCGTTCCACCGCGTCGCGCATCTCCTGCGCCCGCTCGACGTGAATGGTCTTCACTCCGGGGGGATCGGCGATGCCGACAGGGCCGGAGACGAGGCGCACATCGGCGCCGAGCCTGGCCAGTGCTGCCGCGATGGCATGGCCCTGCTTGCCGGACGAGCGGTTGGCGATGTAGCGCACCGGGTCGATCGGCTCATGGGTCGGGCCGGAGGTGACGATGATCTTGCGCCCCGACAGCGGCTTCGGGCCGACATCGAGCAGCGCCTCGACCGCGGCAACGATCTCCAGCGGCTCGGCCATGCGGCCTTCGCCCGCCTCATTGCTTTCGGCCATCTCGCCCCTGGCCGGACCGACGAAGGTGACGCCGTCCTTCTGCAGCGTCGCGCGGTTGCGGCGGGTGGCCGGATGCGCCCACATTCTGGGGTTCATGGCCGGCGCCATCAGCACCGGCTTGTCGGTGGCGACAAGCACGGTGGAGGCCAGATCGTTGGCGTGGCCGTTTGCGAGCTTCGCCATCAGGTCGGCGGTGGCGGGCGCCACCACCAGCAGATCGGCCTCGCGCGACAGCCTGATATGGCCGACATCGTGTTCGTCATTGCGGTCGAACAACTCGGTGAAAACATGGTCGGCGGAGAGCGCGCCGACCGACAGCGTGGTGACGAATTCCTGCGCGGCCGATGTCATGACCACCCGAACCGCGGCCCCGCGCTCGCGCAGCCGGCGGATCAGATCCAGCGCTTTGTAGGCGGCGATGCCGCCGCCGATGATGAGCAGGATGCGCTTGCCGGAGAGGCTCATGCACCCTCCCAAGGATTGACTATGCTGATACCGCAATCGGAAAAGTCAGCAACATTTCTAGTCACCATCGCAAAGCCCCGCGAGCGAGCAACCGAGGCGATCTGTGCGTCAAATTCGCGTATAGGACGTCCCAGAAATCGTCTGTTCGAAACAATCTCCGCGTATGCTTCGGCTTCGCGGTCACCGAACGCGAGCACTGGGGTCTTGAGCCATTTGGTGAAAAGGCCCCGATGACACTACCCAGTGCAGCCTTACGCGTTCCGTCCGGCATGTTCGCAAGCCCAACGAGCAGCTCTGCCTTAGTCATCGCCGTGACATATGAGCGGGTTGCGAGCGAGCTATCCATCCAGGTAGCCACCCCTGCATCCGGCCGTGGTTTGAAGGTTTCCGAGATAACATTCGTATCCAGCACGAACATGGTTAGTCAAATTTCAGTGGCTCGCGCGTAGGGCCGCGCTCCGGCAACTCGACATCGAAACCGCCATGGGGCTCAACCAGCCTACGAATCGCGGCATAGAGTGACTCTCCCCGAGGGTCTTGGTCCACACCGTCCGAAAGAACACTCTTGGCAAGAACGCTACGCGCTTCCTCTTCCATGGAGACTCCCCTCACGGCAGCTCGCTCACGCAGTTTCTGCTTCACGTTGGTGTCGAGATTGCGGATGGTAAGTGTGCTCATGTTTTTGCTCCTTACCTCAACCTAGTCCATGAAAGCGTTGCTTTCAATGATAGCAATGCCGGCACTGCTGTCACCGAGAACTCAGATCATCTTCCAGGCGATATAGACCAGCGTCAGCGCGATCACCCAGAGTGCCCAGCGGCCGGAGCGGCTGTAGCGCGCTTCGGCCTTGCCGATGGCGTGGGCAGTGGTCTCGTCGAAGCGCAGGCCATGCTCGGCCATCAGGTCGATCTCGCGCGACAGCCGGTCAGTGCGCGCCGCAAGCTCGGGCACCTGGCGGGCCAGCGTCAGCAGCGCCTTGGCGCCATCGCGCGCATCCATCATCATGCCACGCGGCCCAAGATTGCCTGATATCCAGTCGCCGACCACCGGCTCGGCAGTCTTCCACATGTTGAAGGCCGGGTCGAGCGTGCGCGCCACGCCCTCGACCACCACCATGGTCTTCTGCAGCAGGATCAGTTCGGGCCGCGTCGCCATGTCGAAGAGCTCGGTAACCTCGAACAGCAGCGTCAGAAGCTTGGCCATCGAGATGGTCTCGGCCGGCTGGCCATGGATCGGCTCGCCGATCGCCCGGATCGCCTGCGCGAAGGCCGCGACATTGTGCTGGCGCGGCACATAGCCGGCCTCGAAATGGACCTCAGCGACGCGCAGATAGTCGCGCGTGATGAAGCCGTAGAGGATTTCGGCGAGGAAGCGGCGCTCCTTCTTGCCGAGCCGGCCGGCAATGCCGAGATCGACGGCGACGATGGTGCCGTTCGCCTCGACGAACAAATTGCCCGGATGCATGTCGGCGTGGAAAAATCCGTCGCGCAGCGTGTGGCGCAGGAACGACTGGATCAGGTTGGTGGCGATGGTTTTCAGATCGTGGCCCGCCGCGACCAGTCCGGCAATGTCGTTCATCTTGACGCCGTCGACCCATTCCATGGTCAACACGTCGCGGCCGGTACGCTCCCAGTCGACGGACGGCACGCGAAAGCCGGGGTCGTGCCTGGTGCTTTCGCCGAGCTCCGAGAGGGCCGCCGCCTCGAGGCGAAGATCCATCTCGATCTTGGTGGTCTGCGCCAGCGTCTGGGTGACCTCGACCGGCCGCAGCCGGCGGGACGAGGGGATGTATTTCTCCTGCAGGCGAGCGGCAAGGAAATAGCTTTCGAGATCCTGGAAGAAGCGGCGGCGCACGCCGGGCCGGATCACCTTGACCGCCACCTTGGTGGCAACGCCGTCATGCATGGCATCGGCGGCATGGACCTGGGCGATGGAGGCGGCGGCGACCGGATCGCCGAATTGCGCGTAGAGATCGCCGACTTTGCGCCCGAGCGAGGCTTCGATGGCCGCTATGGCTTCGGCCTTCGGAAAGGTGTGCATCTTGTCCTGCAACATGGCGAGATCGAGCGCCATGTCGTTGCCGACGACGTCGGGCCGTGTCGCCAGGAACTGGCCGAGCTTTACATAGGAGGGACCGAGCCGGACGACCGCCTTGGCCAGCCGGTCGCTGCGCTCATAGTCCAGCGCGCGGCGGCGCGTGAACAGCCGTGCCATCCGCCAGCCGAACTTCGGCAGGCCGGACAGTTCCTCACCCGGCAGAGCGGCGACGACACCCTCGCGGACCAGCACCCAGCCGGCCCTTACGAGCCGGAATCCTGCACTGACATTGCTCATGGCAGCGCCAACCCTGCCGGCTCTTTGAACCGGCATAGCACGCGTCGATTGTGAGAAATGCGGTCCGGCCTCAAAGCTTCCAGCCCGAATGAAGTGCTGCAATACCGCCGGAATAGTTGCGGAAGGAAACGCGGTCGAAGCCGGCGCGGGAAATCATCGTCGCGAAATTCTGCTGGTTGGGAAACCTGGCGATCGATTCGACCAGATAGGAATAGGGCTCGCCGTCGCCGGTGACCATCTTGCCGATCTTTGGAATGGCGTTGAACGACCAGGCTTCATAAGCCTTGTCGAGCAGCGGCATCTCGACCTCGGAAAATTCCAGGCACAGGAAGCGCCCACCGGGCTTCAGCACGCGAAACGCTTCGCCCAAGGCCACCTCGATGCGCGGTACGTTGCGGATGCCGAAAGCGATGGTATAGGCATCGAATGTGGCATCAGGGAAGGGCAGTTCCTCGGCATTGGCCTCGACGAAATCGGTGTTGCCGGACAGGCCCTTCTTTTCGGCCCGGTCGCGGCCGACAGCCAGCATCGAGCCATTGATGTCGAGCACGGTGGCATGGGCATTGCCGTGGCTGGCATCGACGATGCGAAAGGCAATGTCGCCGGTGCCTCCGGCAACGTCGAGCACCTTCCAGCCCGCCCGTTTAGGCGGATTGAGCCAGGTGACCATGGCGTCCTTCCACAGCCGGTGCAGGCCGGCCGACATCAGATCGTTCATCAGGTCGTAGCGGTTGGCGACCTTGTGGAAAACATCGTTGACCAGGGACTGCTTGTCGCCAGCCCCTACACGCTTGAAACCATAGGAGGTTTCCATGCCGCCCGCGGCCGTGGTTCTCTCAACTGACATTTTTTTGATCCGTCATAAAACCGGCGGGACCATAGCCGATCGATGGTGCGGGCGCTATTGTTTAAGGCGCGGTGTTCAGCCGCGCTTCCAGGTGGCGGGTTTTCGAGACCTGGACGGACCGACGGGATGATTGAATGCCTTTGAAAGCGGAACTGCACTGCCACATCGAAGGGGCAGCGGCGCCCGAACTCGTCATCCGCCAGGCGCAGAAATACGGCAAGGACACCTCGCCCTATATCCAGAACGGTTCCTTCGTCTGGCACGATTTCACCTCCTTCCTGGCGGCTTATGATTTTTCCGCCGATCTGTTCCGGACCGAGGAGGACTATGCGCGGCTGGCCGACCACTATCTGACCAGCCTTGCCCGCGATGGCGCCATCTATTCCGAGGTGTTCACCTCGCCGGACCACGCTAAAAAGGCCGGTCTGTCGCCCAAGGCCTATACCGACGCGCTCGGCGAGGGCATGGCGCGCGCCAAGGCCAAGACCGGCATCGAGGGCCGCATGATCGTCACCGGCGTGCGCCATGTCGGCGTCGAGTCGATCGAGCAGGCGGCGCGCTTCGCGGCGCGCTGCGGGCATCCGCTGGTCACCGGTTTCGGCGTTGCCGGCGATGAGCGGATCGGTGATATGGAGGACTATGTCAGGGCTTTCGAGATCGCTCGCGAAGCCGGGCTCGGCATCACCATCCATGCCGGCGAACTGACGGGCTGGGAGACCGTCCAGGCGGCGCTCGATCATATCCGTCCGTCCCGCATCGGCCATGGCGTGCGCGCCATCGAGAACCTGGACCTCGTCCGGCGCATCGCCGACGAGGGCATCGTGCTGGAATGCTGCCCCGGTTCCAACATCGCGCTCAAGGTGTTCGACAGTTTCGCCGATCATCCGTTTCCGGCCCTGCAGGCGGCAGGCTGCAAGGTGACGCTCAATTCCGACGATCCGCCCTATTTCTGGACCTCGCTCAAGCGTGAATACGACATCGCTGCCGAGCATTTCTCGATGAACGACAAGGCGCTGACCGCCGTCACCAGAACGGCCATCGAGGCCGCTTTCGTCGATAGAAAGACAAAGACGGCACTTCTTGCCCGGTTGAACAGCGCGGCACGCTGATTTCCGCCGACAAAGCTGTGGTCGGTGCGGGCCAAGCGGTTCCTTGGCCGGCGCATTGCCGCTAGGGTTCGCCCAGGCAGCTTGAAGCGCGGCGCGTCCGAAAGGGCGATGCGCGCATTTTCGGGCGCAGGCATCAGGAGAACACCATGCAGGGCGTCACCGTCGTCGACCACCCGCTTGTCCAGCACAAGCTGACCATCATGCGCAAGAAGGAAACCTCGACGGCGGGCTTCCGCCGGCTGCTGCGCGAAATCTCGCTGCTGCTCGGCTACGAGGTCACCCGCAATCTCGAACTGACGACGACGACCATCGAAACGCCGATGGAAACGATGGAAGCGCCGACGCTCGAGGGCAAGAAACTGGTCTTTGCCTCGGTGCTGCGCGCCGGCAACGGCTTGCTGGAAGGCCTGCTCGACCTGGTGCCGGCGGCGCGCGTCGCCCATGTCGGTCTCTACCGCGATCACGAAACGCTGGAAGCGGTCGAATATTTCTTCAAGGCGCCGAGCGACCTCGCCGACCGGCTGGTGATCGTCGTCGATCCGATGCTGGCCACCGCCAATTCGGCGATCGCGGCGATCGACAAGCTGAAAGAGCGCGGCGCCACCAACATCCGTTTCCTTTGCCTGCTGGCGGCGCCCGAAGGCATCGAGCGCTTCATCAAGGCGCATCCGGACGTTCCCGTCTTCACCGCTTCGATCGACCGCCAGCTCAACGAGAAGGGCTACATCATGCCCGGCCTCGGCGACGCCGGCGACCGCATGTATGGGACCAAGTAATATCAGACCAAGTCGCCTGGTACGATTTACCAAATATTTACGCAAAGGCGCGGTTTTGGCGCGCGTTAAAGCGGCAAACACCATCCGGGCTTAACGATCGGCTGTCACTACAGCGCCGCGCGTCCGTTTCGGACGCGCAAAGGACGCTGTAGCACTTTGATTTTGTGCATGAGCCTTTCCGAAAATCGTTCCCGATTTTCGGGGTCATGCGGCGAGGCCGATCCATGCTGCGCAAACTTCTGATCCTCGCCGTTTTCGCCGGTACATCGGCATCGATACCGATTGTGTATCAGTCGAATCCGCAACTCGTCGAAAACCTGCTGAGGTCGGCGGTGCCGGGCAAACAAGCGGTCGAAGCCCAGCCGAACGTCAATCTGGCATCGGTGCCCAACAAGCCCGCGGCACCGCTGCCGATGGGCCGCAAGGTCCTCGTCGCGGCAGACGAACGCGGGCATTTCTCGTCACCCTTCAAGCTCAACGGACGTCAGGTCGACGGCATGATCGACACTGGCGCTACATTGGTCGCCATCAACATTTCGACGGCACGCAGGATCGGCCTGTCGCTGAACGCTTCCGACTTCAACCGCGAGGTCAACACCGCCAACGGCACCATCAAGGCGGCCGTGGCCATGATCGACCGCCTGCAGATCGGCAGCATCACCGTCAATGACGTCCAGACCATCGTGCTCGACGACAGGGCGCTGCGCACCAATCTGATCGGCATGAGCTTCCTCAACCGGCTCGACAAATACCAGGTCGAGAACGGCACGCTGCTGCTCGTCCAGTAAGGCTATTCGTTTTCCCAAATTCCCAAGGGAAAGCGCTATGCGCTTTCCCGGGGAGAACCGTTTCACACTTTTCCTGGAATTGCTCTAGCCGCGCGGCAGAATCCGCCGGATGACCGACTTGTCGGCGGGCGGCTTCGAGGCGCCGACCATATAGGCCGAAAGCACGGTTGCCGCGGCGGCCTCGGCATCGGCCGATGAGCGGGCATGGATCAGCGCCAGCGGCTCGCCGATCCCAACCTCCGCACCGACCGGCAATAGTCTGGTGATGCCGACCGCAGGGTCGATCTGGTCGTCCGGCCGCGTGCGTCCACCTCCCAGGCCGACCACGGCGAGCCCGATATCGCGGGTGGCGATGCCGGTGACGAAGCCATTTGCGGTCGCCTTGACGGCAAGTTCGATCGCCGCCGCAGGCAGATATTTTTCCGGTTTCTCGATGAAATCGGCGGGGCCGCCAAGCGCGGCCACCATGCGTGCGAAAGTGGCGGCGGCGCGGCCGCTGGCGAGCGTCTCGGTGGCGCGCCGCATGCCATCCTGGTTGGACGACACCAGCCCGGCCGACTGCAGCATTTCGGCGGCCAGCGCCAGCGTCACATCTTCAAGCCGACGGTCACGATACCGGCCGGTGAGGAAATCGACGGCGTTGCGCACCTCGACTGCGTTGCCGGCGGCCGACGCCAGCGGCTCGTTCATGCCGGTGATCAACGCCGAGGCCTTCAGTCCGGCGCCGTTGGCGATCTCAACCAGGCTGTTGGCGAGTGCGGTGGCGTCGCGCGATTTTTCCATGAAGGCGCCGTTGCCGACCTTGACGTCGAGCACCAGCGATTGCAGCCCGGCCGCCAGCTTCTTCGACAGGATCGAAGCGGTGATCAGCGGCACCGATTCGACCGTGCCGGAGACGTCGCGGATCGCATAGAGTCGTCGATCGGCGGGCGCGAGGTCGGCGGTCTGGCCGATGATGGCACAGCCTGTTTCGAGCACCGCCTTGCGAAACAGCGCGACATCGGGCTGGCTGATGTAGCCCGGGATGGCATCCATCTTGTCCAGCGTACCGCCGGTGTGGCCAAGGCCACGGCCTGAGATCATCGGCACATAGGCGCCGCAGGCGGCGACGATCGGCGCCAGCATCAGCGAGACATTGTCACCGACGCCGCCGGTCGAATGCTTGTCGGTGACCGGGCCTGGCAGGTCCGACCAGTCGAGCACATCGCCGGAATCGCGCATCGCCAGCGTCAGCGCCACGGCCTCGTCGCGGTTCATGCCGTTGAAGAACACCGCCATGGCGAAGGCGCCGGCCTGGCCGTCGGTAACGGCGCCTGACGTCACGCCCGCGACGAAGCCGGCGATCTCCTCCTCCGACAGCCTGAGGCCATCGCGCTTGCGGCGGATGATTTCCTGGGGAAGCATCAGATCTCCAGCAGTCCGTCGCGGAACACGCGCTGCAGGATCGTCGCCAGCCGCGCGCCGCCGACCGGCGCCATGTCCTTGGTCTCCTGGTGCGAAAGCTCGGCCCCGGTCATGCCGGCCGCCAGATTGGTGATGACCGAACAGGCGGCGACGCGCAGTCCGAGGAAGCGGGCGAGAATGACCTCCGGTACGGTCGACATGCCGACCGCATTGGCGCCCATGATGCGCGCCATGCGGATTTCGGCCGGCGTTTCGAAGCATGGGCCGGAGAACCACATATATACGCCCTTGTGCAGGGTGGTGCCGGTCGCTTTTGCCGCCCGCTCGATGGCCTGGCGGATGCCGGCATCATAGGCTTCGGTCAGGCCGACGAAACGCCGGTCGCTTGGTTCGCCGATCAGCGGATTGGTGCCCGAGAAATTGATGTGGTCCGATATCAGCATCACCGAGCCCGGCGGCATGTCCGGATCGACCGAGCCGGCGGCATTGGTGAGGATCAGTTTCGTGATGCCGATGCCGGCAAGCACTTCCAGCACCGGCCGCATCGCCGCGGCGTTGCCGTGCTCATAGTAATGGGCACGGCCCGACAGCAGCAGCACCGGCACGCCGGCAAACAGCCCTGCCACCACTTCGCCGGCGTGCCCGGTGACACCGCTTCTGGGAAAGCCGGGCAGGTCGGCATAGGAGATGCGGATCGGGTCCTCGATCTGGTCGACCAGACCGCCGAGGCCCGAGCCGAGCACCAGTGCCGTGGCCGGCGCCAGGCCGTCCAGCCTTTCGACGAGATGATCCAGGGCTTTTTCCGTCATCGTTGCCAGCTGTTCATTTGAGCCTGTTGCTCATTTCAAAATATCGCCGCGGAAGCCGTAAGGCAGCATGTCGCCCATGGTCACGGTTTCGGCCACACCCGCATTGTCGCAGAGATAGAGCTTTGTTTCCGGCCGGCAGAATTCGGCAAGCCGCTGGCGGCAGCCGCCGCAAGGCGAGCATTTGGCCATGCGTTCGGCAAGCACGGCGATTTCCACGATCTTGCCGCCGCCGCCCATGATGTAGTGGCCGAGCGCCGTGGTCTCGGCGCACCAGCCTTCCGGATAGGAGGCGACTTCGATGTTGGCGCCGGTAAAGACGCGACCGTCCTCGGTGCGCAGGGCAGCGCCGACCGGAAACTTAGAATAGGGCGCGTAGGCCTTGGCCATGGCGGCCTTGGCGGCCTCGAACAGATCATGCGACATTCAGCGTTTTCTCCGATGATCGTGTTCAAAACCCGGCGCAAAGCCGACCCGTCGCTCAACGTTCCTTGACATAAGGCACGCCGCCGGCGCGTGGCGGGATTGCCTTGCCGATGAAGCCGGCGAGAAGGATGACGGTGAGGATGTAGGGCAGCGCCTGCATGAACTGCGCCGGCACCTTGCCGATGATGGGCAGCGGGGATCCCTGCAGGCGGATCGACGCCGCGTCCAGGAAGCCAAACAGCAGGCAGGCGAACATGGCGTTGACCGGCTTCCACTTGGCGAAGATCAAGGCTGCCAGCGCGATATAGCCCTTGCCGGCAGTCATGTCCTTCACGAAGCCGCCATTTTGCACCATCGACAGGTAGGCGCCGGCAATGCCGGTGAGGATGCCGGTGCAGATCAGCGCCCGGTAGCGCAGCCAGGCGACCGAGATGCCGGCGGTGTCGACGGCGGCCGGGTTCTCGCCGACGGCGCGAAGGCGCAGGCCGAAGCGGGTGCGAAACAGCACCCACCAGGTGAACGGCACCATCAGGAAGGCAAGATAGACCAGGATCGAGTGGCCCGACAGGAGTTCGGCATAGATCGGTCCGATGATCGGCACGTCGCGGATGGCCTCGGCGCCCGGCAGGGTGATGGCCTCGAAGCGCTCGCCCGGTTGCAGCGCCGGCGTGCGCCCGCCCTGCTGGAACCAGGCCTGGCCGAGGATGATGGTTGAGCCGGCGGCGATGAAATTGATCGCCACGCCGGAGACGATCTGGTTGCCGCGATGAGTGATCGAGGCAAAGCCGTGGATCATGGCGAAGGCGACCGAGATCACGACCGCCATGCCGAGGCCGAGAAAGGCCGAATGGAACACGGAAGCTGCGGCCGCTCCGGCGAAGGCGCCGACAAGCATCTTGCCTTCGAGGCCGATGTCGAAGATGCCGGCGCGTTCCGAATAGAGCCCGGCGAGGCAAGCAAGCAGCAGCGGCACCGAGAGGCGGATGGTGGAGTCCAGTGTCTGGATGATCGCGTTGAACACATCCATCTCAGGCACCTTTCCCCTTGACCGCTTCCATGCCGACCGATCGCGGACTGAACGAGGCAAACAGCGCCTGGATGTAGGGCCGGAACATGTGCTCGAGGGCACCGGCAAACAGGATCACCAGGCCTTGAATGATGACGATCATGTCGCGGCTGATTGCCGGCATCTCGAAGGCGAGTTCGGCGCCGCCCTGGTAGAGCATGCCGAACAGGACCGCCGCCAATACGATGCCGACAGGGTGCAGGCGGCCCATCAGCGCCACGGCGATGCCGACGAAGCCGGCGCCGGAAACGAAGTCGATGGCGACATTGTGCTGATCGCCCATCACCGGATTGAGCGCCATCATGCCGGCCAGTGCGCCCGAGATCATCATGGCGGTGATGATGATGCGGGTCTCGGAAATGCCGGCATAGCGTGCCGCCTTCGGGCTGTGACCGTAGGTGCGCATCTCGTAGCCGAGCTTGGTGCGCCAGATCAGCAGCCAGACCAGGAAGGCCATGACCAGCGCCAGCAGGAAGGTGACGTTGAGCGGCGCCGAACGGATCTTGGCGCCGAACAGCTCGATGATCCAGTTGAGTTTGGGCAGTTCCGCGCCGGCGAGGAAGTTGCGCGTCTGCGGCGCTTGCGAGGCGGCTGGCTTCAACGGGCCGACCAGCAGGTAAACCATGATCGAGGCGGCGATGAAGTTGAACATGATGGTGGTGATGACGATGTGCGAGCCACGCTTGGCCTGCAGATAGGCCGGGATAAGCGCCCACAATGCGCCCACCGCCGCCGCCGCAATGATCGCCAGCGGGAAGGTCAGCCACCATGGCAGTGTACTGTCGAAGCTCAGGCAGACGATGGCGATGCCAAGGCCGGCGATGTAGGCCTGCCCCTCGGTGCCGATGTTGAACAGGCCGCAATGCGCGGCAACCGCCACCGAAAGCCCGGTGAAGATGAAGGTGGTGGCATAAAACAGGGTGAAGGCGATGCCTGTGCCTTTGCCGAAGGCGCCTTCGACCAGGATGACGGCGGCGCGCAACGGATTCTCGCCGACCAGAAGCACGACGAAGCCGGCGACGACGAAGGCGACGAACAGATTGATCAGCGGGATCAGGCCATAGTCGGCCCAGGCCGGCAGTTTGGCGTAAGGCGTGCTCAAAGTGCTGCCTCCTGGTGCTCGACGCCGGCCATCAGCAGGCCGAGCTCGCCTTCGGTGGCTTCCGGACCGCGCTCGCCGACGATGCGGCCGGCAAACATCACCAGGATACGGTCGGACAGCGAACGGATCTCGTCCAGCTCGACCGACACCACCAGCACCGCCTTGCCCTGATCGCGCATGGCGATCAGGCGCTTGTGGATGAACTCGATGGCGCCGACATCGACGCCGCGTGTCGGCTGGCCGACGATCAGCACGCCCGGGTCCTGTTCCATCTCCCGTGCCAGCACGATCTTCTGCTGGTTGCCGCCGGAGAAATTGGCGGTCTTCAGCCGGCAGTCGGCCGGGCGGATGTCGTATTTGGCGATCTTGTCCCTGGCATCGTTGCGGATGGCATCGATGTTGAGGAACGGCCCCTTCAAATAGCGGGGATCATCGTGATAGCCGAGGATCGAATTCTCGTTCTCCTCGAAGGCCAGCACCAGCCCGACGTGATGGCGGTCCTCCGGCACATGCGCCAGGCCACGGTCGCGCAACTCTCCGGGGTCGGCGGCACCGGTCAGGTCGATCGGCTTGCCATCCAGCATGACCGAGCCGGAAACGGCACGCCTGATGCCGGAAATCGCCTCGAGCAGTTCGGATTGTCCGTTGCCGGCGACACCGGCGATGCCGACGATCTCGCCGGCCCTGATATCGAAGGAGATGTCGTCGACCATGGTGACGCCGCGCGTATCCCTGACCGTCAGGTTCTTGACTGCGAGCTTGACGGCGCCAGCCTCTGCCTCGCCCTTCTCGACCCGCAAGAGCACGCGCCGGCCGACCATCAGCTCGGCCAGTTCCTCGACGGTCGTCTTCCTGGTCTCGCGCGTCGCCACCATCGTGCCCTGGCGCATGACCGACACCGTGTCGGTGATGGCCATGATCTCGCGCAGTTTGTGGGTGATCAGCACCACCGTCTTGCCCTGGTCCTTCAACTGCCGAAGGATGCGGAACAGATGGTCGGCCTCGGCCGGCGTCAAAACGCCCGTCGGTTCGTCGAGGATCAGGATCTCGGCGCCGCGATAGAGCGCCTTCAGGATCTCGACACGCTGCTGCAGGCCGACCGGCAGTTCCTCGATGATTGCATCGGGATCGACTTCCAGCCCGTATTCACGCTCCAGCCGCTCCAGTTCGGAGCGCGCCTTGGCGATGCTCTTCTTCAAGAGCGCATCGCTTTCGGCGCCGAGGATGACGTTCTCCAGCACCGTGAAATTGTCGACCAGCATGAAGTGCTGATGCACCATGCCGATGCCGAGCGCGATGGCGTCATTGGGGGTCTTGATCGAAGCCGGCTGGCCGCCAACGCGGATCTCGCCGCTGTCGGCCTGGTAGAAGCCGTAGAGGATCGACATCAGCGTCGACTTGCCAGCGCCGTTCTCGCCGACAATGCCGTGGATCGTGCCGCGACCGATCTCAAGATTGATGTCCCGGTTGGCGCGAACCGCACCAAAACTCTTGTTGATGCCGATCAACTCGATTGCGGCTTGCGCCATGCAGCCTGTCCCACTCTTATTTTTTTATCGCTTGGTCAAAACGCCTAGCATGACGCTCCGCCCGTGCCAATTGGCGGAGCAGGTTCACTCTCGACAAATCCCGGTGCGCTTGTCAATTTGCAACGTGGCCGGGGCCTTCACATTCGCTAGTATGACGGAGCCGAAATTCGCATTGCGGCGCAAGACATCGCGGTGAACGACATCGCGGTGAAGACTGGGGAATTCACATGACCATACCCGCCGACCGGCTGACGACGCTGGAAATCCGCGCCGCCGAGCAGGAGAAGACCATCGAGGAACTGTCCGGCCAGATCGCCGAGCAGTGGAAAGTGATCGAGCGCATGCAGCGCAAGCTCGACGCGCTGACGGATCGCTTCCTGGCGCTGGAGGAGCAGACGGGAGATGAAGTGCCTGTAACCAAGCCGCCGCACTGGTGAGGAAAAAGGAAGGGCGCACGCCATGGCCAGTGAAAGCGATCGCATTGCACGGGCCAGCGACTATGTGCGTGGCCTGATGAACGATGCGGAGCGCGAACGGGCCGAACGTGATCTGGAGATCGACCCGGCCTTCCGCGACGAGGTCGTGCGACTTGCCGAGCGCATGCACGTCTTCGACCGTGCCGAACCGGGGGATGGCGAAGAGCGCTGGAAGCAGATCACGCAGCGCATTGGCGACCTGCCGCAGATGCGTAGTTCTGGCCTGAGCGACGCCAGGCCGCCAACCGTGATCCGAAGCCTGTCGCAGCGGCCATACGGCGTCGGCGTCCACGCGCTGGGCGGCCGGCGTGGATTTGTGGTTGCCGCCGGACTGATGGTGGCGTTCGCGCTCGGTTGTCTCGTCGCGAAGCTGCTATAGGCGAGGCCGGCGAGACATCAGAGCCATCGTCTCGCCGTCCGAACTGCATATCTCAACGATGTTCCAGCCGAGGGCCGCGTAGAAACCACGCGCATCCCATGTGTAGAGATAGAGCATCTCGACGCCCCGTGACGCCGCATGGGCTTCCGTTGCCTTGACCAGCGCGGTGGCGATGCCTTGGCGTCGATACCTTGCATCGACAACCAACCCGGCCAGCCATGGCGTCAGATCATGCGCGGGCTCCAGTTCGTGGCGGACCAGCAGGCATGTCCCGACCGGGGTGTCGCCGATCCGGGCCACGAATGCCGCCTCGAAACCGTCACCGGCGATCAAGTCGCGAAGCCCTGCAGCATCTTCCCCGAGAGTCCTTCCGGTTCCCTCGAAAAAGGCAGACAGGCGCAGTTGCGCGACCGCTGCTACGTCGTGCTCGCCCATGGGTCCGATCGTCGGCTGCATCTGTATCTCGAAACGGTGTCCGGCACGGAGCGAAGGTTTCGCTCGATCCGGTAAAGGCAAAACCGCCGGGCTGGCGCCCGGCGGTTTGCAGATCATGGCTGTGTGTTCGTGCCGCTCAATAGGGGCAGGCGTTGTCAGTCGTATAGTCGTGTACTTCGACCTTGCCGGCAATGATGTCGGCCTTGGCTTTTTCGACGGCCGCCTTCATCTCGTCCGTCACCAGCGCCTTGTTGTTGTCGTCCATGGCGTAGTCGACGCCGCCTTCCTTGAGGCCGAGATTCTCGACGCCGCCCTTGAAGGTGCCGTTCTTGCCGTCCATGAAGGCGGTGTAGACGGCGACGTCGACGCGCTTCAGCATCGAGGTCAGTACCTTGCCGGGCTGCAGGCCGTTCTGGTTGGAATCGACGCCGATGCCGAGCTTGCCGGCATCTGCCGCCGCCTGCAGCACGCCGACGCCGGTGCCGCCTGCCGCGGCATAGACCACGTCGGAGCCCTGGTCGATCTGCGTCTTGGCGATCTCGCCGCCCTTGGCCGGATCGTTCCAGGCAGCCGGCGTGTCACCCGTCATGTTCTGGATGACATCGGTCGCGCCGGCCGATTTGGCACCGCCGACATAGCCGCATTCGAACTTGCGGATCAGCGGGATGTCCATGCCGCCGACGAAGGAGACCTTCTTCGACTTCGAGGCCATCGCCGCCATGATGCCGACGAGATAGGAGCCTTCGTTTTCCTTGAATACCAGCGAGCGGACATTGGGCATGTCGACGGCGTCGTCGATGATGGCGAAGTTGAGATCGGGATATTCGGCCGCGACCTTCTTCAGCGCATCCTCCCAGGCGAAGCCGGCCATGACGATCGGGTTGTGGCCGTCCTCGGCGAAGCGGCGCAGCGCCTGCTCACGCTGCGAGGCGTTGGAGACCTCGAATTCGACGTAGGCCGTGCCGGTTTCCGTCTTGAATTTCTCGGCGCCGTGATAGGCAGCCTCGTTGAAGGATTTATCGAATTTGCCGCCGAGATCATAGAGGATGGCCGGCTGGACATCCGCGGCGAAAGCCGGAAGAACCATTGCGGTTGCGGCCAGGAGGCCGAGAACGATACGTTTCATGTGATCCACACCCTGTCGGTTATTTTTTCCGTTACGCACCGCATGCCGGCCCGGTTCTCCGGCAGGCATGCGACGTCAGCCAGGAGTGTATTCCCTCCCGCTCGGCGGCAATCTGGCATGGCCCGAAACAAAATTCACGCGGAATTTTGACCTTTTGGAAAAGCTTGGTGCGGGCAAGCCGCACCGCAGCTTGTCCTTGCGCCAAGTGTCAGGCGGAGGCGGCGGCAGGGATGGCGCAAGCGACACCGGTGCCTTTGAGATTGCACGTGCCGTAAGGGTTCTTTGCCAGATATTGCTGGTGATCGGCTTCGGCGAAGTAGAATTCGGCCGCCGGGGCGATCTCGGTGGTGATCCTGCCGTGGCCGGCACCGCGCAGCGAGGTCTCATACGCATCGCGCGAGGCGCTCGCCGCCAACAATTGCGCCTCGTCGCTCGTGTAGATCGCGGAGCGATAGGCGGTGCCGACATCATTGCCCTGGCGCATGCCCTGCGTGGGATCGTGGCTTTCCCAGAACAGCTTCAGAAGCCCAGCATAGGAGACGATCCCGGGGTCATGGACCACCAGCACCGCTTCGGCATGACCGGTTAGCCCGGTGCAGGTCTCCTGATAGGTCGGATTGGGCGTGAAGCCGCCGGCATAGCCGGCCGCGGTGACCCAGACGCCTTCGATCTGCCAGAACAGCCGCTCCGCAGCCCAGAAGCAGCCGAGCCCGAACATGGCCGTCTCCAGCCCCTCGGGATAAGGACCCTTGAGCGGTCTTTTCAAGACCTTGTGCCTGGATGCGGTCGGGATCGCCCTGGCGCGGCCCGGCAGGGCCTCGGAGGGCTTCGGCAGATTGAGCTTCTTGTTCAGCATATCGCTGAGAAAGAACATGCGCGGGTTTCCCTCTCTTCGCGGAAAGCGGATCAGTTTGCGACGAACTGTCCGGCGCGACGTTGCCGCCTGTAGCCTATCGCATAGAGCAGGAAAGCCAGCACCGCGAACACGGCGAAGCCCGGCTGGTTCAGCACCCAGGCGATGGCGCCATCCCACAGCAGCGGGCTGGTCTTGGTTCGGATGAAGGTCTCGAAGGCGGCCCGCGTGTCGGGCGAGACCGCCAGCCAACTGCTGTTGAGCGGGGTCAGCACCAGCACGGAGGCCGCCACTGTGCGTGTCGCGTCGAGCACCGCCATGATGACGGAAATCGACAGCGCGATCATTGCGGCAAGACGAAAGACGAAGCGAAACATCAGAACCCTCCTCCGGGCTGGTCCTCTCCCGAGGGGCTTTTCAGAGATAGAATGCGCATGGCTGGATCGCAATCGCCAAACGCGAATTTGCAGACTCCAAACTCAGGTCAACGGAGGGCCGGACGACAGTCAGTCGGGTCGCTTTTCATTGACATGTGAGGGCAGCTATGCTAATAATTTCGGTATGGCGTTGACTTGCGCCGATGACCCGCCGGACAGGCGGGTTTTTGCGTTTGGTGGTCGCAAGCCGACGCGCCGGCGAAGTCTCCAAAGACCGTGTGAACCCGGATTTGTTGCCCGCGCGAATTATGCGGCCGGCTTCCTTTTGTGCCGGTGGATACGCCAGACAGCAAAAACGCCGCCGCCGATGGCGCCGATCACCAGACCGGCCAGGCCGGTGAACACGGCGAAATAGCCGCAGGCGCCCTCGAAACAGCTCATCTCGGTGGCATCGGCGATCACCGAGCCGATGGCGAATCCGCCCACGGCGCCGATGACCGCGCCCAGGACGATGCCGAGCAGCGCGGCGATGACCGAGACGAAGGCCGATGGGCTCTCGGTTTTCGGATTGACATAAACGGCATCGGCTTCGGATCCATGGCGCAGCAGATAGATGCAGAGCGCGCCGATGGCGATTTCGGCGCCGGTGATGACAAGCGCCTGGCCCGAGAAGACGAATCCCGGCACCGTAGGGGCATAGGCATGGATGACCAGCAGCCCGACGATTATGGCAATCTGCCAGATCGTGAACTGGCGCGGGAAGCGGGCCGAGCGGCCGAAGGCGAGGCCGAGCAGGTAAAGCCCCCATAGGATGGTGACGATGTCGACGACGAGCCCGCCATAGATAAGGTAAAGCACGCTGTCTGGCAGGCCGGTGGCGCCGACCGCGGGCCAGACGGAGATCAGGCCGTAGACCGACCACGCCATGACGAAGACAAGCCAGCCCACCGGCACGAAGGACAGCCCGCTGTCCGGCCGCCTGACTGGCGTCTGTCCATTGCTCGATGTCATGTCCGCACAATGCCCCCGCAAAGCCTCGGCACCCGACAGGCAACTCCGGGGGAAGTCAAGGGCGGCCGTCCCTGCGGTCCTGCCTGTGCACACCATTGCAGCGGCGGCGCCCGCAAAAACGGGCATGCCGGCGGCCTCGTGAAAGACTGTGTGGCCGGCAAAGCGAATAGACTGCCGTTATGGCTTGGCATTCGCCGTCGGATCGACTAGATGAGCCCCGCGCCTGTTGCTTCGACGGCTCAGGTGCAGGGGAAGGCGTTTGCTGGTTGGCGACGCCGATGGCGGAAGTTCCGTCTTGCCCCAAGGGAGGTGCATCTCCCCAACCCGCGCGGCAAAACCGGTCGACGCGACATGCATGGACGGAGAGGTGGCCGAGTGGTTGAAGGCGCACGCCTGGAAAGTGTGTTTACGGGAGACCGTAACGCGGGTTCGAATCCCGCTCTCTCCGCCATCCTGCTTCGCTCTACGAGCTTCGCAGGACAAGCCCGAGCCTTTGCGCGAAGCAGGGCGGTAAACATCCCGCTGCACTCTGGCCTTGAAACCTGCCAATCACAGGAGATGGCATGCCGAACGATGTAATCGTGCGCGACAGCAATGGCGCTCAATTGAATGACGGCGATTCCGTCACGCTGATCAAGGACCTCAAAGTCAAAGGCACTTCGGAAACGATCAAGCGCGGCACGTTGGTGAAGGCTATCCGCCTGAACGGCAATCCCGGCGAGATCGAATGCAGCACCAAGCAAGTGAAAGGCCTGGTGCTCAAGACCGAGTTCGTGAAGAAGGCGTGAGCCTCAGGGCGGCAAGCGATCTCGATGGCTCCTTCGGGATTTTGGAGAGCCTGCCGTCGCCAAGTGGAAGCGGAGCCGTTGAGCGTCCGGCACATGATCGTTGCGCTGCGAAATTGATAATTTCGCCGACCAGGCACAATCAAAAACCGCCAAGACCCAAGCTTGGAACCTCCGGCCTCATTGCGCGTTTCAGGGCGTCCCGGTCGCGGACCCGCCGGATATCTCTCCAAGCGCGCAAAAAAACCAGGAGCCCGCTTCATGCACGACAAGCCGTTTCATTCCCCGGTCGCACTCTCGGTCGGCCTTGGCTTCAAACGCGAGATTGCGTCGCTGGCCGAAATGCACGACTTCCTCACCAATTGGACGACCTCCCGCCGCGGCCCGCTCTACCGCAACGCGGTGGAAGCATGTGAACTCGCCATCCCAGGCTATGTGACCATCGAGCAGGCCCGCCACGCGCTCGTCCAGTTTGCGCAAGCTTCTTGTATCCTGTGGCCGGACCTCGAGCCGGTGGCGGGCGTGCACGCCGTTGCGCGTGGCTATGGCGGCTACGCCGCCTGAAGATCGATACCCTCCGTGGCGACTAAAGCCACACCACCATAGAAGGCCCGGCTGGCCCCAGCCGGGCTTTCCCGTTTCCGGCAGCTCGCAAGCAAATCGCAATCCTGTGGCTGGCCGCCTGCCTTGCGCGACAATCCCTGCGTGGAGTGTTGGGAAGAGCCCGCGCAAAAATCTTTATGAAATTCCTATTTCTTTCCACTGCGCCCCGTCTCGAACCTTTATGGCGATCGGGTCCATATTCCCTTCAGAAAACACATTCGGTTTCGTCGCCAAAGATGCGACGGGACACTTTCGAGATATTGCGAAATCTCCTGTCAAATTCGCAAAGTACAAAAGAACAAAAGGAATAACACAATGGATATATCCGTTATCGGGGTCGGAATTTTGTTCTTCACCCTTTGTTTCGCCTACATCAAAGCTTGCGACGCGCTCTAGAGCGAGGCTGAGAAAATGATCGTCGACTATATTCTCGGTGGCGGCGTGACGCTGTTCCTGCTCGCCTACCTGACCTACGCGCTCGTTCGTCCAGAACGCTTCTGAAGGCACGGAAAGCCACAGCCATGACACTGAACGGTTGGATACAGATCCTGGTCTATTGCGGGATCGTGATATTGCTGGTGAAGCCGCTCGGCGGCTACATGCACCGGGTCTTCAACGGCGACCGGACGCTGCTCTCGCCCGTCTTTGGCCCGCTCGAGCGCGGGCTGTACCGTGTTTGCGGAACCAGCGAACGCGAGGAACAGCACTGGACCACCTATGCGGTCGCCCTGCTGCTCTTCAACCTTGCCGGCTTCCTGGTGCTCTACGCCCTGCAGCGCCTGCAGGGCAGCCTGCCCTACAACCCGGCCGGCATGACAGCGGTCGAGCCTGGGCTCGCCTTCAACACGGCCGCCAGCTTCATGACCAACACCAACTGGCAGAACTATGGTGGCGAGAGC
Source organism: Mesorhizobium sp. WSM4833 (assembly GCF_055811095.1). Classification (NCBI taxonomy): domain Bacteria; kingdom Pseudomonadati; phylum Pseudomonadota; class Alphaproteobacteria; order Hyphomicrobiales; family Phyllobacteriaceae; genus Mesorhizobium; species Mesorhizobium sp. WSM4833. Next base: position 349,395 of record NZ_JBVVQG010000004.1, read on the forward strand.
ACGATGTCCTATCTCGTGCAGATGGCCGGGCTGACGGTGCAGAATTTCGTTTCGGCGGCCACCGGCATTGCCATCGCCATCGCGCTGATCCGCGGCTTTGCCCGGGCTTCGGGCAAGTCGATCGGCAATTTCTGGGTCGATATGACCCGCTCCACACTCTATCTGCTGCTGCCGTTCTGCATCGTGCTGACGCTGGCCTATGTCTGGCTCGGCATGCCGCAGACGCTGGGCGCCTATGTCAACGCCACGACGCTCGAAGGCGCGCAGCAGACCATCGCCGTCGGCCCGGTCGCTTCGCAGGTGGCCATCAAGATGCTCGGCACCAATGGCGGCGGCTTCTTCAACGCCAATGCCGCGCACCCGTTCGAGAACCCCGACGCGATCTCCAACCTGATCCAGATGGTGTCGATCTTCGCCATCGGCGCCGCCTTGACCAATGTCTTCGGCCGCATGATCGGCAACCAGCGCCAGGGCTGGGCGATCCTCTCGGCCATGGGCGTCATGTTCATCGCCGGTGTCGCCATCTGCTACTGGGCGGAAGCCGCCGGCAACCCGCTGGTGCATGCGCTGGGCATCGACGGCGGCAACATGGAGGGCAAGGAGACACGTTTCGGCATCGCCTTGTCGGCGCTGTTTGCCGTCATCACCACGGCCGCTTCCTGCGGCGCCGTCAACGCCATGCACGGCTCGTTCACGGCGCTCGGCGGCATGATCCCGATCATCAACATGCAGCTTGGCGAAGTCATCGTCGGCGGTGTGGGCGCGGGCCTCTACGGCATCCTGATGTACATCGTCGTCGCCGTCTTCGTCGCAGGCCTGATGGTCGGTCGCACGCCCGAATATCTCGGCAAGAAGATCGAGGCCAAGGAGGTCAAGATGGCGATGCTGGCCATATTGTGCCTGCCGCTGGCGATGCTGATCTTCACGGCCATCGCCGTCGTGCTGCCGACCGGCGTGGCGTCGATGGGCAATGCCGGCCCGCACGGCTTCTCCGAGGTCCTCTATGCCTACACGTCGGCGGCGGCCAACAACGGTTCGGCCTTTGGCGGCCTCAGCGGCAACACGCCCTGGTACAACATCACCATCGGCATCGGCATGCTGATGGGCCGCTTCCTGGTCATCATCCCGGCACTGGCCATTGCCGGCTCGCTGGTGGCGAAGAAAACGGTTCCGGCCTCCGCCGGCACCTTCCCGACCGATGGCCCGCTGTTCGTCGGGCTGCTGGTCGGCGTCATCCTGATCGTCGGTGGCCTCACCTTCTTTCCCGCGCTCGCCGTCGGGCCGATCATCGAGCACCTGGCGATGGCTCACGGGCAGACCTTCTGAGGCCGCCATGTCGTGGTTCAATGCCATGCGCCGCAAGGTCGCCCACAGGGACGATCACGGAAAGGAGGAGGGACCTCCTCCTTTCCCGACCCTGTCGACGTTTCTCGGCCTTGCGGCAGTCATGCTCGTCCTCTGGCTGCTGGCCTACGGGCCGCCCCATCTCTTTTCGGCATCCGATCATCCGGTGCCGTCCAACAACACCGAAGCCGGAGCTTCAAAATGAGCAACTCGAAATCAGCCAGCATCATGGATGCCAGCATCCTGCTTCCCGCCATCGGCGGCGCCTTCCGCAAGCTCGACCCGCGCACGCTGGCCAGGAACCCGGTGATGTTCGTCGTTGCCGTCGTCTCGGCGCTCACCACGGCGCTGTTCGTCAAGGACCTGGTCTCCGGCGGCGGCAATCTCGGCTTCACGCTGCAGATCATCATCTGGCTTTGGTTCACCGTGCTGTTCGCCAACTTCGCCGAAGCGGTCGCAGAAGGCCGCGGCAAGGCGCAGGCGGATTCGCTGCGCAAGGCACGCACCGAGACCAAGGCCAAGCTTTTGACCGGTGAAGACCGCACCAAATACAAACTTGTGCCCGGCACCAGCCTCAAGGTCGGCGATGCCGTGCTGGTCGAGGCCGGCGACATCATCCCGTCCGACGGCGAAGTGATCGAAGGCGTCGCTTCGGTCAACGAGGCCGCGATCACGGGCGAATCCGCGCCGGTGATCCGCGAATCCGGCGGCGATCGTTCGGCGGTCACCGGCGGCACGCAGGTGCTGTCCGACTGGGTTCGCGTGCGCATCACGGCGGCTTCCGGCCACACCTTCCTCGACCGCATGATCTCGCTGGTCGAAGGTGCGGAGCGCCAGAAGACGCCGAACGAGATCGCGCTCAACATCCTGCTCGTCGGCATGACGCTGATCTTCGTGCTGGCCACCGCGACGATCCCGAGTTTTGCTTCCTATTCGGGCGGCTACATTTCGGTGACCGTTCTGGTGGCGCTGTTCGTCACCTTGATCCCGACCACGATCGGGGCGCTGCTTTCGGCCATCGGCATCGCCGGGATGGACCGCCTGGTGCGATTCAACGTGCTGGCCATGTCGGGTCGCGCCGTGGAAGCCGCAGGCGACGTCGACACGCTGCTGCTCGACAAGACCGGCACGATCACGCTCGGCAACCGCCAGGCGACGCAGTTCCGCCCGGTCAAGGGCGTCACCGAACAGGAACTGGCCGACGCGGCCCAGCTTGCCTCGCTCGCCGACGAAACGCCGGAAGGCCGTTCCATCGTCGTGCTGGCCAAGGAGAAATACGCCATCCGCGCCCGCGACATGGCAACGCTGCACGCCACCTTCGTGCCCTTCACAGCACAGACCCGTATGAGCGGCGTCGACATCGATGGTTCGTCGGTGCGCAAGGGCGCCGTGGATTCCGTGCTTGCCCATGTCAACCAATCGACGGTCGCAGCCCATGCCACGCGGCCCGGCAGCGATACCGTCAGGGATCTCCAGGCCATCGCCGACGAGATCGCCAAGTCCGGCGGCACGCCGCTGGCGGTCGAACGCGACGGCCGCCTGCTCGGCGTCATCCACCTCAAGGACATCGTCAAGGGCGGCATCAGGGAGCGCTTCACCGAACTGCGCCGCATGGGCATCCGCACGGTGATGATCACCGGCGACAACCCGATGACGGCGGCGGCCATCGCTGCGGAAGCCGGCGTCGACGACTTCCTCGCCCAGGCCACACCGGAGGACAAGCTGAAGCTGATCCGCGACGAACAGGCCAAGGGCAAGCTGGTTGCCATGTGCGGCGACGGCACCAACGATGCGCCGGCCCTCGCGCAAGCCGATGTCGGTGTCGCCATGAACACCGGCACGGTTGCCGCCCGCGAGGCCGGCAACATGATCGATCTCGACAGCGATCCGACCAAGCTCATCGAGATCGTCGAGATCGGCAAGGCGCTCTTGATGACGCGGGGCTCGCTGACGACCTTCTCGATCGCCAATGACGTCGCCAAGTATTTCGCCATCATCCCGGCGATGTTCGCCGTCTTCTACGTCGCACCGGGACAGACGACCGGCCCGCTGCAGGCACTTAACGTCATGCATCTGGCGACGCCGCAGAGTGCCATCCTGTCGGCCATCATCTTCAACGCGCTGATCATCATCGCGCTGATCCCGCTGTCGCTGAAGGGCGTCAAATATCGGGCCATCGGCGCCGGCGCGCTGCTCAGCCGCAATCTTCTCGTCTACGGCCTCGGCGGCCTCATCGTGCCTTTCGTCGGCATCAAGGCGATCGACATGATCGTCACCGCGCTTGGCCTCGCTTAACTCTTTGTTTTAACGCAATTCCCTAGGGAAAACCGCTTCACACTTTTCCTGGAATTGCTTTGAGGAACATCTCCATGCTCACCCAGATAAGACCCGCGATCATCATGATCGTCTTCTTCACGGTCCTGACCGGCCTGATCTATCCCCTGGGCATGACCGGCATCGCCCAGGCGCTGTTTCCGCGGCAGGCCAATGGCAGCCTGGTCGAGAGGGACGGCAAGATCATCGGCTCCGAATTGATCGGCCAGGGGTTTGCCAGCGACAAGTATTTCCACGGCCGCCCCTCGGCTGCCGGCGACGGCTACAATGCAGCCGCCTCGAGCGGCAGCAATCTCGGTCCGACCAATCCCAAGCTGATCGATCGTATCAAGGGCGAGGCCGAGAAGTTGAAAGCGGAAAAGCCGAACCAGCCTGTGCCGATGGACCTGGTGACGACGTCCGGCAGTGGCCTCGATCCCGACATCAGCCCGGAAGCCGCCTACTTCCAGGTCGCCCGGGTGGCCAAGGCCAGGGGCATCGAGGAGGCCAGGGTCAAGGCGCTTGTCGATGCCCAAGTCGAGGGCAGGGAACTCGGCTTCATGGGCGAGCCTGTGGTCAATGTGCTCGGTCTCAACCTTGCGCTGGACGTAGCGAAAGAGTGAATGGCGGCGGCCGGGGATCGACAGTACCCCCGGCGCCATCCATGATCGATCCCGATGCCTGACGACAGAAGCAGCGATACCAGACCCTCGCCCGACGCACTGCTTGACCATGCCGAGCGGGAGGGTCGCGGCCGGTTGCGGATTTTCCTCGGCGCGGCACCCGGCGTCGGCAAGACCTATGAGATGCTGATGTCGGGCCGCGCCAGGCTGGCCGACGGCGTGGATGTGGTGATCGGCGTCGTCGAGACGCATGGCCGCAAGGAGACGCTGGCCCTGGTCGAGGGCTATGAGGTCATTCCCCGCCGCAAGGTCGACTACAAGGGGCGTATCCTCGACGAGATGGATATCGATGCCATCCTCGCCCGGCGCCCGGCGCTGGTTCTTGTCGACGAACTCGCCCATACCAATGCGCCCGGCAGCCGCCATCCCAAGCGCTATCTCGACGTCCAGGAGATCCTGACGCACGGCATCGACGTCTATACGACGCTCAACATCCAGCATGTCGAAAGCCTGAACGACGTCGTCGCCCAGATCACCAAGGTCAGGGTTCGCGAGACGGTTCCCGATTCCATCATCGACCAGGCCGACGATGTCGAGATCATCGATCTCACCCCCGACGACCTGATCAAGCGGCTCGAGGAAGGCAAGGTCTATTTCCCCAATACCGCGCAGCGCGCGATCGAGAACTATTTCTCGCCGGGCAATCTGACGGCGCTCAGGGAACTGGCGCTGCGCCGCACCGCGCAGCGTGTCGACGACCAGTTGCTCATCCATATGAAGGCGCACGCCATTCCAGGACCGTGGGCGGCAGGCGAAAGGGTCCTCGTCTGCCTCGACGCGCGACCTGGAGGAGCGGCCCGCGTGCGCTATGCACGCAGGCTGGCCGACCGGCTGCGTGCGCCGTGGACGGCGCTGCACGTCGACAGCACGCGCTCGGCCAGCATGCCCGAGAATGACAAGGACCGGCTGGCGACGAACCTGCGCCTTGCCCAGCAGCTTGGCGCCGAGGTGACGACCATTCCGGGTCAGAATGTGGCGCAGGACATCGTGCGTTATGCGACGGCGAACAATTTTACCCATATCGTCGTCGGCAGGCCGACCCGGTCGCGCTGGCGCGAATTGATCGAAGGCTCGCTCACCTACGATCTCATCCGCAATGCCGGCGATATCAGCGTCCATGTCATTTCGGGAAGCGAACGCGGCACCGAGGCGGCGTCGCGGAGCGTCAAGGCGGCCGACGAGCAGTGGCAGTTCGAAATCCGGCCCTATCTCAAGGCGACGGCCTTTGTCATCGGCTCGCTCGCCTTCGCCGTCCTTCTCGATCAGTTTCTCGACGTTCGCAATCTGGCGATCATTCTGCTCATCGGGGTGCTGGCATCGGCGGTGACCGGCGGCCTGTGGCCGGCTCTGTATGCTTGTTTCGTCAGCGCCCTTGCTTTCAATTATTTCTTCCTGGAGCCGCGCTATACGCTGACGATCAGGGATCCGGAGAGCATCGTCGCGCTTGGGGTCTTTCTCGTCGTTGCGGTCATTGCCAGCAATCTGACGGCGCGCGTGCAGCGCCAGGCGGTCGCCGCCCGCTCGCGGGCGCGGGCGACCGAGGATATCTACCTCTTTTCGAAGAAGCTCGCCGGCGCCGGGACGCTGGACGACGTCCTCTGGGCCACCGCCTTCCAGATCGCCTCGATGCTGAAGTTGCGCGTGGTGCTGCTTTTGCCGGAAGACGGGACGATCACCGTCAAGGCCGGCTATCCGCCTGATGACACGCTGGCCGAAGCCGACATCGCCGCCGCCCGCTGGGCCTGGGAGCACAATCGTGCCGCGGGGCGCGGCGCCGACACGCTTCCGGGCGCCAAGCGCCTCTATCTGCCCTTGCGGACCGGGCGCACGGCCATCGGTGTCGTCGGCCTCGACAACGACAAGCAGGGACCGTTGCTGACGCCCGAGCAGCAGCGGCTTCTCGACGCATTGGCCGACCAGGCGGCAGTCGCCATCGAGCGTATCCAACTGGTCGCCGATGTCGACCGGGCCAAGCTCGCCGCCGAGGCGGACAGGCTGCGCTCGGCGCTGCTCACCTCCATTTCCCATGATCTGAAGACGCCGCTCGCCGCCATCATGGGCGCCGCCGGCACGCTGCGGGATTTTTCAGCAGCACTTCCCGAACCGGACCGGGTCGAACTGCTGTCGACGGTGCTCGACGAATCCGAGCGGTTGAACCGCTTCATCGCCAATCTGCTCGACATGACCAAGATCGAGTCCGGCGCGATGGAGCCGAACTACGCCTTTCACTATGTCGGCGACATCGTCGGCTCCGCCCTGCAAAGGGCCAGGAAAATCACCGGCCAGCACAAGATCGAGACGGACATTCCCAGGGATTTGCCGATGTTGAAGGTCGACCCGGTGCTGTTCGAGCAAGCGTTGTTCAATCTTCTCGACAATGCGGCGAAATATGCCCCGGCAGGCTCGACGATCCGCGTCCAGGGCTGGACCGACAATGGCTCCGTCCTGCTGCAGATCATGGATGAAGGGCCGGGCATTCCTCCCGGCGATCTGGAACGGATTTTCGACACCTTCTACCGGGTGCGCAAGCGCGACCAGATCCGCGCCGGCACCGGGCTCGGCCTGTCGATCTGCCGCGGCTTCATCGAGGCGATGGGTGGCACGATCACGGCGGCAAACCGGACCGACGGTTCGGGCGCGGTCTTCACCATCAAAATGCCCAAGCCGGCAAATCCGCCCAATTTCGACGCTTCGAATACCGACGATGTGGGTGACCTGGCATGACAAACTCGAACGTCAGGATACTGGTCGTCGATGACGAGCCGCCGATCCGCAAGCTGCTGCGCGTCGGCCTCGGCAGCCAGGGCTACGCGATCAGCGAGGCGCCGAATGCCAGGGCGGCCATCGAGCTGATGGAGGCGGAGAAGCCGGACCTCGTCCTGCTCGACCTTGGCCTGCCCGGCATGAGCGGCCATGAGTTGCTGCGCAAATGGCGCGACGACGGCCTCGACATTCCGGTGGTCATCCTGTCCAGCCGGACCGACGAGGCCGGTATCGTCCAGGCCCTGGAGCTCGGCGCCGACGACTATGTCACCAAACCCTTCGGCATGAACGAACTGGTCGCACGCATCCGCGTGGCGCTCCGCCACAAGTTCCAGCAACAGGGCGAGAAGCCGATTTTCCAGACCGGCGATCTCAGCGTCGATCTGGTCAAGCGCATCGTCAAGGTCGAGGGCAAGGAGGTAAAGCTGTCGCCGAAGGAATACGACATCCTGCGCATGCTGGTGCAGCACGCCGGCAAGGTGCTGACCCACCATTTCCTGTTGAAGCAGGTCTGGGGCGACTCGACCGACGTGCAGTATCTCAGGGTCTATGTGCGGCAGCTCAGGCAGAAGATCGAGAAGAGCCCCGATCAGCCGCGCTACATCACCACCGAGACCGGCGTCGGCTACCGCCTGCGCGAGGTCGAATGAGCGGGTTGGGCGCTTCTAGCCAGTAGCTTCCAGCTGCTGGCCAAGCGGCTTGGAAACCCGCAAGGCCGCCAGGCAGCCGACAATGCCGAGCGGGATGAAGGCAAGAAACAGCCAGGACGCGACATTCGCCGCCGCGTCGTGGTTCAAACCTTGCGAAAAGCCGCTGGCATTGGCGACGATGCCGGCAAGGGCTGCACCCACGGCGTAGCCGATGCGCTGCATGGTCGGCACCGCCGCCGAGGCGATGGTCTGCTCGCTCTTCGGGGCGGAGGCGACGATGACGCGTGTCAGGAACGGCCAGGCGATGCCGAAGCCGCCGCCTTGCAACAGGGCGCAGATCAGGATGAGCGGGATGGAACCCAGGGGTATCGTGTAGGCAAAGCCGGCGATGCCTGCCGCGATCATCACCGCGCCGCCGATGATAATCAGCCGCTCGCGCCGCGGCGGCGCGTTGGCGACCAGGATCGACAGGATCGACCAGGCGATCGATTCGGCGGCGATGATGTAGCCGGTGGTCAGCAGCGGAATGTCGTGAAGGCTGGTCAGCAGCAGCGGCCCGTAGACGCCGAAGGAACAGGTGGCCACCGAAAAGGCGGCAACCATGGTCATGCCGGCGCCGACCGGCGTGCGCCATGAGAACAGCCGCGCCGGGAACAGCCGCGAAGGCGGCTTCAGCGCGTCGATGGTGAAGAACAGCAGCAGGCCGATGAGGCCGAAGGCCATCAGCAGCGAAGAGCGCAGCAAGGCGATGTCGACGCCGGCCGAGGCGATCAACACCACGGCAACGGTAAGGCAGGCAAGGGCCGCGAACGGGAAGGGCGGCGCCCCGCCTGCGCTCGCCTTCGGCCTCGTCGCCTCCGGCGTGTCGAGCACGATGAAACTTGCCAGCGCCATGGCTGCGCCGCCGAGGGTGAAGATGCCGAAGGCCCAGCGCCATGACAAAAGCTCGGTCATGATCGCGCCGAGCAATGGTCCGCTGAAGGCGGCGACGCCCCAGATCGCCGACATGATGCCGAAAAGCTGCGGCCAGATGGCGCGCGAGAACAGTCGTTCGACCGAGACGAAGGCCAGCGACACCAGCGCACCGCCGCCAAGTCCTTCGATCAGGCGACCGGCGAGGAACAGTTGCATGGAAGGCGAGGTGGCGCAGATCAGGGCGCCTGCTGCGTAGAGCAGGGCTGCGACCACCATGTTGGTGCGCAAGGGGACATAACTCACCAGCCGTCCGGCGGCCGCGCCGGCAACGATGGCACCGAGTTCGTAGATCGCCAGCGACCAGCCGACGAGCTGCACGCCCGCCAGTTCGCCGACCATGGCCGGCATCACCGTTGCCACCATCGTCTCGTTGGTGGCGTGCAACAGGATGCCGAGGCTGATGAAGCAGAAGCGCGCCAGGTCGCCGCTTGCCCATAATCCGCGCCAGTCGACCTTGTTTGTGCTGATCCCGGTCATTTCCACCCCTGTCTTGCATATCTCGACGCCAGCGCAGGACGCCAGAAGCCAGTGCGGCTTTCCGGCAGGACCATGCGGTTCGACAGCGCCGGATCGGGCGCCGCATCGAGGCGTTGTTGCGTTCGGGGCAGGCTTGTAAAACCTCAACCGGAGTTGAGCTCAAGCGGTTTTTTGAGGACCGTTCGCGCGGCAGCCTTTCCGAGTGGCGGGTTCGTTGCGCGATCAGTTCTCGGTGCTGCGCAGCTGGAACTGGCTGACGCCGATCGCGAGGTTCATGCCGGTCTGCGTCTGCAAGCTGAGCGGCTGCAAGGTGAAGGCCTGAGCGGAGCCGCCGACCAGGAGATTGGCGCCGGCGCCGACGGCGGCCGTCACCTCGGCGCTGGCGCCGATGTAGTCGCCGGCCAGCGCACCCGGCGCGTAGATGTTCTTCAGCGGCGTCAGCACGATCCACTGCATGACCGTCTGCTTCGTCGTGCCGATGTCGAGGCCGTATTTGTTGACGGCGCCGAAATAGGCTTCCGGCGCGAAGCTCTTGTCGGCGGGGTTGAAGGTGCAGCTCAGATCCTTGCTCGAGCCGAAGATGAAGCCGGTGCCGCCGCCAATGGCACAGTCAAGCGTGCCGAGTTCTACGCCACCGTCCTGCGCCTGCGCTGCTCCGACAAACACGGTAGCGAATATGGCAGCAGCAATGGCTGTCTTCAGCATGATGGTCCCTCAAAAATCAACGGCGCGGAACCATCCTATCTGGTTCCGCGCCGCGGGGTGAGGGGTCATGGAGCGCACGGCTCCATGCGATCACTTGAATGAATGGATCAGCTGGAGCGAGGTCACGGCCACGGCAAGGTTGACGCCGGTCTGCGCCTGGACGCTGAGCGGCTCCAGCATGAAGGCGCTGTCCAAGCCGCCAACCAGCAGATTGGCGCCGCCGCCGGTCACCACGCTCGCCTCGGCGTTGACGCCGTAATAGCTGCCGGCGAGATCGCCTCCGTCACGGTCCCGGGTCGCAGCCAGCACGGCCCAAACGAGCTGGCCCTGATGCGTCTGGCCGACATCGAGGCCGATCTTGGAGATGACGCCTGTGTAAACCTCGGACGGCCCGTGATGATGAGGCCGGAAGACACAGGACACGCCCTTGTTGGAAGCGACGATATAAGCGGTGCCGCCGTCGATGGTGCAATCGAGCGTGCCGAGTTGCAGCTTGCCGGCGCTGGCTGGAGCCACCGCGAACATCGTCGTGGCGAGGGCAGCGGCGCAGGCGAGTTTCTTGATCATGGGAGGGTCCTTTCGCAAATTGCTTTTCGATAACGGCTTGGGAGGCCAGACCGTTCCGCTGAAAACTTGGCGCGATCAAGGCAGGGGCCGAAAGCCTCCTGCCGGGGTTAATGCGCGGTTGCGAAGTGCGTCTTTTCGGACACGCCAAGGATCCCGCGGCATTTGGATGTCACGCGGATTTGTATGGGAAGCGTTTGCCGAAACCGAGATCAGCTGACGCGGGCGAGGCCATCCTTGGCCGGCTGGTAGGTCGGGTCGAGGCGAACGGCTTCCTTATAGGATTTCGCGGCTTTCGCCTTGTCACCGCGCCGCTCGTAGATCAGCGCCTGGTTGGCCCAGGCCTCGGCGTTCTTGCCGTCGAGCTTGATCGCCATGTTGAAATCGGAGAAAGCGTTGTCCTCGTCATTGGTTGCCAGATAGGAGAGGCCGCGGCCGTTGTAGGGCTCGGCGGCGTCCGGCGCCAGCGAGATGGCGGTCGAGAAATCCTCGATGGCGAATTTGTGCTGGCCCTGGCTCTGATAGATCAGGCCTCGATTGTGGTAGGCGCGCGCGTCGGTCGTATCGAGCTGGATCGCCTTCTGAAAGTCGTTGAAGGCGTCCTGGGTGCGACCCGCCTTGCGGTAGAGATTGCCGCGGCCGATATAGGCGGCGTCATAGTTCGAGTTGATCTGGATCGAACGGTTGTAGTCCGCGAGTGCGGCTTCCTGGTTGCCGAGGAAGCGCTGGATGAGCGCACGATTCGAATAGGCCTGGAAGAAATTCGGATTGAGCTGGATGGCTTGATTGAAATCCTTGAGCGCCGCCTGGTACTGACCGCCACGGCCATAGGCCGAGCCGCGCACATTGTAGCCTTCGGGATCCTGGGGATTGCGCTGGATGACCGCCGACAGCGAGGAAATGTTCTCGCTCGAGCCTTGCGCCTTGTCGATGTTGTTGAATTCACCGGTCGGGCCCGCCGTTTGGCAGCCGGCAAGCGCCAGTCCGGAGAGCAGGGCCGCTGTCAGGGCGAAACCACGCAATGCGGTCCCGCGCTCCACGCTCGTTGCGTTCATGTCTGCCCTGTCCTCACTTCAAGCCGCGTCGTTCAGATCCGGCTCCCCCTCCGGACCGGTCACATCAAAACAAAAAGGTGGCGGCGATTCCACATCGCGCCACCTCTGATATCCTTCGAAAAGGACGAAAAATTGGCGTTAGAACCGCGGCGGACGCGGAGCGCCAGCTGCACCACCAGCGGCGCCGGCTGCAACAGGGCGCGGCGTCATCGGCAGCAGGCCTTCGCGCTGGGCGCGCTTGCGGGCCAGCTTGCGGGCGCGGCGAACGGCTTCAGCCTTTTCGCGGGCGCGCTTCTCAGACGGCTTCTCGTAGTGACCGCGCATCTTCATTTCGCGGAAAATGCCTTCGCGCTGCATCTTCTTCTTGAGAGCGCGAAGCGCCTGATCAACGTTATTGTCGCGGACGAGTACCTGCACGGGCAATCCTGTCTTTCGGGTTTGATATCAACAGGCAAGCGATCATAGCCGCTAGCCTCCGCGGCGGTTTACACCACGAATTGTGGCGGCTGATAGCAGAATCATGCCGCGCTGTCCACAGCGGAAATGAATTTGCGGTGTCAGCCGCAGTCTGTTTGCCTTGAGATAAGGAGCCGACTAGGCCGTCGCGAGGTGCAGCAGCTCGAAATCCTCGAAGAACTCGCCGTAGTCGCAGGTGATCTCCTCGCCCACGGCGATGTCGCGGGTCGCGGTGGCCCCGCCATATTGCGAAAAATTCGTATTCGGATTGCTGGAATGGTTCATGAAGCGGCCATTGTCGACTTCATAGACCATGAAACCTGGCCGGTCGGGGCTGGGATAGGCATAGCGGTCGAGCAGTTCCCTGAGATGCGGGGGGGCCGCTTCGTATTTGTCCATGGGGACCAGTCGGTCGAAATCCGGATCGAGCCGCCAGATCGAAGCCCCTTTCCTGATCGGCTCCGCAGCGAACACGCCGACGCCTTCGATCGCACTCGCAGTCACATAGGTTCTGATCAGCAACATGGTTCCAGACCCCGCTTTTGGACAGAAACGGAATCGCCAAATCGCGGCGAAAAATCAAGACCGGCCGTCTGCCTGGCGGCTATGAACATGCATTCCGGACGCGAAAAGTCTTCACGTCCGGTTGATCGACACGCCGCCATCGGCAAACAGAGCGGCTCCGGTGGTAAAGCTCGAGGCATCGGACGCGAGATAGAGCGCCGAACGGGCGACACGCTTCAAAGCATGCAGGCCTTCGACGAAGGCCCGTGATTCCGGGGTCTTGAAGGTTGCCGCCGGCGTGTCTGTGCCGCCGGGCAGCAGCGCGTTGACCCGCACGCCTTTCGGGCCGTATTCGGCGGCCAGCACCTGTGTCAGTCCGATCAGGCCGGCCTTGCTTGCGGCATAACTGGTCATGCCTGGCATGCCGACTGTGTGGCCGACGAAGGTGGAGGTGAAGATCAGCGAACCACCGCCACGCTCGACCATTGCCGGCACCTGGTATTTGGCGCCGAGAAACGCGCTGGTGAGATTGGTGTCGAGCGTCTCGCGCCAGCCTTCCAGCGGCAGTTCGGCTATCGGTCCCATCAGGCCGACAGCGCCGGCATTGTTGAAGGCGATGTCGAGCCCGCCGAATTTTTCGACCGCCAGATCGACAAGGGCCTTTGCGTAGGCTTCGTCGCGGACATCGCCGGCAAGCGCGATGGCGATGCCATCGGCATCCGCGATTTCGGCGACAATCGCGTCGAGCTCGGCCTGGCGGCGGGCGGCGACGATGACCTTGGCGCCTTCCTCGGCAAAGAGTTTTGCGGTGGCGCGGCCGATGCCGGAACTGGCGCCGGTGACGATGGCGACCTTGTTGGCGAGTGCGAACATTTTTGCATCCTTTTCTTCGCGCCGGCTTGACCGGCAGTTGGGATGCTTGGTCGCAGATCGAGGCCAGGCGAGCCACCCGATACCCGCCAAGATGCTGGAAAGCGCCGACGCGCCGGATACGTCTTTTTCACCACGGCGCAAAACGGCAAGCGCCGTCGCAAACAGCGCAAGGGTGGAAGCGCTGTTTCGCTAGTGATACACCTCGCGCGCCGGGACCGACTGAACGCCGGCCGCCATTCGCGAAGCCTTTTTGGGGCGAGGTTGGGACGTTGAAGAAATATTCGGTATTCGCCATCGCCCGTGAAGCCATGCGCGGTCACAAGGGCTGGGAGGAACAATGGTCCTCGCCTGAGCCCAGGAAAGAATACGACGTCATCATCGTCGGCGCCGGCGGCCATGGCCTGGCCACCGCCTATTACCTCGCCACGGTTCACGGCATCACCAATGTCGCGGTGCTGGAAAAGGGCTGGCTCGGCGGCGGCAACACAGGCCGCAACACCACCATCATCCGCTCCAACTATCTCTATGACGAGAGCGCCGGCATTTACGATCATGCGCTGAAGCTGTGGGATGGGCTGAGCCAGGAGCTCAACTACAACGTCATGTATTCGGCGCGCGGCGTCATGATGCTCGCGCACAATGTGCACGACGTGCAGGTGCTAAAGCGCCACGTGCACGCCAACCGGCTGAACGGTATCGACAATGAGTGGCTGACGCCGGAGCAGGCGAAGGAATTCTGCCCGCCGCTCAACACCTCCAAGGATGCGCGCTATCCGGTGGTCGGTGCGGCGCTGCAGCGGCGCGGCGGCACGGCGCGCCACGATGCGGTTGCCTGGGGCTATGCGCGCGGCGCCTCGGCGCGCGGCGTCCATATCATTCAGAATTGCGAGGTCACCGGGGTCAAGCGGGCGGCCAATGGCGCGGTTTTGGGCGTCGACACGACGCGCGGCTTCATCGGTGCCAAGAAGGTCGGCGTCGTTGCCGCCGGCCATTCCTCAGTGATCATGAACATGGCCGGCGTGCGCATGCCGCTGGAGAGTTATCCATTGCAGGCGCTGGTGTCGGAACCGGTCAAGCCGGTGGTGCCCTGCGTGGTCATGTCGAACACGGTGCACGCCTATATCTCGCAGTCCGACAAGGGCGAGCTGGTGATCGGCGCCGGCACCGACCAGTATGTCTCCTATTCGCAGACCGGCGGCCTGCACATATTGCAGCACACGCTGGACGCCATCTGCGAGATGTTCCCGATCTTCACGCGCATGAAGATGCTGCGCTCGTGGGGCGGCATCGTCGACGTCACGCCCGACCGCTCGCCGATCCTGGCCAAGACGCCGGTGCCCGGCCTCTATGTCAATTGCGGCTGGGGCACCGGCGGCTTCAAGGCGACGCCGGGCTCGGGCCATGTCTTTGCCCACACCATCGCCAAAGACGATCCGCATCCGATCAACGCGCCCTTCACCATCGAGCGCTTCCGCACCGGCCGGCTCATCGACGAGGCGGCGGCGGCGGCGGTGGCGCACTGATGATGGCTGGGATGGCTGTCGCGATGCCGCTGATTCTGGCGGGGGAACACGTGCTGGCGGGGGAACGGGGCATGTTCCATTTTCCGTCGGCTGACGAAGTGCGCACGCAACCGATCAGCCGCACCGGCAACGAGACCGTCTGGCCGTTTTCGGTCGACGACGGCACGCTGGCCTGCGTCTGGAGCGGCGGCCAGCGGGTGGTGATGTTCTTCGAGAGACGTCCCGAAGGGCTTGACGAAGACGAGACATTCCAGCCGCGTCAAGTCATCGTCACCACCGATCCGATGCAACTCACTCTCGGCAACATGGCGTCGCGCGATCTGTTTCGTCCCGCTGCAAGCGTGGAGGAACGCATCCGGCTCGTCGCGCCGTTCGCGACCCTGGGACAGAAGCTTTGCGATCAACCGGCGGGCGCCCGCGTCGGCCACGGCGAATTGTAGGAACGAACAAATGCTTCTCATCCGCTGCCCCTATTGCGAGGAAGAGCGTCCGGAACTCGAGTTTCGCAACGCCGGCGAGGCGCATATCGCGCGCTCGGCCAATATGGCCGGCGAGAGCGACGACGATTTCGAAAAGTTCTTTTTCATCCGCTCCAACCCCAAGGGCATCATCTATGAGCGGTGGCGGCACATGCATGGCTGCGCGCGCTTCTTCAACGCCGTGCGCGACACCGTCACCGACAGGTTCGTCATGACCTACAAGGCTGGCGAACCCAAACCCTCCAAGCTGCCGGGAGTTGGCAAATGAGCGGCGCGTCGTACCGCATTTCCGGCGCCGGCCGCTTCAGCCAAGCCAAGACCGCGCGTTTCAGCTTCGATGGCCAGTCCTATGCCGGCATCGAGGGCGACACGCTGGCCTCGGCGCTGCTCGCCAATGGCGTCCATCTGGTCGGCCGTTCGTTCAAGTACCACCGTCCGCGCGGCATCCTGTCGGCGGGCGCCGAGGAGCCGAACGCGCTGGTCGAAATCAGGCGCGACGCGGCACGCAAGACGCCGAACGTGCGCGCGACCGTGCAGGAACTTTATGACGGGCTCGAGGCGCAGTCGCAGAACCGCTGGCCGTCGCTGTCCTTCGACGTCGGTGCGGTCAACGACATCGCGTCGCCGATGTTTTCGGCCGGCTTCTACTACAAGACCTTCATGTGGCCGAAGGCGGCATGGAAGAGCCTGTACGAGCCAAAGATCCGCGCCGCGGCCGGGCTTGGCGTTTCCCCGGACCAGCCCGATCCCGACCATTATTCGTCACGCTACGCGCATTGCGACGTGCTGGTGCTGGGCGGCGGTGCGGCGGGCATCGCGGCGGCATTGGCAGCGGCGGAGACCGGCGTGCGCGTCATCCTCGCCGACGAGCAGGCCGAGTTCGGCGGCAGCCTGCGTTTCGAGAGCGGCGCGAAAATCGACGGCCAGGACGGCTTTGCCTGGGCGCAAGCTGCGGTGGCGAAACTCACCGCGATGGACAATGTCCGCGTGCTCCCGCGCACGACGGCTTTCGGTTATTACGCGCAGAATTTCGTCGGCCTGGTCGAGCGTGTCAGCGATCATCTGAAGGCTCCCGGCCACGATCTGGCGCGCGAGCGGCTGTGGCAGGTCAGGGCCAAGCGCGTGGTGCTGGCCTCGGGCGCCATCGAGCGGCACATGGTGTTTGCCGACAACGACCGCCCGGGCATCATGCTGGCGGGTGCCGCGCGCACCTATCTCAACCACTATGGCGTCGCGGTCGGCAGGAATGTCGGAGTCTACACCGCCAATGATTCCGCCTATGCAGCGGCGATCGACCTGAAGAAGGCCGGCGTCAACGTGGCGGCGATCGTCGATTTGCGCGACAATCCGACCGGACCGGTGATCGACGAGGCGAGGGCGCTCGGCATCGAGGTCAATTTCGGCCGCGCGGTGATCCGCGCCGGCGGCAAGCTGCGCGTTTCCTCGATGACGGTGCAGCCGAAGAATGGCGGCGGCGAACGCACCATTCCAGTCGACGCGATCCTGATGTCGGCCGGCTGGACGCCGTCGGTGCATCTGTTCTCGCAGTCGCGCGGCAAGGTCGCCTTCAACGACGAGACCAAGCGCTTCGTGCCGGGCACCTATGCGCAGGATTGTGTCTCTGTCGGCGCCTGCAATGGTACCGACGGCCTATCGGCGACGGTCGACGAGGCCTATGCCGCGGGCGCCAAAGCGGCCAGGGATGCGGGCGCGAAAACCGCCAAGGGTACGAAGCCGAAGGTCGACACCTCGGAGAGCTGGTCGCGCGGCATGCTGGGTGCGGCTCCTGGCGCCGGGCCGGACACCACGGTGAAGGCGTTTGTCGACTTCCAGAACGACGTCACCGCCAAGGATATCCGCCAGGCGGTGCACGAAGGCATGCGCTCGATCGAGCACGTCAAGCGCTTCACCACCAACGGCATGGCCACCGATCAGGGCAAGACCTCCAACATGCACGGCCTGGCGATTGCCGCCGAGATGCTGGGAAAGCCGATCCCGGAGGTCGGCCTGACCACGTTCCGGGCGCCCTATACGCCGGTGACCTTCGGCGCGATCGTCAGCCATGCGCGCGGGCCGCTGTTCGACCCCACGCGTAAAACGGCGATCCATCCCTGGGCCGAGGCGCTAGGCGCGGTGTTCGAGGACGTCGGCCAGTGGAAGCGCGCCTGGTATTTCCCCAAGGCGGGCGAGGACATGCACGCCGCGGTCGACCGCGAATGCGTCGCCGTGCGCAAGACGGCCGGCCTGTTCGATGCCTCGACGCTCGGCAAGATCGAAGTGGTCGGGCCGGATGCGGCCAAGTTCATGGAACTGCTCTACACCAACCCATGGGAGAAGCTGGAACCCGGCCGCTGCCGCTACGGCATCATGCTGCGCGAGGATGGCTTCATCTATGATGACGGCGTCGTCGGCAGGCTGGCGGCCGACCGCTTCCATGTGACGACGACGACCGGCGGTGCGCCGCGCGTCATGAACCATATGGAGGACTATCTCCAGACCGAGTTCCCGCATCTCAATGTCTGGCTGACCTCGATCACCGAGCAGTGGGCGGTCATCGCCGTGCAGGGACCCAAGTCGCGCGACATCATCGCGCCGCTGGTCGCAGGCATCGACATGTCGGACGAGGCGCTGCCGCACATGTCGGTGCGCGAAGGCAAGATCTGCGGCGTGCCGACGCGGCTGTTCCGCATGTCGTTCACCGGCGAGCGCGGGTTCGAGGTCAATGTGCCGGCCGATTATGGCCAGACGGTCTGGGAAGCGCTGTGGGCCGAAGGCCAGAAGCATGGTGCGGCTGCTTATGGCACCGAGGCGATGCACGTGCTGCGCGCCGAAAAGGGCTACATCATCGTCGGCCAGGACACCGACGGCACGGTAACGCCGAACGACGCCGGCCTCGACTGGGCGGTCGGCAAGAAGAAGACCGATTTCGTCGGCATCCGCGGCCTGACTCGGCCGGACCTTGTCGCCAAGGGCCGCAAGCAGCTGGTGGGCCTCAAGACCAAAGATCCCAAGGTGGTGCTCGAAGAAGGCGCGCAGATCGTCGAGGATCCGAAGCAGGCGATCCCGATGAAGATGATCGGCCATGTCACTTCGAGCTACTGGTCGGAAAATTGCGGCCGCTCGATCGCGCTGGCGCTGGTCGCCGGCGGCCGCGACCGGATGGGCGACACGCTCTACGTGCCGATGCCGAACGGGGTGATCGAAGTGGAGGTTACCGGCATGGTGTTCTTCGACGAGACGGGAGGGCGCCTCAATGGCTAAGGCCGCTGCAAGGAAGACGGCTCCGGCTGCATCGCCTTCGGTCGAGCGCCGTCCGGCGCTGGCTGGACGCAGCACCACTGCTGCCGCCGTCAAGGTCGAGGTGCTGCCGCCGGCCGAGCGCATTTCGCTGCGTGCGCCGGAGGCTTCGGCCGCAGCGCTTTCGAAGGCGCTCGGCGTGACCTTGCCGAAAAAGCCGAAGACATCCGCCTCGAAGGGCGGGCGCACCGCCTTGTGGCTCGGCCCCGACGAATGGCTTGTCATCGATGAAGCCGGCAACGATCCGCTGGCCGATTGCGCCGGGGTTGCCGCTTTGCACTCGGCGGTCGGCATCTCGCATCGCAACATCGCGATTGCCGTGACGGGCGCGGGGGCAGCGGCGACGATCAATGCGGGCTGCCCGCAAGACCTGTCGCTCGACGCGTTCCCGGTTGGAGCGGCGTCGCGCACCATCCTGGGCAAGACCGAGATCGTGCTGTTGCGCACAGCCGCGGACGCCTTCCGGGTTGAATGCTGGCGTTCCTTCTCGGACTATGTCTTTACTTTCCTGTCCGAGGGATCGCGGGACGCGGCGGTCTGAACTCGGAACGTTTTGCAGGGCGCGCTCGTTCTGCATCCGCACGCCGAGGGAGAATGCCGATGCCGTCGAATTCCGCGCCGAAGTCGCCGGTCAAAAAGACATCGGCCGTCCGCTCGCTCGAACATGAGCGACGTGAAGCCCCGAGCGCCGAAGAGGAACTCGAGGAAGGCCTCGAAGACACGTTCCCGGCCAGCGATCCGGTATCCATTACCGGAACCGCCATCCCCGGCGCACCGGCGAAACCGGGCAAGGCCAAGACCGTTCCGGGGCGCAAGCGCAAGACGTAGTTTTCATCAGGCCAGGCGGCATCGGGACCTTCTCAATCCCCTTGGACATGCTATTTAAAGCGCTTTGGGAGATGAAAATGCCGACAAAAGCGATCGTTTGGGGCGAGAATGTCCACGAGCAGACCAATGAAGCCGTGCGCGAACTCTATCCCTTGGGGATGCACGGCACCATCGCCGCCGCGCTCAATCAGGACAAGGGCATCGAGGCGGCCACCGCCACCTTGCAGGAGCCCGAGCACGGCCTGAGCGAAAAGCGCCTGGCGGCCACCGACGTGCTTTTGTGGTGGGGCCACGCGGCGCATGGCGAGGTCAAGGACGAGATCGTCGAGCGGGTGCAGAAGCGGGTCTGGGAAGGGATGGGCCTGATCGTGCTCCATTCCGGCCACTACTCGAAGATCTTCAAGCGGCTGATGGGCACGCCCTGTTCGCTGAAATGGCGCGAGGCGGGCGAGCGCGAGCGCGTCTGGGCGATCAACCGCGGCCACCCGATCGCGCAAGGCATTGGCGAGTGCCTGGAGATCGGCGAGACCGAAATGTATGGCGAGCCGTTCGCGGTGCCGGAGCCGCTGGAGACGGTGTTCGTCTCCTGGTACGAGGGCGGCGAGGTGTTCCGGTCCGGGTTGACCTACCAGCGCGGCGCGGGACGGATCTTCTACTTCTCGCCCGGCCACGAAACCTATCCGATCTATCACAATGAGGGCGTGCAGCAGGTGCTGCGCAACGCCGTCCATTGGGCGCACAATCCGGCGCCGGCCTGGTCCGGCATCACCAATGCGCCGAACGTGCCGACGGATGCGGCCAAGGAGAAGATCGTGCAGAAGGGGCTGCGCCTGCATGCCGATGGCGACAAGGGCCTGAGCTGATTGGGGCGGCCTGAGCTGATCGGGGCCTGAGTTGCCCAAGGCGTGAGTTGATTTTGGGGGCTTGGGGCTAATGCATCGATTCTTCTGCTCGGCACCGGCGGTATCGCCGGGCATCATGTCGAGGAGTTTGCCGGGATTCCCGGCTGCAGCATCGTCGCCTGTGTCGACCAGGTGCCCGGCCGCGCTGCGGCGTTCGCCGCGGCCAGCAAGATCGGCGATTCTTTCGAGAGCCTGGAGGCGGCGATCGCCTGGGGCCAGTTCGATGCCGCCATCAACGCGACGCCGGATGGTGCGCATAGGGCGACGACGCTGGCGCTGCTCGGCGTGGGAAAACATGTGTTTTGCGAAAAGCCGCTGGCGCCGAACTACGCCGACGCGTTTGATATGACGCAAGCGGCCGAGGCTGCCGGGGTGATCAACATGGTCAACCTCACCTATCGCAACTCACCGGCGATCCACGAGGCGCGGCGCATGGTTCAGGCCGGCGAGATCGGCGCGTTGCGCCATGTCGAGGCGAGCTACCGGCAAAGCTGGCTGGTCAGCAAATCATGGGGTGACTGGCGGGTCGAGGACAAATGGCTGTGGCGCTTGTCCAGCCGGCACGGTTCGACCGGCGTGCTGGGCGATGTCGGCATCCATATCCTGGATTTCGCCACCTATGGCGCCGGCCAGGATATCGTCAGCCTGCATGCCGATCTGGTGACGTTTCCGAAGGCCGAGGGCGAGCGCATGGCGACTATGTGCTGGACGCCAATGACAGCGTGGCACTGACGGCGCGGCTCGATTGCGGCGCGCTCGCCACGATCGTGGCGAGCCGCTACATGACCGGTCACGCCAACGATTTGTCGCTGGCCCTGCACGGCACCCAGGGCGCCATCAAGGTCGAGACCGACGGCAAGGCATCGAGCCTGTCGGCCTGCCTCGGCGGGGATGTCGATCTTCAGCGCTGGCGGACTTTGGATCTGCCCAGTGTCAAGCGCAATGCGCGACGCTTTGCCGATGCGCTGGATGCAGGCCGGAATGGCGATCCGTCGTTCCGGCGCGCCGCCGACATGCAGAAGCTGATCGACGCAGCCTTTGAGAGTTCAGCAGCGAAGCTGCCGATTTCGGTCGCTTGAAGCTGGCCGGCTTGTGCCGGCCAGACGCGATCTTTGCTGATATCAGAATGCGCTCGGCACAATCCATGGATTGATGCTGATGCCGAGTCGCGGGCCCTTGCCTTCAGCGGTGTTTTCCGTGGCATCCTTCTTCTCGACCGAACCGGTCGAAGCGCAATCGAGCTTCAGGTTGGTCTTGGTGTCAACGCACGCCGCCACCGGCGCATGCTTGACCGGATGGGTGGTGTTGGCGGCGAAAGCCGAGCCCGAAAGTGCCAGCACGGCGGCGAGGGTGAGGAGTGTCTTTTTCATTGTCAGTCTCCGGTTTCCGGGTCGAATTCAATTCGTACCGACGGGTGAATTTTTCTCGTACATGTACGATACGCTGTACATATACGCCGTCGATTGGGAATTCAAGGGAAAACCGTACGCGTACGATAAATTTTTCGTTAACCAAGAAATCCCCCCAGGGTTTGGCTGGGGCGGAGAGAAAATATGGAAATGAAAGGGAACGGCGTTCAGCAGTTGACCGGTGTCTCGGTCAACGGCGGGACGTTTTGCGTGCTGAGCGTGGCGAGCGTGAAATCGCACATCCGCTTCACGAAGGCCTGCGGGTCGCCGAAGGGGTAGAATGGAAAGGTGATGAGCAGCGAGATCGTGCCGTGGCCGACCGCCCACAGCATGGTGGCGATGGCGCGCGGATCGCCCTGCAATTTTCCGGCGGAAACGCAGGCCTCGACCCGGCTGATCAGCGCCTTCATCGCCGGGTTGCTCTCTTCCATGTCGTCGTAGCTCCTGCCTTCCGGCAGCTTGGTCTTTTCGGTCATGAATACGGTGCGGTATTCGTTGGGATTGCCGAGCCCGAAGGCGGCATATTCCGTCATCACCGCCTGCAAGGCTGCGATCGGATCGTCGGACGGATGCTCCTCGATGCGGCGAGCGAGCGTCTCGAATGCGTCCTCGGCCAGAGCGAACAGGATGTCCTGCTTGTCGGCGAAGTAGGAATAAACGGACATCGGGGCGTAGCCGACCCGCTTGGCCAGCTTGCGGATGGTCAGGCCCTCATAGCCCTCTTCCTGGACAAGCTTATGCGCGGCCTCGAGCAATTCGGAGCGCAGTTCTGCTTTTTGTTTCTCGCGGCGTGTCTGGACGCTCTGCGGCAAGATCTGGTGCCTTCGGTTGGGTTGGTGGCTGGCTAAATTATATACGCTGTACGGAAACGGACAAGGGCACGGGAAGTTCCCAAACGGTATGCTTCGGATCGTGCCGACGCTTTTCGAATTTTGGCAGCCCCGTGATCAGCACCGTTCCTCTCTCGAAATGGCCCATCACGCCTCCCTGTTGATCAGTTCTGCGGCAAGACACGAAAGCAGTTTCACCGCCTCGCCATAGGTTTTCGCCTTCTCGGGATTGGAGGCGTTGCCGTCCAGCGCCCGCTTGAAGACGCCCTGGCAGATGGCAGCCAGCCGGAAGAAGGAAAAGGCGAGGAAGAACGTCCAGTTGCCGATACCGGTGAGCCCGCGCCGCCGGCAGTAGGCGGCGACGTAGTCCTCTTCGGAAGGCAGGCCGAGTGCGGAACGATCGATACCGCCCAGGCCGCGAAAGCCGGAAGCGTGCGGCAGCCGCCATTGCATGCATTGATAGGCGATATCGGCGAAGGGGTGGCCTGATGTCGAAAGTTCCCAGTCGAGCACTGCCAGAACCGTTGGCCGGTCCGGCGCGAAGATCAGATTGTCCAGCCGGTAGTCGCCATGGACCAGTGAGATCCGGCCGTCATCTACGGGCATATGCGTTTCCAACCAGGCAATCAGCCGGTCCATGTCGGCGACGGTGCCGGTTTCCGAGGCACGGTACTGGCTCGTCCAGCGCGCCAGTTGGCGCTCGAAATAATTGCCCGGCCGGCCGAAATCGCCGAGTCCCACTGTTTCGACATCGACCTCGTGCAGGGCGGCGAGGGTGTCGTTCATGGCATCGTAGATGGCGGCGCGTTCATCATTGTCGCCAGCCTCCGGCAGGGCCGGATCCCAGAAAATACGGCCGTCGAGGAAATCCATCACGTAGAACATGCGGCCGATGGGCGAGCCTTCCGCCGACAGATGCAGCATGGCCGGCACAGGCACGGCGGTGCCGGCAAGCGCGCTCATCACCCTGAATTCGCGGTCGACCTGGTGCGCCGATTTCAGCAATTGCCCCGGCGGCTTGGCGCGCAGCACGTAACGGCCGCTTGCCGCCGTCAAAAGGTAGGTCGGGTTCGATTGGCCGGATTTGAACTTCTCGACTGCCGCAAGCCCGGAAAAGCCCGGTATGTTCGCCTCGAGGTAAGGCGCAAGCGCTGCCTGGTCGAGAACGGGATCACTCATGCCGTCTCGGGCTGGCGTTCGATCAAGGTCAGCGTCAGCCAGCGCGCGGTCAGTGCCGGCTTCTTCGAACCCTCGATCTCGATCGTCACGTCATGCGCGGTCTGCACCCAGCCCGACGGCCTGACCTTGACGTCGGCCAACACGAAACGCGTGCGGATGCGCGCGCCGGTTTTCACCGGCGCCAGGAAGCGCAGCGAATCGAAGCCGTGGTTGACGCCCATCTTGCCGTTTTCCAGCGGCGGCATGGTCTCGAAGGTCATCGCCGACAACAGCGACAGCGACAGGAAGCCGTGCGCGATGGTGCCGCCGAACGGCGTTTCACGCATCGCCCGCTCCGGATCGCAGTGGATGAACTGATGGTCGTCCGTGGCGTCGGCGAACTGGTCGATCATGCGTTGCGTGACCACCCGCCACGGCGACACGCCGACCTCCTTGCCGACACTGGCCAGAAGCACATCGAGACTGATCGGTTCCACGCTCATGTCCTCCAGTTCACCCCCGGCTTCTGTGGCCGGAAAATGTCATTCCTTGAACAAGGTCAGCCCATGCTGCACCGACTGTCCGCCGTCGATCGGCAGGATGGCGCCAGTGACATAGCTGCCTGCACGGCTGCACAAATAGAGCGTTGCGCCGGCAATGTCATCCGGTGCGCCGATACGGCCGATCGGAACATGGCTGCCGACGTGCCTGGCCTGTTCCTCTGTGGCGGTGGCAAATGCCGTCATCCGGCTCTGGAAGGGGCCGGGGGCAAAGGCGTTGACGGTGATGCGGCGGGCGGCGAACTCGAGCGCCAGTGTGCGCGTCAGATGATGAACCGCAGCCTTCGAGGCGGTGTAGGAATAGGCGTCGTCGGCCAGCGGCTGCGTGCCCATCACCGAACCGAGGTTGATCACCCTGGCCGGATCGGCGTCGCTGGCGGCGGCATCGAGCAGCGGCAGCAATTCGCGCGTCAGATGGAAGACCGCGGTGACGTTGACGCCAAACACCTTGGCCCATGCCGAATAGGGGAAGCTTTCCAGCGGCGCGCCCCAGGAGACGCCGGCGTTGTTGACCAGAATGTTCAGCCGTTCGATGCGCGATTTGACCTCGGCGACGAGTGCGGCGATGCCGGCTTCGCTGGAAACGTCGCCGACGAAGCCGTCGGCCCGGCCCGGTGCACCAAGCTGGTTCAACTCTTCGGCGACCTTGATACAATCCTCGCCCTTGCGCGACGCGATCATCACGCTGGCGCCGGCCTTGACCAGCGCGGTCGCCGCCATGCGGCCGATGCCGGTCGCGGCACCCGTCACCAGCGCGGTCTTGCCGGCCACCGAAAACAGTTCGTCCAGATAGCTCATCACAATTCTCCGCGCTCGGCATGCGGGCAAACAGTTCGTTGACAAGGCTATCCGAAGTACGGTCATCCTTGCCACTGACAAAATGCCTGGCGTGTATGAAGGGTTAGCGACCGATGACGGAGATGAATCTCGGCATGACCGAGCGGCTGAAGCCAATCCACGCGCGCGTCGCGGCCATGGTGCGCGACGAGATCATGCCGCTCGACCATGAATTCCTCAGCGAAGTGGGCAAGGCAGGCAACCGCTGGGTCTACAGTGCGCGTCAGAGCGAGATCCTCGAAGGGCTGAAGAAGACCGCAAGAGAGCGCGGCCTGTGGAATTTCTGGCTGACCGGCTCGGAACGCGGCTATGGTCTTTCCACCGTCGAATACGCCTATCTGGCCGAAGAGATGGGCAAGGCGCATCTCGGCGCCGAGACCTTCAACTGCTCGGCGCCCGACACCGGAAACATGGAGGTGCTGGAGCGATACGGCTCGGCCGACCACAAGAAAGCATGGCTGGAACCGCTGCTCGACGGCAAGATCCGCTCGGCCTATCTGATGACCGAGCCGGATGTCGCTTCATCCGATGCCACCAACATTGCCATGCGTTGTGAACCCCACGGCGGCGACTATGTGCTCAATGGCGAGAAATGGTGGGCTTCGGGCGCCGGCGATCCGCGCTGCGCCATCTACATCGTCATGGTCAGGACCGGGGGCGATGACGAGCCGCAGCACCGCCGCCATTCGATGATCCTGGTGCCATCAGACACCAAAGGCGTGACCAAGGTGCGGGCCATGCAGGTCTATGGCGATGACGACGCACCGCATGGCCACATGCATCTTCGCTTCGACAATGTGCGCGTACCGGCGTCGAACCTGATCCTCGGCGAGGGCAGGGGGTTCGAGATCGCGCAAGGGCGGCTCGGTCCCGGCCGCATCCACCACTGCATGCGCGCCATCGGACAGGCCGAGATGGCGCTCGAGATGCTGTGCCAGCGTTCCGTGCGCCGCGAGGCCTTCGGCCAGAAGCTGGCAAAGCTCGGCGCCAATTTCGACATCATCGCCGAATGCCGCATGGAGATCGAGATGGCGCGGCTGCTCTGCCTCAAGGCGGCGTGGATGATCGACCAGGGCGATGCGCGGGCTGCTGCTCCCTGGATCAGCCAGATCAAGGTGATCGCACCGCGCGTCGCGCTCAAGGTCACCGACGAGGCGGTGCAGATGTTCGGCGCGCAAGGCATCAGCCAGGACACACCGCTGGCGCGGTCGTGGACGCATCTGCGGACCTTGCGCCTTGCCGACGGGCCGGACGCCGTGCATCGCCGTCAGGTGGCGCGGACGGAGTTGAGGAAATACACGCAGGAGAAGGTTTGAGCGCCGGCATCGTCATGCGGGCGCGACCCGAGGCTCGAGCGAGGAGTGTTCCGATGACCGTCCCATCCGAAATGAAGGCGCTGCTGCTTGTCGGCGATGGCTACACCAGGACGCGGAGCGGCAGTGTGCTGGAGGCGATGGAGCCCTATCTCGAGCCGGGCAGCATCGCGGTGCCGACACCGGGCCCCAGCCAGGTGCTGATCAAGGTCAGCCTCGCCTCGATCAATCCGTCCGATGTCGCCTTCGTCAAGGGCCAGTACGGCCAGCCGCGTGCCAAGGGCCAGCCGGCCGGCTTCGAGGGTGTCGGCATTGTCGTCGCCAGCGGGGACGAGCCCTATCCCAAAAGCCTGATCGGCAAGCGTGTGGCCTTTGCCACCGGCGTCACCAACTGGGGCTCGTGGGCCGACTATGCCGTCGCCGAGGCGGCTGCCTGCATCCCGCTGCTCGACACCGTTCGCGACGAGGACGGTGCGGCGATGATCGTCAACCCGCTCACGGCGCTCGCCATGTTCGACATCGTCAAGGAGGAAGGCGAGAAGGCCTTCGTCATGACCGCCGGCGCCAGCCAGCTCTGCAAGCTGATCATCGGCCTGGCCAGCGAAGAGGGTTTCCGGCCGATCGTCACCGTGCGCCGCGACGACCAGATCGCGGCTCTGAATGCGCTTGGCGCGGCGCACGTGCTCAATGAAAGGGCGCCGGATTTCAAGGCGGCGCTGCGCGAGGTGATGAAGGCCGAACAGCCGCGCATCTTCCTTGACGCGGTAACCGGGCCGCTTGCCTCCGCCATCTTCGACGTCATGCCGAAGCGGTCGCGCTGGATCATCTATGGGCGGCTCGATCCCGAAGCCACCGTTATCCGCGAGCCCGGCCAACTGATCTTCCAGCACAAGCATATCGAAGGGTTTTGGCTGAGTGAGTGGATGCGCCAGTTCCGCGACCGTCGCGGCCCGGCGATCCTGGAAGCGCAGAAGCGTTTTTCCGATGGGCGCTGGTCGACCGACGTGACGGCGGTGGTGCCGCTTGCCGAAGCAATGGCGCGGCTGCCAGCCGAACTGGCCAAGCCCAACGGCAAGGTGTTCATCCGGCCTTGAAGGAAAATGGCTGGCGGGCGAAGTCCAGTTACTGCAAAAAAGGGGCTGCTTGTGAGAAAATGGTGGTTTGTCCCGATTGTCCTCATGTCGATGGCCAGTACCATTGGTGCACAGGCTGCCGAAAAGTTCCCGCCGTTTTGGCGCAAGGCGATGACGAACGATCCCAGTACGAATTACTTTCTCAAGAAATATTCGGCCCCGCTGGATGATCCTGCCGGGACCGCGGTCAGGAATATCATGCTGGCGCGGGTCGTCGGCGCCGAATGTCAGGCCTCCAGACTCAACAAGGCCAAGATCAAAGCCTATCGCGACAGGATGATCGGGCCGCTCACGCCTGAGCAACTCAAAACAGCTGCATTTGAAGGTGGCAGTGCGTTGCGCAGTTTCAACTACCAGGATCTCGCTCACCTCTGTGCCGGCATCGACTATCAGTTCGGGCCGAAAGGCGTGCTGATTCCGGGGGCTGTTCTTGCTGGTAAGGGCGAGCCGAAATATCCCTTTGATCCGCGCAACCCCTATTTTCGTTTGCCCGAATTCACTGACGATTAGTCAGGTCGCCAGCCTCGGACGGCAGCCATGAAGGTGGGAACGCATATTCGAGGCGAAGGAGGTGCGGCCCTGACGTTCGTCAGCCCCCTATGCCACGCCGCTTCGTCCGTGATATGCCGCCGCCATCGAATGCCGGGACAGGCTGGACTGATCCAGTTCCGGGATTGTGTGGAGCGCCTTGATGACGATTTCCAAGCCGGTTTTCGACCGTTTGGGGTTTGGCCTGTGGATCGGAGCGTTCCTGGTCGTTCTTGCCCTGGTCCTGTGGTCGCCGCACACGCGGACGGTATGGCAGGCCTATATCGACGGCAGCGAGGCGCTTCAGGCCGGTCTGCCGCTCTACGACACCCAGTCCGAGATGGGGTATCTCTACGCGCCGGCCTTTGCCGCGCTCTACACTCCAATAGTCAAGCTCGGTCCGCATCTGGGCGGCTTGGTTTGGCATTCCATTGGCTTTGCGGTGCTGACCTACGCCGCGATGCGGCAGGTGCGCAAGCTCGGCGGCGGCGAACTGACATGGCTGCTTTCTTTCGGTCTTTTCCTCGCTTTGCCGATGGCGGTGGGGGCGATCCGCAACGGCCAGGCGACGATCCTTTTGACCGGCGCTTGCTGGCTTCTCACCCTGTCGGCGCTGGAAGGGCGGCGGGCGGAGACGTTCTTCTGGGCTTCGCTTGCCATCATCGCCAAGCCGACCGCGATCATAATGCTGTTGTTGGTAGGAGCCCTTCGGCTCCGGTTGATACCGGTGCTGGTGCTGGCGCTGCTGTTCGTGCTGGCACTGCCTTACGCTTTTGCTCCCGCCGGCTATCTCAACGATCAGTATCGTGTCTTCATCCAGATGCTGACCTCCATGGCCGTCGACAACACCAGCCATTTCGTGCCCACCGATTTCACGGCACCGTTCACCACGATAGGACTGCCGATACCGGAAATCGGCGCAACGATCGTGCGCATGGTCATGGCCCTGTTTACGCTTTCTGCCGTCATCTGGTTCGACCGCAGGCTCGAACAGGGAAAGGCGGCGCTGGCGATCTTCCTGACAGCCACTTTCTACATGTGCGTCTTCAACCCGCGCGTCGAGCCAAACACCTTTGCCATGATCGCGGTACCAGCCGGTCTTGCCATCGCCCTGTTGTGGCGCGAAGAACGGGGCGGCGTCCTTGCCTCGGTGCTGTCGACGACGCTGTTCGTGACCGGGTTGAGCGGCGTCGAGCGCCATGTGCACGATTTCCTCTTCCCCTGGTTCCGGCCGGTCGCCGTCACTTTTATCGCCGGTTTGCTGATCTGGTGGTTCTGGGCCAAGGCACGGGAAAAGGTGGTGAATGCGGGAGTCGCGAATGGTTGAGTTGCGGCCGAGCCTCGATATCGTCGCACCGTTCTTCAACGAGGCGGCATCGGCATCGGCCTTCGCGTGCCTGCTGGGCGAGCTCGAAGTGGCCGTGGCACAACGCTTCGGCATGACCGTACACAAGATCCTCGTCGATGACGGCAGTCGTGACGATGGCGCCGTGCGGTTTTCGCAAGCGCTGACGGGGTCGTGGGAGATCGTGCGCCTCAGCCGCAATTTCGGCAAGGAAGTCGCGGTGCTCGCCGGCCTCGACCAGTCGCGCGGCGACATGGTGCTGATCATGGACGCCGACCTCCAGCATTCCCTGGACATCAGCCTGAAGCTGATCGCCGAGCTGGTGGACCATCCGGACATCGACGTCGTCTATGCGCAGAACGACCGCCGCGAGGCGAGCTGGCGGCGCAGCCAGCTTGCACGGCTTTTCTACAGCCTGATCAACTCGAGCCAGCGTTTCGATATTCCCGAAAATGCCGGCGACTTTCGCGTCATGCGCGGCGCCGTGGCGCGCGCGCTGACCAGCCTGCGCGACAAGCGGCGCTTCAACAAGGGCCTGTTTGCCTGGGCCGGCTTTCGCCAGAAGGCGTTGCCCTATTCGCCGGAAGGCCGCGCCAGCGGCACGTCGAAATGGAGCCGGCTCAACCTGATCGCCTTCTCGCTCGAAGGTTTTACTTCCTTTTCCGTCATTCCCTTGCGTCTCATCAGCCTCAGCGGGCTGCTCGCGGCGTTGGCCGGTGCGCTCTATGGCGCCAAGGTGCTCTTCGAGGTGATCTTCTACGGCATTGCCGTTCCGGGCTACCCCAGCCTGCTGGTTGCCGTCGTCCTGCTCGGCGGCCTCAACCTGACCTTGCTTGGCCTGATCGGCGAATACGTCTGGGTCACGCTCAGCGAGAGCAAGGATCGCCCGGTCTATCTCGTGCGCGACGTCGTGCGCAGCGTGGCCCCCGCCGATCGGCCGGAGCCGGGCACTTCGAACAGATGACGCGGCGCATCCGCCTGATCGCCGACGATTACGGCCTGGCGCCCGGCGTTTCCGCTGCGATTCTCGACCTGCTCGATCGCGGCCGCCTGACCGGCACCAGCTGCATGACCGGCTTTCCGGAATGGGAAGCGGAGGCAGAGCGCTTAAAACCGCTGTGCGGCCGGGCCGCGGTCGGGCTGCATCTCACCTTGACCGACCAGCCGGCGGTCACCGGCCGGTCGAGCCTGGCGCCGGAGGGCCGGCTGCCACCGCTCCGCGCACTGGCCTTGCCTGTTCTGCGCGGCCGCATCGCCGAGCGCGATGTTCATGCCGAGCTTGACGCCCAGTACAGCCGCTTCGTCGAGGCGCTTGGCCGCCGCCCCGATTTCGTCGACGGGCATCAGCATGTGCATTTCCTTCCCGTCGTGCGCACATGGCTGCGCGCGCGGTTTCCAGAAGGCGCCGACAGGCCGGCCCTACGCGGCGGCCCGGCGCTGGCCGCAGGGTCGAAGGTCGCCGCGATTGCCGCGCTCGCTGCCGGGTTCAACCGTTCGATGCAGCGCGCCGGCTTCATCGTTTTCCAGCCGCTCGCCGGCATCTATGACTGGCGGCAGCCCGAAAAATTCACTGCGGTTCTGCAGGCCGCCGTCGAAGGGTTGCCGGAACGGGGGCTGTTCATGTGCCATCCCGGCCATGTCGACGAGACGCTGCGCGCGCGCGACACGATGCAAGCTGTGCGCGAGGTCGAATTCGCGGCCCTGGCATCGGACGCGTTCGGAGCCAGCCTGGCCCGCGCCAATGTCGCAATCATGGATGGCAGGGGATGAACGACGCCGAGCGGCCCCCGCGTTCGACCGGCAACAAGATCGTCCGCTTTGCCATTGTCGGACTGGCGAACACGGCCATCGACCTTGCCAGCTTCTTCCTGCTGCTCAAGCTCGGTGCTTCGCCGCTGCCGGCCAACGTTGCTGCCTGGTTCATCGCCGTCACCTTTTCCTTCGCGGCGAACGGCTTCTGGTCGTTCGAGCGCAATCGAGCCATCCGGCTGCGTGACGCATTCCTTCGCTTCGCCTCGCTTGGAGGGCTGATTTCGCTCGGCGTCTCCAGCCTCTCCATCGCGCTGTTTGCCGGCATCGCCGGAGTGTGGCCGGCAAAGATCGCCGGTGTCGTGGTGGCGGCGGTGCTGAATTTCCTCGCCGCGCGCTGGTCGATCGAAGGCCGGTTCTTGAGATAGGCGGAACTATTTTTCTTACGAAATTCCGGACGGAAAACCGCTACACACTTTTCCCTGGATTTCTTTACTCCGCCGGTTCCACATTGGTGTAGGCGGCTTCCTCCAACTCGCGCTTCAGTCGCGCTTCCTCATGGGTCTTCGGCGTGACGAAGCGGCCAAGCAAGAGATAGGCGACCGGCGTCAGGAACAGCGTCGAGACGGTGGCCAACCCCAGGCCGCCGACGATGACCCAGCCGAGCGCGACGCGCGCCTCGGCACCGGCGCCGCTCGCCAGCACCAGCGGCAAGCCGCCGAGCACGGTGCAGATCATCGTCATCATCACCGGCCGCACGCGGATGATCGAGGCCTGCTCGATCGCTTCGCGCACGCCAAGCCCGCGATCGCGCAGCTGGTTGGCGAATTCGACGATCAGGATGCCGTTCTTGGCCATGACGCCAACCAAAAGCACCAGGCCGATCTGGCTGTAGGCGTTGAGACTGGTGCCCGAGAGCAGAAGCGCGAAAATCGCGCAGGCCAGTCCGAGCGGCACCGTCGCCATGATGATGACGGCACTGACGAAACTTTCGAACTGGGCGGCCAGCACCAAAAGGATGATGACCAGCGCGAAGCCGAAAATGGTGATCATGGCGCTGTTGGTTTCGCCCAGCGTCGCCGCCTCGGCCAGAGGCAGGATGCGGCTGCCCGCAGGCAGCAGCGGCGTGGCGATCTCCTCGGCGCGGGTGAGCGCGTCGCCAAGCGCGAAGTCGCCACTGAGGTTGGAGGTGATGGCCACCGAGGGCTGCTGCTGTTCGCGCGACAGCGATGGCGGTACGGCACGTTCGGTCAGCGTGGCGATGGTCGACATCGGCACGAAACGTCCGTCTGCCGTCTTCAGGAAGATGTTTTCCAGATCGGTCGGATCGTTGATCGGATTGGTGGTCGAGACCAGCTTCACGCCGTAGCTGCGGTCGGCAATGTAGACGTCGACGACATCGTTGCCGTCGAGCATGGCCTGCAAGGTGTTGGCCAGTCCCGATATGTCGATGCCGAGGTCGGAGGCGCGCTCGCGGTCGATGGCCACGGCGAGCTGCGGTTGCGTCGGGTCGATCGACAGGCGCGGTGTCTGGAAGCGCGCGTCCTTCTGCATCTCGGCGATGATCTTCACGGCTGCGTCGCCGAGCGCCTTGCGGTCGTTGCCGACCAGCGCGAACTGCAGGCCGTTGCCGGCGCCACGGATGCCGAGGCTGTTGGGCTGTACCGGGAAGATGCGCACGCTCGGCACCTGCCTGGTCAACTGGCTGATCTCGGCCATGATCTCCTGCTGGCTGCGGCTGCGCTCGTTCCACGGCGCCAACGTCATCACCATGAAGCCGGAATTGTAGGAGCCGTTCTGGCCGGCATTCTCGAAGGTCGAGCGGATCTCGCCGGAATCGCGCATCGGCTGGATCAGTCTCTCGATCTTCTGCATCTGCTGCGTCGTATAGTCGAGGCTGACGCCTTGCGGGGCGCTGATGCGCAGAAGCACGGCGGCGCGGTCCTCGGTCGGCGTCAGCTCCTGGCGGATGGTGCCGAACAGCGTGAAGGCGGTGCCGGCAAACAGCACCGCGACCAGAAGCACGATCCATGGCGCGTCGAGGCAGGCGTGTAGGCCGCGCTTGTAGGCCGTACTGAGCGCGCCGCCGATGCGGGCGCCGATGCCATGGCCCCCTTCGTGGTGGAGCGATGCGCTGGTCAGCATGCGCGAGGCGAGCATCGGGCACAGCGTCAGCGCCACAACGCAGGACAATAGCACCGACATGGCAAGCACGAAGCCGAATTCGCGGAACAGGCCGCCGGTCTGGCCGGGCAGGAACGAAATCGGCACGAAGACGGCGACCAGCGTCAAGGTGGTGGCAATGACGGCGAAAAACACTTCCTGCGCGCCAAGCACGGCGGCGGCGCGGGGCCCCATGCCTTCATTGCGTCGTCGCACGATGTTTTCGAGCACGACGATGGCGTCGTCGACGACCAGTCCCGTCGCCAGCACCAGAGCGAGCAGGGTCAGGATGTTGACCGAGAAGCCGGCCAGATAGATGGCAGCGATGGTGCCGATCATGGCGACCGGCATCGACAGGCCGGGGATCAGCGTCGCGCGCCAGTCGAGGAGAAACACATAGATGACGATCAGCACCATAGTCACGGACAGGCCGAGTGCGATCTCGACCTCGTGCACCGCGCCCTTGACGAAGACGGCGTCGTCGCTGGTGATCTTGATCGACATGCCCTTGGGCAGGTTTTCCTGCAGCTTGGCGACGGCGGCCTGGACACCGGTCGAGATGTCCAGCGTGTTCGATTCCGCCTGGCGGATGATGCCGATGCCGATGCCGGTCTTGCCGTCCGAGCGCAGCGTGGTCTGGCCGACGTCGGGACCGAGCGTGACGGTGGCGACGTCGCGGATGCGCGTCGTGCCGCCGACAATGATGTTTTCGAACTCTTCCGGCGTGGTCACGTCGGCAGTCGTGCGGACGATCAGGTCCTGGTTGGTCGTGGTGATCGAACCGGCAGGGGAATCGAAAGCGACCGAGGCAAGGGCGGCCCTGAGATCGGCAACCGTGAAGCCGAGGCTGGCCAGCTTATTCTGGTCGACATCGATGCGAAAGATCTTGTCGCGGTCGCCATAGACCTGGACGTCGGCAACGCCGGGCACGGCGGCAAGCTCGTCCTCGATCTGGTCCTGGACCACCACGGTCATGTCCTGGATCGACATGTTGTCCGAGGTCACCGCCAGTCGCATCACCGCGTCGGAATTGGCGTCGGCCTTGACGATGCGCGGCGGATCGGCGGTGTCGGGCATCTGGTTGGCGACGCGGCCGACAGCATCACGCACGTCCGAGGCGGCGACATTCAGATCGACGCCGTCGTTGAACTCGATGGTGACGCGGCTCGAGCCGAACGAGGAAGACGACGAGATCGACTTGACGCCTGAGACGCGGGCGACGGCGCCTTCGATCGTGTCGGTCAGTTCGCGGTCGACGGTCTCGGCCGCCGCGCCCTCGAAGGTGGTGGAAACAGTGACGACCGCGCGGTCGACATCAGGCAGTTCGCGGATCTCGACGCCGTAGAAAGCGGCCAGGCCGGCGACCGCGATCAGCGTGTTGAGCACGAAGGCCATGACCGGCCTGCGGATGAACAGGGCGGTGAAGCCGGTCTCGCTGGCGGTGTTGATGGTTCCGGTCATGAGCCTGCGGCGGCGTCCGCGGCGCGCTGCTCTTCGCCGGCAAGGCGAACCGCGCCGCCCTCGCTGACGCTCTGGGTGCCTTCTGTGACCACCATGTCGCCATTGTCGATCTCGGCGTCGATCAGCACGGTCTCGGTGTTGCGCTGGATGATGCGCACCGGGACCCGCTTGGCCTTGCCATCCTCGATCTGCCAGACATAGGCGCCGTCCGACCCCCACAGGATCGCCAGCGGGCTGACGGCCGGATAGGTTTGCCCCGGAAATTTCATGGTGATGCCGAACGACATGCCGGCGCGCAGCGAATCGGCCGGGTTGGCGATCTTGGCCTTGACCAGCAGGGTGCGGCTCTTTTCATCGATGTGGTTGTCGATGGCCGAAACGGTGCCGCTATAGGCGTTGCTGGGATTGGCGATCGGCGTCGCCGTCAATTGCGCGCCGACCTTGACGGCGGCGGCGAAGCGCTCGGGTACCAGGAAATCGACCAGGATCGAGGACCGGTCGTCGAGCGTGGCGATGGCCGACTGGTTGGTGACGTAATTGCCGGCCGAGATCGGCAGGATGCCGACGGTGCCGGCGATCGGCGCCAGGATCGACCGGCGCTGCAGTGCAAGTTCCGCGTCCTGAAGCGCCAGCTTGGCGCCCGCCAGCACCACCTCGGCGTCAGCCACGGCTACCGGGGTCGCGGCATTGGAGGCACGCAGCGACTTGACGCGGTCGAGCTTGGACTGAGCGTCCTGCAAGGCGAGCTTGGCACGGTCCTGAGAGATCACTTCGGTCTCGGAATCGAGGGTGGCGAGGATCTGCCCCTTTTCGACATGGCTGCCGGATTCGACCAGCAGTTCGGCGAGGCGGCCGGAGCTGTAAGGATTGACGGTCACCGAGGCGTTGGCACGGCCGGTGCCGATCGCCTGCAGGCGGTCGTTGATAACAGCCGAAGTGGCCGCCAAGGCGACCACGTTTACCCGCTGGTTGCCGTTGCGGCCGTTTGCCTGCCTCGCGTTGGCGGCACCGGTTTCAGCCGGGGGCGTTGCCGCGTAAGCCCAGTCGATGCCCCAACGTGCCAGCACGTCCGGTGCGCCGGGATAAAAGCGCAGCCAGGCGGCTGCCGCCACCACCAGCACCACGAGTGCAAAAAGTATCTGTTTCCAGGCGGCCATCAGCACTCCGGT
Organism: Mesorhizobium sp. WSM4833; assembly: GCF_055811095.1. Taxonomy (NCBI): domain Bacteria; kingdom Pseudomonadati; phylum Pseudomonadota; class Alphaproteobacteria; order Hyphomicrobiales; family Phyllobacteriaceae; genus Mesorhizobium; species Mesorhizobium sp. WSM4833. Next base: position 385,441 of record NZ_JBVVQG010000004.1, read on the forward strand.
TGGTAAAACAATCCTTCCGTCTACCGGTTTCCCGAAATGAAGCAGACGCAGCGAGGCTATTGTAAGGCAAAGAAGCCGCCTCGATATCGCGTCTTTATGACAATTCTCCGGGGGCTGCGCACATTAAATATATGTAACATTTGAGAAAATATGCGTAACGCTTCGGATCATCGCACATGCACTAACGCAGACTTTCCATCTCGCGAATGCGTTTGGCGCCTTCTGCTTCCAGTTGCCTGGTGACGGCGCCGATCAGCGTTTCGGCGACGACGAAAAGGGCCGCCGATGAATCCCATGCCGACGGCACTGCGGTTCGTCCGGCGATGACATGGCGAGCAAGGCGGGCGATCGGCGACAGCCACTGGTCGGTGAACAGCACGATCTGCACGCCACGCTGATGCGCCTTCTCGGCGAAGCGGAGGAGGCTGTCCTGGTAGCGCCTGATGTCGAAGATGACCAGCACGTCGCGCTTGCCCATGTCGATCAGCCGGTCACGCCACATGCTTTCCTGCCCGGCGAGGTGAAAGACATCCGGCTGGACGATGGCGAGGTGGGCGGCCATGTAGCGCGCCAGCGGATCGGTGAAGCGGCCGCCGATCAGGAAGGTCTTGCCGCGCCGGTCCGCTAGCCGGGCGGCGATGTCGGCAAGCTGCTTGTCGGACAGGTGCCTGAATGTCTCGCGCATATTGTCGAGCGTCGCTTCCAGCATCGGCGACACGGTCCCGCCGCCGGGCGAGGGCGGATTGAGCGTCCTTGTCGCCGGCGATTGCAGTTGCGCCGCCAGTTCGTCCTGCAGGCTCGACTGGAACTCCGGATAGTTCTGAAAGCCCAACCGGGCGACGAAACGCAGGATCGTCGGCGAGGAAACGCCGGCTGCGGCCGAGAATTCAGCGACCGTTTTCAAGCCGATCATCGGGTAGAAGGCAATCAGTGTCTGGGCCGCGCGCCGTTCGCTGGCCGGCATCGTGCCGATGCGGTCGGCGATCAGTTCGGCAATGTTGGAAATCATCTTTTCCCCACCCCTGGCTCGGTCGATGGTCTTTTCCGAAATCGCATTTGACAAAGCCGGACAAACTGTATGAAATCATCCACAGGGACGCAATGAGGCAAAATACGTAACATACGATACAGCGCTCCCCGGGGACGGCAGAGTATGGAGAAAGCACGGCCCGCCAGCCTTGCATCGTCTGATACCGTAAGGGTGACGAACCCCGGCGGATCAAGCCCTTTCGTGCTGACCTGCGATCACGCCTCGAACTTCCTGCCCGCCGAATTCGGCACGCTCGGCCTTGCTGTCGAGGACCTGTCGCGCCACATCGCCTGGGATCCCGGCGCGCTGCCGGTTGCCCGCCGCATGGCGCAGGCGCTCGACGCGACGCTGGTCGAAACCCGCATTTCGCGCCTTGTCATCGACTGCAACCGGCCGCTTGACGCGCCCGACCTGGTGCCGCCGGTCAGTGAGACAACGGCCATACCGGGCAATGCCGGCCTGTCGGAAAGTGAGCGTGCCGCGCGTGTCGCGCTTTCGTGGCGCCCTTTCCACGATACGATTGCGGATATCATCAGCCACAGGCTGTCACACGGTCAGGAAACGCGGCTGGTTTCGGTCCATTCCTTCACGCCGGTATACAAGGGCCGCAACCGGCCCTGGCATATCGGCATCATCCATGACGAGGATCGCCGGCTGGCGGCGCCGCTGATATCGGCGCTGAAGCGGCTTTCCGGTGTCACCGTCGGGGTCAACGAGCCGTATTCACCTGATGACCGAGTCTATTTCACGCTGGAACGGCATGCGCGCTCGCGCGGACTGCCCTGCGCGATGATCGAAATCCGCAATGACGAAATCGCCGGCGAGACCGGGCAGCGGAAATGGGCGGATCTGCTCACGGGCATTTTTTCGGATCTGGAGCCAGAGGAGGCCGGACAGACCAGATCGCATTCAGTCGGAAAGTCAGTTCAATCGGCTAGCTAGGGCGGGATCTCATCCCGACCCGAAAACCAACAGGGGACACTAAAATGGCAGCACCGGGTTATACTGAAGTTGACAAGGCGGAGGACGTAAAGCACCTCCACAGCATGGGCTATGCCCAGGAATTGGAGCGGCGCCTCAGTCGCTTTTCGAACTTCGCCGTTTCCTTCTCCATCATCTGCATCCTGTCGGGCGGCATCAATTCGCTGGCCCAGGCCACCTCCGGCGCCGGCGGCATCGGCATCGGCATCGGCTGGCTGGTCGGCTGCTTCGTTTCGCTGACCTTTGCGGTCGCCATGTCGCAGATCAGCTCGGCCTATCCGACGGCCGGCGGCCTCTATCACTGGGGTTCGATCCTCGGCAACCGCGGCACCGGCTGGGTCACCGCATGGCTCAATCTGCTCGGCCTGATCACCGTGCTCGGCGCCATCAATGTCGGCACCTGGACGTTTTTCATCGGCGCTTTCGGCCCGACGCTCGGAATCGAAGGCACGCTGACAAACCAGATGATCTTTCTGATCATCATCACCGGCGCGCAGGCGCTGATCAACCATCTCGGCATCAAGCTGACGGCGAAGCTGACCGATTTCTCGGGCTATCTCATCTTCTTCGGCTCGATCCTGATCGCCATCGTCTGCCTGGCTTCCGCTGAGACCTGGGATTTCAGCCGTCTCTTCACCTTCAAGAACTATTCCGGGGACGCAGGCGCCGGCGTGTGGCCATCCGTCTCGAATGCCTGGGTGTTCGCGCTCGGACTGTTGCTGCCGATCTACACGATCACCGGTTATGACGCTTCCGCGCACACCTCGGAGGAAACCATCAAGGCGGCTTCTTCCGTGCCGCGCGCCATGGTCATGTCGGTGATCTGGTCGGCCGTTTTCGGCTATCTGTTCCTGGCCGCCTTCGTGCTGATGATCCCGAACATGGACGATGCCGCCAAGCAGGGCTGGAACGTGTTCTTCTGGGCCTTCGACCAGCGTGTAAGCCCCGGCATCAAGGAGTTCGTCTACCTCGTCGTGTTCGTCGCACAGCTGCTGTGCGGCCTTGCCACGGTGACGTCTGCCTCGCGCATGATCTTCGCCTTCTCGCGTGACGGCGGCCTGCCGGGTTCGGCGGCACTCGCCAAGGTCAGCCCGACCTACCGCACGCCGGTGGCGGCGATCTGGACGGCTTCGATCCTGTCGGTGCTGTTCGTCTGGGGTTCGACGCTGGTTTCGGTCGCAGGCACTTCGGCCTACACCATCGTGGTTTCCTGCACCGTCATCTTCCTGTTCCTCTCCTTCACCGTGCCGATCGTGCTCGGCATGCTCGCCTGGGGCACGCCGAAGTGGGACAAGATGGGTCCCTGGAACATGGGGCGCGGCGTGTTCATGCTGTTCGCCTTCCTGTCGATCGTCTCAATGATCCTGATCTTCATCATCGGCATCCAGCCGCCGAACGATTGGGCGCTCTACATCACCGTCGGCTTCTTCATCCTGACGGCAGTCGTCTGGTTCGGCTTCGAGAAGCGCCGCTTCCAGGGGCCGCCGCTCGGCGACATCATTGCGGCGCGTCAGGCGGCCATCAAGGCGGCCGAACAGGCAGTCGGCGAAACCGGCCACTGACCTCGACCATGGCCATGGCCGGCATCGTGCCGGCCATGGTTTCGTTCAACTCATTCAAAGCCCAAGCGCTGGAGTGCCAAAGGAATGGCCGGAAATTTCTCGTTCGATCAGTTGAAGAAAGCGGTCTCCAGCGGTGAGATCGACACCGTGCTGGCCTGCATCGTCGACATGCAGGGACGGCTGGCGGGAAAACGCTTCCTGGCGCAGTACTTCGTCGATTCCGCGCATGACGAAACGCATGGATGCAATTATCTGCTGGCCGCAGACATCGATATGGAGCCGGTGCCGGGCTACAAGGCGGCGAGCTGGTCGAAGGGCTATGGCGATTTCGTCATGAAGCCGGATCTCGCCACGCTGCGGCGCATTCCCTGGCTGGAAAAGACCGCGCTCGTGATCTGCGACGTGCTCGACCACCACACGCATGACGACCTGCCGCATTCGCCGCGCGCCATCTTGAAGAAGCAGGTCAAGCGGCTGAGCGAGCGCGGCTATATCGGCTATTTCGCATCCGAGCTCGAATTCTATCTGTTCAACGAGACCTACGATTCGGCCCGCAAGAAGCACTGGCAAAGTCTCGACACCGCATCGCCCTATATCGGCGACTACCAGATCGGCATCACCACCAAGGAAGAAGGCGTCATGCGCCGGCTTCGCAACGAAATGGAAGCGGCCGGCATTCCGATCGAGAATTCCAAGGGCGAGTGGGGTCCTGGCCAGGAAGAGATCAATGTGCGCTATGCCGAGGCGCTCGACATGGCCGACCGCCACGTCATCCTGAAGAACGGCGCCAAGGAAATCGCCGAGTCCGAGGGCAAGGCGATTTCGTTCATGTCCAAGTATAATTACGGGCTCGCCGGCAATTCCAGCCACATCCACAATTCGCTGTGGAGCGCCGACGGCAAGACACCGCTGTTCTTCGACAAAAAGGCCGACTGGACGCTGTCGACACTCGGCCAGCAATGGGCCGCCGGCCAGCTCAAATACGCCAAGGAATTCACCTGGTTCCTGGCGCCCTATATCAACTCCTACAAGCGCTTCCAGGCCGGCACCTTCGCGCCGACCAAGATCATGTGGAGCGAGGACAACCGCACCGCAGGCTTCCGCCTGTGCGGCGAGGGCACCAAGGGCATCCGCATGGAATGCCGCATCGGTGGCGCCGACCTCAACCCGTATCTTGCTTTCGCAGCCCTGATCGCCGCCGGCCTTGCCGGCATCGACGAAAAGCTGGAATTGCAGAAGCCGTTCGTCGGCGATGCCTATCAGGCATCTCGCCTGCCGGAGATTCCGAAGACGCTGCGCGATGCCACCGACACGCTGGCGAAGTCGAAGATGCTCAAGCAGGCGCTCGGCGAGGATGTGCTCGAACACTATGTCCACACCGCAAAGTGGGAGCAGTTCGAATACGACCGCCGGATTACGGATTGGGAACTGCACAGAGGGTTCGAGCGGTATTAGGTATCGACGGTTCGTTGGCGCCCCCCTTCACTCTTAGCCTCTCCCTGTGGGGAGAGGCTGCCGGCAGGCAGATGAGGGGCAGCGCCAGGCCATACGATTTTGTTGTAGAATACGAGGACTTACAAAATGACCGAGACGGTCAAACTCATTACCCCCGTCGATGGCTCGATCTATGCCGAGCGGCCGATTGCTACAGACCAGGCGATCAACGCCGCAGTGGAACGCGCCAAGGCGGCGCAAGAGAAGTGGGCTGAGACACCTATCGTCGAGCGCGGCAAGTACATGTTGGCTATGCTGGAAGCGCTGGTCGCGATGACCGACGAGATCGTGCCGGAGATCGCCTGGCAGATGGGGCGCCCCGTGCGCTATGGCGGCGAATTCGGCGGCGTCAGGGAACGCACCAACTACATGGTCGAGATCGCCGAGCAGGCGCTCAAATCGGTGCCGGCCTCCAACCCCAAGGACGGTTTCCGCCGCTATGTGAAGAAAGACCCGCTCGGCGTCGTCATGGTGATCGCGCCGTGGAATTATCCCTATCTGACCGCCGTCAACACCATCGTGCCGGCGCTGATGGCCGGCAACACCGTGATCCTGAAGCATGCGGCGCAGACGCTGCTGGTCGGCGAGCGCTTTCAGCAGGCTTTCGACAAGATCGGCCTGCCCAAGGGCGTGTTCCAGAATGTCGTGCTGAACCACGCCCAGACCGAAAGGCTGCTCGGCTCGGGCAAGATCGACCACGTCAATTTCACCGGTTCGGTCGGCGGCGGCCGCGCCATCGAAAAGGCGGCGGCGGGCACCTTCATGACGCTCGGCCTCGAGCTTGGCGGCAAGGATCCGGCCTATGTGCTGCCCGACGCCAAGATGGACCATGCGGTCGCCAATCTGGTCGACGGCGCCTTCTACAATTCCGGCCAGTGCTGCTGCGGCATCGAACGCGTTTATGTGCACGAGAAGGTCTATGACGAATTCGTCGAAGGCTTCATCGCCGAGACCAAGAACTATGTCGTCGGCAATCCGCTCGACCAGGCGATAACGATGGGACCGATGGCGCAGGCGCGCTTTGCTGACCTGATCCGTGAACAGAAGGCGGAAGCGCTGCGCAAGGGTGCCAAGGCGCACATCAACATGAAGGTGGCTAACGACAAGGCTGGTTCGCCTTATCTGGCACCTGAGGTGCTGACAGAAGTCGATCATCAGATGAGCGTCATGCGCGAGGAAAGCTTTGGCCCGATCGTCGGCATCATGAAGGTGCGCAACGACGAAGAGGCGATCGCGCTGATGAACGACAGTCCCTATGGGCTGACCGCTTCGATCTGGACGCGCGATACCGAGCATGCCGTGGCGATCGGCAACCGCGTCGAGACCGGCACGGTGTTCATGAACCGCTGCGACTACCTCGACCCGGCCTTGGTCTGGACCGGCGTCAAGGACACCGGCAAGGGTGCGGGCTTGTCGGCCATCGGCTACGACAATCTGACCCGGCCGAAATCATTCCATCTGCGCGAAGCCATCTGATTTATTGAAAGACAAAAATGTCCAAGCTGATCTCCAAATGGAACTACCCCACCACCGTCCGCTTCGGCGCCGGCCGCATCAAGGAATTGCCTGAGGTGCTGGCGGCCACCGGCATCAAGCGGCCGTTGTTCGTCACCGACCCTGGACTGGCGAAACTGCCGGTCGTCGCCTCGACGCTGAAGATACTCGACGACGCCAAGGTTCCTTACGGCGTCTTCTCCGAGGTCAGGCCTAACCCGGTCGAGTCCAATCTGACCGCCGGCATCGCCGTGTTCAAGAAGGGCAAACATGACGGCGTCATCGCCTTCGGCGGCGGTTCGGCGCTCGATCTCGGCAAGCTGATCGCCTTCCAGGCCGGGCAGGTCAGGCCGGTATGGGATTTCGAGGATGTCGACGACTGGTGGACGCGCGCCAATTCGGACGCCATCGCGCCGATCATCGCCGTGCCGACCACCGCCGGGACCGGATCGGAAGTTGGCCGCGCCGGTGTTATCACCAATGAGGCGACGCACACCAAGAAGGTCATCTTCCATCCGAAACTTTTGCCAGCAATCGTTATTGCCGATCCGGAGCTGTCGGTCGGCATGCCCGGCTTCATCACCGCCGGCACCGGCATGGATGCGCTCGCCCACTGTCTCGAGGCCTATTGCGCGCCGGGCTATCATCCGATGGCCGACGGCATCGCCGTCGAAGGTGTGAGGCTGGTCTTCGAGAACCTGCCGAAGGCCTATGCCAACGGCAGGGATCTCGTCGCGCGCGCCCACATGATGAGCGCCGCCGCCATGGGCGCCACTGCCTTCCAGAAGGGGCTCGGCGCCATCCATTCGCTGTCGCATCCGGTCGGTGCGCTCTATGACACCCATCACGGCATGACCAATGCGGTGTTCATGCCCTATGTGCTCGCCTTCAACCGTGACTCCATCGAGGAGCGTATCGGCCGGCTCGCCGCCTATTGCGGCATCAAGGGCGGCTTCGACGGGTTCGCCAAGGCGATTATCAAGCTGCGCAAGGAATTGAAGGTGCCGCATGCGCTGCCGGGCCTTATCAAGGGGCTCGACATGGACAAGAAACGCAAGGCGCTGATCGCCGACATGGCGGTGGTCGATCCGACCGCCGGCGGCAACCCGGTCAAGCTGACCAAGAAGGCGGCGCTGACCTTGCTCGAAAACGCCATTGCCGGCACGGTCTGAGGCGTTTTCCGCGCCGCAAAGTGATCTGAAAAGGGGCTATGGAAAACAAGGGGGAGGATGACGGGCAAGGCACAAACTAGTTAGCCGGAAAAAGAATCGCGGAGCGATTGCTACATCAGGTTAAAAAGAGTTTACTTTTTCGCACTGCGAGCAGCCGCTTTCACAAAGCTTTCATCTGGCTGTCACATGAAAACGATACCGCATCGCAGGCGTCCAACGGCGTCAGTTCAACGGAGAGAACACATGTTCAAGTTCACGGGGAAAGTGCTTTCCCTTTCGGCCGCGGCGCTTTTCGCGTCGACGGTGATTTCGTCCGCGGATTCGCTGGACGATCTCGTCAAGGCTGCCAAGGCGGAAGGCCAGCTCACCACCATCGCGCTGCCGCATGACTGGTGCGGCTATGGCGATGTCATCGCAGGTTTCAAGGCGAAGTATCCGGAAATCACCGTCAACGAACTCAACCCCGACGCCGGCTCCGGCGACGAGGTCGAGGCGATCAAGGCCAACAAGGACAACAAGGGCCCGCAGGCGCCCGACGTCATCGACGTCGGCCTGTCCTTCGGCCCGACCGCCAAGGCCGATGGCCTGATCCAGCCTTACAAGGTGTCGACCTGGGACTCGATCCCCGACAGCGCCAAGGATGCCGACGGCTTTTGGTACGGCGACTATTACGGCGTTCTGTCGTTCATGGTGAACAAGGACCTGATCAAGGAATCGCCCACCGACTGGGCCGACCTCTTGAAGCCGGAATTCGCCAACGCGGTCGCTCTTGCCGGCGATCCGCGCGTTTCAAACCAGGCCATCCAGGCTGTCTACGCCGCCGGCCTTTCCGGTGGCGCCGCAGCCGGTGAAGCTGCCGGCACTGCTGGCCTAGACTTCTTCAAGAAGCTCAACGCCGCCGGCAATTTCGTTCCGGTCGTGGGCAAGCCGGCAACGCTTGCCCAGGGTCAGACCCCGATCCTGATCAACTGGGACTACAACGCGCTCGCCGGCCGCGACACGCTGAAGGGCAACCCGCCCGTCGACGTCATCGTGCCGAAGACCGGCGTCGTTGCCGGCGTCTACGTGCAGGCGATCAGCGCCTACGCGCCGCATCCGAATGCAGCCAAGCTGTGGATGGAATACCTCTACTCCGACGAAGGCCAGATCGGCTGGCTGAAGGGCTATTGCCACCCGATCCGCTTCAACGATCTCGCCAAGAACGGCAAGATCCCGGCGGACGTGCTGGCCAAGCTGCCGCCGGCGGAATCCTATGCCTCGGCCGCGTTCCCGTCGCTCGACGAGCAGGCTAAGGCCAAGGAAGCTATCAGCAAGAACTGGGACGCCACTGTCGGCGCCAACGTCAAGTAAGACTGAAATCCACCGGGCGGCCGCGAGGCCGCCCGGTCCTTCCTCGAAGACGGTAGCCGGCGCATGACCGATCTCTCGCTTTCAAATCAGGCATTCGCCACCAAGCCGGTGCCGCCGAAGGAGGCGACCGCCTTCCGCTTGCCGACGCAATGGATCGGCGTGGCGCCGTTCTTCATCTTTGCCCTAATGTTCTTGATCCTGCCCACGCTCTATCTCGTCGTGGGAGCCTTCCGGAACGGTGAAGGCGGGTTCACGCTCGACAATATTCTGCAGCTGGTCAGCGATCCGTCGATCAGCAATTCCTACTGGTCTTCGATCAAGATCAGTTTCTGGTCGGCCATCATCGGGGCGTTTGCCGGGCTCGCCATCGCGATCGCGATCGTGCGCGGCGGACTGCCAAGCTGGACGCGCTCCGCGACCCTGACGTTTTCGGGCGTCGCCTCGAATTTTGCCGGCTTGCCGCTCGCCTTCGCGTTCCTGGCTACGCTCGGCCGTGTCGGTATCGTCACGACGCTTCTGCGTGACGTGCTCAACATCAACATTTACGCGATGGGCTTCAATTTTCTCACCACAACGGGCCTGATCGCGGTCTATCTGTTCTTTCAGATTCCCCTGATGGTGGTCATCATCGTGTCAGCCATCGACGGCTTGAAGAAGGAGTGGGGCGAGGCTGCGGCCACGCTCGGTGCCACGCAGGCGCAGTACTGGCGCATGGTTGTCATCCCTGTGATATGGCCGAGTTTTCTCGGTACGGTCATCCTGTTGTTTGCGAACGCCTTCGGCGCCATCGCCACCGCTTATGCGTTTGCCGGTCCGACGCTTAATATCGTTCCGATCAAGCTCTACTCGCAGATGAACGGCGACGTGCTGCACAACCCGCAACTCGCTTATGCCATAGCCTTTGGCATGATCGTCATCACCGGGCTTGCGAATGTCTTCTACATCTGGTTTCGGACTCGGTCCGAAAGGTGGCTCAAATGAAGTCGGGTAAGTTCTGGGCCTGGGTCGTCTTTGTTGTCGGGGCCGCCTATTTCTTTATTCCGTTGATGGCGACGGTCGAGTTCTCGCTGCGCATGCGGCGCGGCGTCCATTCCTTCGACGCCTATCAAGTCGTGCTGGGAGACGCGCGCTTCCAGTCAACTTTCCTTTTTTCAGTCATCGCTGCGCTCTGCACCATTATCCTGGGGGTGCTGATCGTGGTGCCGGCGGCATACTGGATCCGGCTGCGTCTGCCTCAGCTCAGGCCAATCGTCGAATTCATCACCCTTTTGCCGCTGGTCATTCCGGCAATCGTCATCGTCTTCGGCTATATCAGGATGTACGGCTCGAACTCGCCGCTGCCATTCTTGGCAAGCAATTGGGGTGCGAATGCGTTGCTTGTCATTGGCTATACGACGCTGTCTCTGCCTTACATGTATCGGGCCGTTGACACCGGTCTGCGCACCATCGATGTGCGTACGCTGACCGAAGCCGCGCAAATTCTGGGTGCGGGCTGGGGCACCATCATCACCCGCGTCATCCTGCCCAATGTGCTGATCGCGGTGCTGTCCGGCGCATTCCTGACTTTCGCCATCGTCATTGGCGAGTTTACAATGGCCAGCCTGCTCAGCCGTCCGGCTTTCGGCCCGTATCTGCAGAACATCGGCGCCAACCGTGCATACGAGCCCGCAGCCCTTGCAGTGATCGCCTTCGCCATCACCTGGGGCTGCATGTCGCTGATACAGATCCTGTCCCGCTTCGCGCCGAAATCGGCGAACCGCCCAAATTGATCGAGAGAACCACGCCATGGCCGACCCATTCCTCTCCATCCAGCACGTTCGAAAATCCTTCGGCGCCACCACGGTGGTGGAGGATTTCAATCTCGACGTAGAGCGCGGCGAATTCGTCTCCTTCCTCGGGCCATCCGGCTGCGGCAAGACGACGGTGTTGCGCATGGTTGCCGGTTTCGAGGAGCCGAGCGCGGGCACGATCGTCGTCAGCGGCAAGGACATTACGAGACTGAAGCCCAACCAGCGCAATGTCGGCATGGTGTTCCAGGCCTATGCGCTGTTCCCGAACCTGACCGTGGCGCAGAATATCGGCTTCGGCTTGAAGGTCGCCGGCATGCCGAGGGCGGACATCGATGCCCGCGTCGCCGAGATGCTCGGCATCATCAAGCTGCCGCAGATGGCGGATCGCTATCCCTACCAGCTCTCGGGCGGCCAGCAGCAGCGCATCGCGCTAGCCCGCGCCATCGCGCCGAAGCCAAAGCTGCTGCTGCTCGACGAGCCGCTGTCGGCGCTCGACGCCAAGGTGCGCGTGTCGCTGCGCGAGGAAATCCGGTCGATCCAGAAGAAGCTCGGCATCACCACCATCTTCGTCACGCACGACCAGGAAGAGGCGCTGTCGATCTCGGACCGCATCGCCGTCATGTATGGCGGCAAGGCCGAGCAGGTCGGCACGCCATTCGAGATCTACAACCGGCCGGCAACCAAGTTCGTCGCCAATTTCGTCGGCACGCTGAATGTGCTGGAAGGCACCGTCACCGATGCCGCCGCGGGCACGGTGCGGGTCAATTCCGAACAGGTCTCGCTCAAGGGCAAGCTCAACGGTTCCAAGTCGGGCGACACGCTGTCCCTGGCGCTGCGTCCGGAAGCTATTTCGCTGGGCCGCCAGCCTGGCCGTGACTCCAGCCTATCCGGAGAAATCTCCGAAGTGCATTTCCTCGGATCGGTCATCCGGGTTCGCGTCGGCATCGGCGGCAACACGGTCTCGCTCGACACGTTCAACAGCCCGGCAACGCCGCCCCCCGCAGTTGGTGAGAAGGCCGAGATCTGGTTTTCTTCGAGCGATATGCTCGTGCTGCACTAGGCTGCTGCGCTTGTTTGGAATGAATGGCTGTATCCCGGTTAGCGAAGGGGGAAGGATGCTTCCGCCCGCGTGGCATGGGCTGCAGTGCAGGGAAGTCCGCGTTTAAGCGAGCCCCATATCAGATGATTTCAATGTCGGTGTGGACGGCGATTTGTCAGGAAGCAATTCGAGGCATTTTCTGCCGGCTCGAGCTTGCCGGGCAATCAACAATTTCCAGCCGCTTTGCCGCTGCCAGAATCTCGCTTCCCGGCTATAAGAGGCCATGGTTCTTTTCGAACTGACACTCGTTCTGCTGTTGATCGCCGTTGCGTTGACGGCGCTGTCGCGGCGCGTGCAGGTTCCTTATCCCTCTTTGCTGGCGCTGGCAGGGGTGGCCATCGCCTTCGTGCCTGGCGTGCCGACCATCGAGATCGACCCGGAACTGGCGCTTGCCCTGTTCATCGCGCCGGTGCTGCTCGACGCCGCCTATGACACGTCGCTGCGCGATCTCAACCGCTACAAGGTGCCGCTTGTGCTGCTGGCGCTTGGTGCCGTCCTTTTCACGACAGCGACGGTGGCGCTGGCCGGCTGGGCGATGGCAGGTCTGCCGATTGCCGCGGCCATAGCGCTTGGCGCCATCGTGGCGCCGCCCGATGCGGTTGCGGCATCGGCCGTGCTTGGCCAGTTCAAGGTGCCGCATCGCATCACTGCCATTCTGCAAGGCGAGAGCCTGCTTAACGACGCCACCGCGCTGCTGATTTACCGAATGGCGATTTCTGCGGCAGCAGGCTCCATTCTGCTGAGCAGCGCCGTTCCGATGATCCTGCTGTCCACGCTCGGCAGTCTTGCGGCCGGCTATCTGCTTGGCCGGTTGTCTCTGATGACGCTGGGCCGGATCGAGGACCCGGCGAGCGGCACTGTGGTGCAATTTGCCGGCACGTTCGGGGTCTGGATCCTGGCCGACAGGATCGGACTGTCGGCCATCATCACCATAGTCGTCTATGCCATGACGATCGCCCGCACCGCGCCGCGCCGCATGCCGGCCAGAAACCGCATCAGCTCTTATTCCGTCTGGGAAACGGCGGTCTTCGTGCTCAATGTTCTGGCTTTCGTGCTGATGGGCCTGCAGGCGCGTACGATCGTCGGCCGGCTTGCCGGGCAGGGGCAGACCGATGCGTTCGTCCTGGCCGGGACCGTGCTCGCCATCGTCATCGTCTCACGCTTCGTCTGGGTTCTGGGGTGCGGCGCGATCATCAGGTGGTTTGACCGTTTCGGTGTGGCTGATCGTCAGCGTGACGCTCCGTCGTTTCGTGGCGGCGTGCTGATCGGCTGGTGCGGGATGCGCGGTTTGGTGACGCTTGCGGCGGCATTCGCCCTGCCGGCTGAATTCCCGGCCCGCGACCCGATCGTGCTCGCTGCCTTCACGGTCGTCCTCGGCACGCTGGTGCTGCAAGGCATGAGCCTGAAGCCGCTGCTGCGCCTTTTGAATCTCAACCCTGACGAAACGGTCGACCGCGAGGTTGCGCAGGCGCGCGTTGTGGTCATGCAGGCGGCGCTCGACATATTGAGCGGCAAGACATCGGACGCTGCGGCCGCGGTGCGCGAGCAATATGCCGCTCAACGCAAGATCGCCAAAAACCCCGACGATGCCCAGGCGGCGACCGAATATGACCGCTTGCGTCTTTATGCGATCAAGAGCCAGCGCGACGCGCTGGAGGAATTGCGCCGCAACGGGACGATTGGCGACGAAGCCTATCATCGCCTTGAGGAAGAGATCGACTGGACCGAACTGGCCGCGTCGCCACCCGGCCGGTTCCAGCCGCTGAATACTTGAGGCATCGCACGCCGTTTTCCGGCGCAGGGAAGATACCGAAGTGCTTCGGGATCGGTGCATGATCCCGGTCAGGGGCAAGGCTGGTCCAAGCCACGTCCATTCTCCTGCACATTGCAACCGCGGCATCGAACCGCTACTGCCAACACGAAATTGAGCCGGATAAGCAATGAAGCTGGTCAGCTACAACATCCAGTACGGGTTCGGCAGCGACGGGCGCTACGATCTTTCGCGCGCCGCGCGCATCGTTGCCGGCGCCGACGTCATTGCACTGCAGGAAGTCGAGCGTCACTGGCAACGCAGCAATTTCGACGATCAGCCGGAATTGCTTTCCAGCCTGCTGCCCGATTATCACTGGGTCTATGGCCCGGCCTTCGACATGGACGCCAGCGAGCGGCATGACGGCCGTCTGGTCAACCGGCGCCGCCAGTTCGGAACCATGGTGCTGTCGAAACTGCCGATCGTCTGGTCGCGGCTGCATGCGCTGCCGATGCGCCGCACGCAGCGGCCGCTCAACACCCGCAATGCAGCACTTGAATGCATGATCCGCACGCCGGCAGGGCCGGTGCGGGTGTTGTCGCTGCATCTCGCCCATATCGCGGCCGAGGAGCGGCTGGAGCAGATCGACTATCTCCTGGCCGAGCATCGCCGGGCACCGTCCGACGGCGGGCCGTGGAGCGGCGTCGACGACGAGCCCACGCGCAACTGGACCAGCGGCGAAGCGGAGCCGGAAAACCCGCTGGCGGCGATCTGGATGGGCGATTTCAACATGGAGCCGGGCAGCGTCGAATATCGCCACATCGTCGGCAGCACGCCCTACCATCGGGGTGCCGCCTATCTCAGCGGTTTCGTCGATGCCGCCGCCGTTGCCGGGGAGCCGGTTCCGGACTTCCATACCCATGTGAAGACCATCGACGGCAGATTGGCAAAGCGCCGGCTCGACCATTGCTTCGTCGGCGGCATGTTCGCCGGGCGGGTGCGTTCGATCGGTGCCGATATCGGCGAGGTTGCGTCGGATCATTTTCCGTTGCGGGTCGACATCGACCTGGAAACGCCCGGCATTGCCACATGACGCTTTTCGTTTTTTTCGCAGTGCTTGCCGCCGCTGCCATGCACGCGATCTGGAATGCGCTGGTCAAGGTCCATCTCGACCGCTTCCTGTCGATCACGCTGATGACGCTCGGCATGGGCGCGGCGGCACTCGTGGTGCTGCCCTTCGTCGAAGTGCCGAAGGCGGAGGTGTGGCCCTACATCATCGCCTCCGTCATTTTCCACATGGGCTACCGCACCTTCCTGATCGGCGCCTACAAGGCGGGCGATTTCGCCCAGACCTATCCGCTGGCGCGGGGCACCGCACCTCTGCTCTCGGCCTTTGGCGGCATGTTCGTCGTTGCCGAGATTCCCGGCCCGTTCGCCATGCTCGGCATCTTCCTGTTGTCGGCCGGCACGCTGGTGATGTCGTTTCGTGGCGGCGCACATCTGGAAAAACTCAATCTGCGCGCGGTTGGCTTCGCACTGGGCACTTCCATCTTCATTGCCAGTTACACGCTGTCCGACGGCAGCGGCGCACGGCTGGCGGCAACCGCGCAGAGCTATGCAGCCTGGCTGTTCATCTGCGATGCTTTTGGCGCCTTGGTGCTGTGCCTCATCTTCCGCGGGCCGAAGGCGCTGCCGGTGTTGGCGCGCGACTGGAAGGCAGGGCTGTTCACGGGCGTGCTCAGCGGCGCCGCCTACTGGATCGTCATGTGGGCGATGACCAAGGCGCCGATCGCCTCCGTGGCCTCGCTGCGCGAAACCTCGATCCTGTTTGCCATGATGATCTCGGTCTTCGCTCTCGGCGAAAAAATGACCGGCTGGCGCGGTGCCGCCGCGCTCAGCATCGTCGCCGGTGTCGTTGCGCTCAGGCTCGGCTGATTTCGACCCTAATTGAGCACGGTCATCAGCTGGCCACGTCGTTCCGGACTGAAACGGATGACGACGATGATGCAGATGGCGACCACGCCTGCGAACAGCGCCAGGGCATAGCCATAGCTGCCTCCGGCGCTTTCCGCGATTCCTGCCTGATAGGGGCCGCCATAGGACGCGGCGAGATTGCCCGCCTGATAGATAAAGCCGGGCAAGGTCGCCCGCACCGCTCCGGGCGAAAGCTCGTTGAGGTGCACGGGGATGACGCCCCAGGCGCCCTGGACCGCGACCTGCATGACGAAGGCGCCGATGGCGAGCATGAACGGCGTGGTCGAGTAGGCCCATAGCGGGATCGACGGCAAGGCGATCAGGCAGGCCAGCGTGATGGCGTTGACGCGGCCGATCTTTTCGGACAGCGCGCCGAATGCCAGGCCGCCGACGATGGCGCCGATATTGGCGACGATGGTGATCCAGCTCACCGTATGCGGATCGAAGCCGTGCTGCTTCTTCAGGAAGGTCGGGTAGAGGTCCTGCGTGCCATGACTGAAGAAATTGAAGAACATCATCAGCACGACGGCATAGAGCGCGACACCCCAGTGTTTCTGCAGGGTTTCCCACATGCCCGGTCGAGCCGTCTTCTGCGCTTCGACGAAGGCCGGCGATTCCGGCACATGCGAGCGGATGAAGAGCACAATCAGCGCCGGCACGAAGCTGAGCAGGAACATGGCGCGCCAGCCGATCGTGTAGCCGCCGATCGTCTGCTGATAGAGCAGGCCATAGACCACCGCCGCCAGCAGATAGCCGGCCGGATAGCCGCATTGCAGGATACCGGAGACCATGCCGCGTGCGCTCGGCGGAATGGATTCCATGGCCAGCGAACTGCCAAGCCCCCATTCGCCGCCCATGGCGATGCCGAACAGCGCGCGCAGGGCGAGGAAGATGCCGAGATTGGGCGAGAAGGCGGCCAGCGCGCCGATCACCGAATAGCTCACGATGTTGAGCATGAGGATCGGCTTGCGCCCGTATTTGTCGGCAAGCATGCCGAAGAAGAACGCGCCGATGAAGCGTGTGGCCAAGGTCAGGAACAGCGCCTTGGAGACCGCGGGCACGTCGGCGTGGAATTCGGTCGCGATATCGGTGAGCAGGAATGTCAGAAGGAAGAAATCGAAAGCATCGAGCGTCCAGCCCAGGAACGAGGCGAGGACGGTCTTCTTCTGCTGCGAATTAAGGGGCAAATCTTCCTCCTCCACCATCATCGATGTGAGGAATTATCAGCCAGTTCAGGGAAGACCGGTGGTCACTTTTTCGCGCGGCTCATTTGATCGAACGCCCGCTGAGGTGCAATGAGGAGCGACCGGCGCCATCTGTCGATGAACTCGATCGTGGCTTGATGGTGAGTCTAGATTTCGAGATCAAACACCATCAGCCCGTCCGTGCCGCCTTCCAGGGCAGCGACCAGGCGTGCGCCGGCGCGCTGGTGCGCTTCATGCGCAAGATAGGCATCGCGCGCGGCAGCATCGCGGAAGTCGATGGTGAAGCCATGGGTGAAGCCGCGTGCGAACGGCTCCGGGCTGACATTGGCGCTGAATTTTACGGCGTCCATGCCGTCGATAACCTGTCGCAGCGCTTCGAGATCGGCATGGATCGCCGTGCGTTCGGCGGCGTCGACATCATTGCGAAATCTAGCGAAAACACAGTGCCTGATCATGTCTTGCTCCTCAGCGGCTAAGCAGCCCGGTTTCCGGAAAACACCGCCGGCGGCAGCGGCTCGCGGCCGAGGACCAGATCGGCTCCTTTTTCACCGACCATTATTGTCGGCGCATTGGTGTTGGATGAAGGCACGCGCGGCATCACCGAGGCATCGCAAACGCGCAGGCCCTCGATGCCGCGCAACCGCAGATCCGGTGTCACCACGGCCATGTCGTCATGGCCCATGCGGCAGGTGCCAACCGGGTGATGGTCGGTTTTGGAGGTGCGGCAGGCATAGTCGAACAGCTCGTCGTCGCTGGCGAGCGACGGCCCGGGCAGCACTTCGCGCAGCACGTAAGGGGCAAGCGCCTTCTGTCGCATGATCTGGCGCGCCAGTCGCAGCCCCTTGATCGACATGGCGCGGTCATACGGATCGGACCAGTAGTTCGGATCGATCAGCGGGTGGTCGGACGGGTCGGCACTCTTCAGCCGCACCGTGCCGCGTGAGCGCGGCCGCAGGAAGGCCGAGTTCAGGGTGACACCTGGATTGTTCAGCTTCTCGACGCCGGCCTCGATGCCGGATCCCAAGCCGAGATGGAACTGAATGTCGGGCGAGGCGGCGGTCGGGTCGGCGTACCAGAAGCCGCCGGTCTCGAACAGGCTGGAGGCCACCGGGCCTTTCTTCAGCAGCAGATATTGCAGACCGGCCCAGGCCGTGCGGTGCAGCTTGGCGTAGTTGTCATAGGTGTGATCGCCGGTGCATTCGGCGATGACGAACAAATCGAGATGGTCCTGCATGTTGGAGCCGACGCCGGGCAGGTCATGCACCGGCGTGACGCCGACCGACTTCAGATGGTCTGCGGGGCCGATCCCCGACTGCATCAGGAGCTTCGGCGAGCCGATGGCGCCGGACGAGACGATCACCTCGCGCTCGGCGCGCAGGATTTTCTTCTCGCCGCCCGGCCTGTCGACCACCTCGACGCCGATAGCGCGACCGTTCTCGACGACGATGCGCGTCACCAGCACATCGGTTCGGACGGTCAGATTCTTGCGGGCGCGGATCGGCTTCAAATAGGCGACTGAAGCGGACGAGCGCCGGGCATCCTTCTGGGTCAGCTGGTAGTAGCCGACGCCTTCCTGGGCAGCGCCGTTGAAGTCCGGATTGAAGGGGATGCCCATCTCCTGGCCGGCACGGAAATAGGCCTCGCAGATAGGCAGCGGCGAAATCGGGTTGGACACGCCGAGCGGGCCCTGGTCGCCATGAAAGTCGTTGGCGTAGCGCTGGTTGTTTTCGGCGCGCTTGAAATAGGGCAGCACGTCGCGATAGCCCCAGCCGGCGAGGCCTTCTTCCTTCTCCCAGGCGTCGTAGTCGCGGGCATTGCCGCGCGTGTAGATCTGGGCGTTGATGGACGAGCCGCCGCCGACGACCTTGGCCTGCGTGTACCAGAAGACGCGGTCCTTCATGTGCTTTTGCGGCACGGTCGACCAACCCCAGGAAGCAATGCCTTTGGTCATCTTGGCGAAGCCCGCCGGCATGTGGATGTAGGGGTGCCAGTCCTTGCCGCCGGCTTCCAGCAGCAGGACCGAATTGCTGGGATCTTCGCTCAGCCGGTTGGCCATAACGCAGCCGGCAGGACCGGCGCCCACGATGATATAGTCAGTCATTTCCTGATCCATTCATAGCCGTGGCACCGAGAGCGCGCCGTCGACATTGATGATCGAGCCGGTCGAAAAGCCGAGCTTGCCGCCGGCGAGCGTCGCCACCACCGCGCCGATGTCCGATGCTTCGCCCCAGCGTTTGGCCGGAACCAGGCCGCCGTCGATAAGGGCGTCATATTTGGCGGTCACGCCTGAGGTCATGTCGGTGCGGATGATGCCGGGCCGGACTTCGAAGACGCCGATGTTTTCAGGCGCAAGCCGCAACGCCAGGTTCTTCACCCACATCGAAAGCCCGGCCTTCGAGATGCAGTAGTCCGGCCGTTCCGGCGACGCCATTTCAGCACTGACCGAGGTGATGGTGATGATGGATCTCTGATCGCCTGGCGCAGCCAGCATCGCCTTGGCGACAGCCTGGCTGAGGAAGACGGTGCCGCGCAGGTTGATGCCGAGCGTGCGATCGAAATTCTCCGGCTTGAGGTCCAAGAGGTCACCGCGCACCACGGCGCCGACGCCGGCATTGTTGACCAGGCAGTCGATGCGGCCGAAGGCGCGCATCGCGGCATCGACAAGTGCTGTATGGGTGTCGAGGTCCGCGATGTCGCACCTGACATAGGCGAATTTTGCGCCACGCTTGGTGATGTCGGGGGCAAGTCCGTCGGCGGCTGTTTCGGCAAGGTCGGCGACCAGTATATCGAAGCCGGCATCCGCCAGTGCCTGGGCGCAGGCGAGGCCGATGCCGCGCGCGCCGCCGGTGACGATGGCGGCGGGGCGGGTCATGCGGCGAGGTCCGTCTTGCGGATGTGGTCAGCAACACGCAGCGCTTGGGCTGCAATCGACAGCGCTGGGTTGACCGCCGCCGAGTTCGGCAGGAAACCGGCGTCGACGACGAACAGGTTCCGGTGGTCGAAGGAGCGGCAGTAGGGGTCGAGCGCCGCCGTCGCCGGATCGTCGCCCATCTTGATCGTGCCGCATTGATGCGACGGCGTGCGCTTGTCGAAGGGGCGCGACAGCACGATGGGATAGCCGCAGGCGCGGAAGTTTTCGCGCATTACCTTGTTCAGCCCGTCGAGCGACTGCATGTTGGAGCGCCGCCACTGCATGATGATGTCCTTGCCGTCGACCATGATGCGGCTTTCCGGGTCGGGCAGGTCTTCGCACATAAGGTACCAGTCGACGGCGTGGCCGGCCATGAAGTCGAGCGCGAATCCCGGCGTGTACTTGACATTGGCCCGCAGCATGTTGCCGTCGATCTTGCCGAGCAGTTGGACGTTCCCCAGCGGCTTACCGCCCTTGCCGTCGGACAGATAGTAGTCGTTGAGCATCAGCGTCTTCTGGTAGACGGCATCGTTGCGGCGGCGCGGATCGATCGCCAGCATGGCGCTGGAATTGTGGTTCATGAAATTGCGCCCGACCTGATCGGAGCGGTTGGCAAGGCCCTTGCCATCAGGAGACGGTGATCGCAGCAGGATGACGGCGGAATTGACCGCGCCAGCGGAGAGGATGACCAGTTTCGGCGCGACCTTTTTCAGCTCACCATTCTGCCGATAGTGGATGGCAGCAATGGTTTTGCCGTCGGTCGATGCCTCCAGGTACTCGACATAACAGCCGGTCTCGAGCCGGATGTTGGTGTCCTTCAGGGCCGCCGTCAGCGGTCCTGTCTGCGCGTCGACCTTGCCCTGGCCGGTGTTGGGAAACGCATCCCAGCCGGTCTTGCCCTCTTTCAGCCAGGCGTCGATGTCGACGCCGAGCGGCAGCGAGGCCGGATGCAGGCCGAGGTTTTTCAGCTCGGCGCGGGCGCGGGCGATCGGCGCCTCGTCGGGCACCGGCTTGTAGGCGTAGGGGATCGAATGGAACGGCTCGGTCGGATCCTCGCCCAGTGCACCGCGCACGCGAAACAGCTGTTCGGCTTTCGAATACCAGGGCTCGAATTCCTCATAGGAGAACGGCCATGCCGGCGAGACCCCGCCAAAGTGCTCCATGGCGGCGAAATCTTCCTTGCGGTAGCGGATCAGCACCGCGCCATAGAACTTCGAATTGCCGCCGACATAATAATAATTGCCGGGGTTGAAGGCGGCGCCGCCGGCCTCACGCCACATCTCCTTCGGCCTATAATGGCCGTCGACGAAGATCGAGCGCGTGTCGCGCGCGTGCGGCGTCGCCGGCAACGGCTCGCCGCGCTCGAGCATCAAGATCGAGGCGCCGCTGCCGACAAGGCCGGAAGCGATCGTGGCGCCGCCGATGCCGGAGCCGATGATGACGATGTCCGGATTTCTCATGGCCTAAATCGCGTCCCGACGCGCTTTAGTTTTTTGTTTTGATGCATGTCGTTGCCCCAAAACCGGATCCACTTTTGGGCGACATACATCAGCGAATACGGGTCTCGGTCGCCGGATCGAAGAACACCGCCTTTGTCAGGTTGAAGGCGAGCGGCGTGTTGGTGCCCGGCTGAATGTTGGCGTCGGCGCGCAGCCGCGCCACCACGCCCTTGCCGCCGAGATTGGTGACGGCGAAGGTGTCCGAACCTGCCGGCTCGACGACCTCGATGTGACAGTCCGCGGTTGCGATGTGCGAGGCGTTGCGCTCGGCACCTTCCGGATCGGTCAGGGCCTCGGGACGGACACCGAAGATGATCGGCTTGCCCTGGAATGCCGACAGGCCCGCCGGCGCATTGGCCATCGGCAGGTTGATCGGCTCGCGCGCCTCGCGCTGCAGCACGACGGACAACGCATTGCCTGACGTACCGATCGTCGCCGGGATCAGGTTCATCGCCGGCGAGCCCATGAAGTCGGCGACGAAGAGATTGCTCGGGTTGTTGTAGATTTCGGCCGGCGTGCCGAACTGCTGCACCTCGCCGTCGCGCATCACGGCGATCTTGGTCGCCAGCGTCATCGCCTCGATCTGGTCGTGGGTGACGTAGACGATGGTGGTGCCGGTGGTGGCATGCAGGCGCTTGATCTCGATGCGCATGTCGACGCGCAGCTTGGCGTCGAGGTTGGACAAAGGCTCGTCGAAAAGGAACAGTTTGGGGTCGCGCACCAGCGCCCGGCCCATGGCGACGCGCTGGCGCTGGCCGCCCGAAAGCTGGCTCGGCTTGCGCTGCAAGAGGTGGCCGATCTGCAGCACCTTGGCCACCTTGTCGATCGCCTTCTGGCGCTCCGCCGCCGGCACGCCGCGCATCTCCATGCCGAAGGAGATGTTTCCGGCCACCGTCATGTTCGGGTAGAGCGCATAGCTCTGGAACACCATGGCGATGTCGCGCTTGGAGGGGTGCAGATCGTTGATGGCGCGGCCGTCGACCCGGATTTCGCCCGAGGTGATCGTCTCCAGGCCGGCGATGGTGTTGAGCAAAGTGGACTTGCCGCAGCCGGAAGGGCCGACCAGCACCAGGAAACCGCCTTTCTCGAGCTCGACATCGATCCCTTTCAGGATCTCGACCTGGCCGAAGCGCTTTCTCAGACCATCAATTTCCAGAAAAGCCATCAGATCATCCTTTGACGGCGCCAGCCATGAGACCGCGCACAAAGTAGCGGCCGGCGAGCACATAGACGAGAAGGGTGGGCAGTGCCGCGATCATCGCGGCGGCCATGTTGACGTTGTATTCGACGACGCCGGTCGAGGTGTTGACGACGTTGTTGAGCGCCACCGTCATCGGCATCGCGTCGCCGGTGCCGGCGTAAGCCGAGGCGAACAGGAAGTCGTTCCAGATGTTGGTGAACTGGTAGATCACGGTAACGACGAAGATCGGCATCGAGTTCGGCAGCATGATGCGGCGGAAGATCTGGAAGAAGGATGCGCCGTCGACCTGTGCCGCCTTGACCAGTTCGGTCGGAAACGCCTCGTAGTAGTTGCGGAAGAACAGCGTGGTGAAGCCGATGCCGTAGACGACGTGGACGAAGACCAGGTTGACCGTCGGGTTGCCGAGACCGAAGCTCGTTCCGACCGAGTTCTCCAGTGTGACGCCGAAGCGGCCGAGGCTGCCGAGGATGGTCGCCATCGGCAACAGCACCGACTGGAACGGAATGAAGCAGGCAAACAGCATCAGCCCGAACACCAGCGTCGCGCCGCGAAAACGCCATTTGGTCAGAACGTAGCCGTTCAGCGCGCCCAGCATGGTCGAAATCAGAACGGCCGGAACCACCATCTTGATGGAGTTCCAGAAATAGCCCTTGATGCCGGCGCAGGTGAGGCCGACGCAGGTCTCGCCCCACGCCTTCAGCCACGGGTCGAAGGTCGGCGCCTTGGGCAGCGCCAGCATGTTGCCGTTCTGGATCTCGTCCATGGTCTTGAACGAAGTCACCAGCATGACGAACAGCGGCATCAGGTAGAACAGCGCAAACAGCGCCAGCAGCCCGTAGATGACGATGCGGTTGATGACCTTGACGTTGACGCCGCCGGAGGCCTGGCGGGCCGGAGTGGTGACGGCGCTCATCGCGGCTTCTCCCGCAGTTCCGAATAGAGATAGGGCACGATGATGGCGACGATGGTCATCAGCATGATCACCGCACTGGCCGAGCCGACGGCCATTTCGTTGCGCTTGAACGTGTACTCATACATGAAGTTGGACGGCAGCCACGCCGAGCCGCCGGGCCCGCCGCTGGTCAGTGCGACCACGAGATCGTAGGACTTGATGGCGAGATGCGCGAGCACGATGAAGGCCGACAGGAAGATCGGCCGCAGCAGCGGAATGACGATGCGGCGATAGAGCTGGAAGGTGGTGGCGCCGTCGATCTGCGCGGCCTTCATGATCTCGCCGTCGATGCCGCGCAGGCCAGCTAGGAACATCGCCATGATGAAGCCGGAGGCCTGCCAGACGCCGGCAATGACCACCGTGTAGATGACGAAATCCTTGTTCTTGATCCAGTCGAAATGGAAGCTCGTCCAGCCCCATTGATGCAAGGTCTGCTCGAGACCGAGGCCGGGATCGAGGAACCATTTCCAGGCGACGCCGGTGACGATGAAGGACAGCGCCATCGGATAGAGATAGATCGGCCTCAACACGCCTTCGCCGCGGATCTTCTGGTCGAGCAGGATGGCCAGGAACAGGCCGAGCGCCAGGCAGATCGCGATGTAGAGGAAACCGAAAATACCCATATTGGTGATCGACGTGTACCAGCTCGACGGCGGGTCTGTGTCGAAGGTCCAGCCCCACAGCCGCTGATAGGCGCGCGAGCCGGTTAGGACATAGGACGGGAAGGTCTTGGAATTGGTGAAGGACAGATAGATCGTCCACAGGATGAAGCCGTAGACGAAGACGATGGTGATGGCGAAGCTCGGCGCCAGCACGATCTTCGGCAATGCGTCCTGCAGGCGCGAGCGCACCGAGGCGCGTGGCCGCGCATGCTCCGGCGTCAGCTTGATCTGGCTTGTCGCTACCGTGCTCATGGGGCTCCTCCCGTCGACTCGCGGCCAACCAGCTTCGCGGATCTATGTTCGCGGATCTGGGCCTTCCCCGCCGGAGCGGGGAAGGCGTTTTTGGCGCGTGGCGCTTACTTGGCGTCGTCGATCGCCTTGACCAGCTCGGTCACGGCTTCGTCCGAGGTCTTGATCTGACCATGGACGAATTTGGAGACGACATCCTTATAGGCATTGGCGACCGCCGGAGGCGCGCCATAGCCCTGGGCCAGCGAGCCGAACAGCGTGCCGCCTTCATTGGCTGCCTTCAGGTCGGCGATGCCCTTCTTGCCGCAAGCGTCGAAGTCGGTGTCCGGAACGTCGGTACGGGCCGGAACCGAACCCTTGACGACGTTGAAGGCCGACTGGAAGCTCTTCGACAGGGTGGCGGTGGCCAGTGCGACCTGGGCGGCCTTGCGGTCGTCGGGAACATTGAACATGCCGAACATGTCGGAGTTGTAGATCACCGAGCCGTCGGTGCCCGGGAAGCGATAGCACAGGAAGTCGGTGCCCGGGGTCTTGTTGGCGGCGTGGAACTCGCCCTTCGCCCAGTCGCCCATGACCTGCACCAGGGCATCGCCCTTGATGACCATGGCGGTGGCAAGGTTCCAGTCGCGGCCCGAGAAGTTGGGGTCGACATAGGTGACGAGCTTGGCCAGATTGTCGAACGACTTCTTCATCGTGTCGGACTTCAGGGACTCGTCATCGAGGTCGTTGAAGGCCTTCTTGTAGAACTCGGGTCCGCCGGTCGACAGCACGACGGAGTCGAACATGGTGGCTTCCTGCCAGTTCTGGCCGCCGAGAGCGAGCGGGATCACGCCTGCCGCCTTGGCCTTGTCGAGCAGGGCAACGAAGTCGTCGAAGGTCTTCGGCTCGGTGCCGCCGATCTTGTCCAGGACGGCCTTGTTGATCCACAGCCAGTTGACCGAGTGAACGTTGACCGGCGCCGCGACCCACTTGCCGTCATAGACCGAAAACTTCTGCAGGGCTGCCGGAACGGACTTGTCCCAGCCTTCCTTCTTCGCCGTTTCGGTCAGGTCGCCCATGACGCCGGCGGCTGCATAGTCGAGCACGGTGTAGCCGAGCATCTGCGAGGCGGTCGGATAATTGCCGGCCGCGACCATCGCCTTCAGCGCGGTCATGGCGGCATCGCCGCCGCCGCCGGCCACCGGCACGTCCTTCCAGGCATAGCCTTCCTTGGCCAGATCACCCTTGAGGACGTTGAGAGCAGCCGCTTCGCCGCCCGAGGTCCACCAATGCAGCATCTGGACTTCCTTGACGTCCTCGGCGTGGGCCGCGAAAGCCAGGCCCGACGCGAGAGCCGTTCCGATAAGCAGTTTGCGCAACATGTACTTCCTCCCTTGTTGCATTACACGACCGGCGGATGCCGCCGGGTTCTTCTCAACTCAGCCGACCCACCACCCGGTGCGCTGGCCGCGATGAAACTGGATTGTCTTTTCCTCGGTATAATCCTCGACGGCGCGTTTGCCGAGTTCGCGTCCGAGACCGGACTGCTTGTAGCCTCCGAAAGGCAGCTCGGGATAACCTTCCATGAACGTGTTCACCCAAACGGTTCCCGAACGCACGCCGCGCGCGACCGACATGCAAGTGTCGATGCTGGCGCTCCACACGCCTGCCGACAAACCATAGGGCGTGTTGTTGGCGATGTGCAACGCCTTTTCAATCGATTCAAAAGTCAGCACCGAGAGCACCGGGCCGAACACTTCCTCGCGCGCTATGGCCATGTCCTCGGTGACGCCGCGGATGATGGTGGGATCGAGGTATTGACCGATATTGGAGGCCAATTGCTTGCCTCCGCTGTAGATGCTGCTGCCCTCGGTCGCGGCTGCCGCAACGTAACCGGCAACCTTGGCCAAATGGTCGGACGAGATCATCGCGCCGACCTTGGTTTGGTCATCGAGCGGATCGCCGACCGTGACCCTGGCGGCAAGCGCCTTGACGGCGCTGAGAAAATCGTCGGCGATCGCCTCGTGCACGATCAGCCGGCTGCCGGCATTGCAGCACTCGCCGGCATTGAAGAAGCCGCCGAACACCGCCGCATCGGCGGCCGCTTCGAGGTCGGCGTCCTGGAAGACGATCTGGCCGTTCTTGCCGCCGAGCTCCATCGAGACTTTCTTCAGCGACTGCGCGGCGGATGCCATCGTCATCTTGCCGACGCGGGTGGAGCCGGTGAACGAGACCATTTCGACCAGCGGGTGGCTGACCATCGGCGCACCGACATCGGCGCCAAGTCCGGCCAGGATATTGACGACGCCGGCGGGCAGGCCGGCCTGCATCAGGATGTCGCCGAGCACGAAGGTCGAGGCCGAGGTCATTTCGCTCGGCTTGACCACCGCCGTGCAGCCGGCGGCGAGCGCGAAGGGCAGTTTCTGGCTGACGATCAGGAACGGGAAATTCCACGGGGTGATGATCGAGACGACGCCGATCGGTTCGCGCAGGACGACACCCAGCATGGCGTCGCCGAGATTGGCGTAGGTTTCACCATGCAGGGTGCGGGCAAGCGAGGCGGCATAGCGCCAGATGTCGACGGCGCCGCCGATCTCGCCGCGTGCCTGGGCGATCGGTTTGCCCGATTCCAGTGCGTCGAGCCGGGCGATGTCTTCCAGCCGGCCCTCGATCAGATCAGCTGCCTTGAGCAGGATCCCGGCACGTTCGGCCGCCTTCATGCGCGGCCATGGACCCGTTTCGAAAGCCCTGTGGGCGGCAAGCACAGCGGCTTCCACTTCGGCCTCACCGGCCTGCGCATAGTGCGAGACGGTGAAGCCGTGGCCGGGGCTGTTTCGAGCAATCGTGCGGCCGTCGCGGGCATCGACATGCTTGCCGTTGATCAGCAGCTTGTAGCCTTTCGGGGCTTCGGCCGCCTCGGCCGGCATGGCGATCTTCAGGGGTGCGTTCATATGTTTGCTCTAGGATCTCGAAAAGGCCGGCTTCTGCTTGGCCTTGAAGGCATCGACGCCGGCCTTCAGATCGCCGGTCAGGGCGATGAAGCCGCTGGCCAGCGCTTCGGTGGCGGCGGCACTTTCCTCGCCTTCGGCGACCGCGATCATCAGCTTGGCGGCTTCCGTCGCCAGCGGGCCGCGCTCGGCGATCTTTTCCGCCCACGCCTTTGCTTCTTCGTGTGCGTTGCCAGTTGCGACCACCCGGTCGACGATGCCCAGGGCGAGTGCCTCGGGGGCGAGAAGGATCTCGCCGCCCAGCGCCATGCGGCGCACCGTCTGCGCGCCGAAGCGGCGCACGGCGCGCTGCGTACCGGACCAGCCGGGCACGACGCCAATCGAGGTTTCCGGGAAGCCTAATTTCACTTGTGTTTCCGCCACGCGCAAGTCGCAAGCCGCAGCCAGTTCCAGGCCGCCGCCAAGCGCATGGCCGGACAGGACGGCGATTGTCGGCTGCCGCAGCCGCGCCAAGCGGTCGAAGACGCGGTGGCCGTAGCGCACCCACTGCACCTGGAAATCGGCGGCACTCATCTGCGCCCAGGCTTCGACATCGCCACCGGCGCAAAAGCCCTTGCCTTCGCCGCGCAGCAGCACGACGCGGACGCCCTCGGCCATCTCGGCCGCGTCGAGCGCCGTCTCTAGCGCCCGCAGCATCGGAATGTCCAGTGCGTTGAATTTCTCCGGCCGGCGCAGCGTGATGGTACCGATGGCGCCATCCTGCTCGAAGGTGACGAGAGGCTCAGCCACGCGCGCCTCCGACCGAGGCGCCGCCATTCAGCGACAGGCCTATCGGTTGCTCCTGATAGAGGGCTGCCGGTGTCGTCTTGAGGTCCCTGGCAACGGCCAACGGAATTTCCGACTGGGCCAGCACATCACGCTGCAGATCGATGCCGGGTGCGAGTTCTGTGACGACCAACCCCTCCGGCGTCAGCTTCATCACGCAGCGTTCGGTGACATAGGTGATGTCCTGTCCCTGCGCCACCGCGCGCTTGCCCGAAAACGAGATGTGCTCGACTTCGTTGACCACCTTCTTGACCTTGCCCTCGTGGTCGATGCGGATGCCGCCATCGGCCAGAGACAGCTTGGCGCCGGCATTGAAGAAGCCGGAGAAGACGATCTTCTTCGCCCGTGCGGTGATGTCGACAAAGCCGCCGGCGCCGGCGGTGACATGCGGCCGCGCCGAAAGCTTCGAAACATTCACAGAGCCGTGTCGATCGATCTGCAGGAAGGACAGCAGCGAGGCGTCGAAGCCGCCGGCCTGGAAATAGATGAACTGGTGCGGCGAGGGCATGAAGGCGTCGGCGTTCGATGAGCAGCCGAATTTGAAGTCGAGCAGCGGCACGCCGCCGACCGCGCCCTGTTCGATCACCCAGGTAATTTTGCCGTGCTGGCCTTCCTCGAGAAGGATGCGCGGCACATTGGCGGAAATGCCGAACCCGATATTGACGGCCATGCCGTCGCGCAACTCCATGGCGACGCGGCGCGCGATCACCTTCTGCACGTTCATCTCCGGCGTGCGGAAGCTCGACAGCGGCCGGAAGATTTCTCCCGAGATCGCCGGGTCATAGGGTGTCAGCGTCGTCTGCAACTGGTCGGGCGCAACGACGATATGGTCGACCAGGACGCCCGGCACGCGCACGTCATGCGGTTTCAGCGTGCCGTTCTCGACGACGCGCTTGACCTGCGCGATGACGATGCCGCCATTGTTGCGGGCGGCGAGCGCCTGTTCCAGTCCGCCGAGATAGGCGCCCTCATGCTCGTAGGTGAGGTTGCCGCGCTCGTCGGCCGACGTGGCGCGGATGATCGACACCTGCGGCAGGATAGAGCGGAAATAGAGCCATTCCTCGCCGTCGAACTGCTGCACCGAAACGATCGGCTCGCTGGCGGCGTCGTTCATGGCGCAGCCCTGGTGGCGCGGGTCGGCGAAGGTGTCGAGACCGACTTTGGTCAGCACGCCCGGCCGCTTGGCCGCGGCTTCGCGGTGCATATCGAACAGGATGCCGGACGGCACGTTGTAGGCGGCGACCGAATTGTCGCCGATCATCTTCCAGATCTGCGGCGGTTCGGAAGAGGAGGGGCCGGACGGGTAGGAGCCGCACAAGGTACGCTTCAGCAGTCCCGGCTTGGCCAGATGGTCGATGCCTTTGATGCCATACATGTCGCCGGCTGCGATCGGGTGCAGCGTGGTGATGTTCTTCGGATGGCCTTCTGCGTCGAAGCGTTCGCCGATCGCGGCGAGCACCGCATCGGGGCAGCCGAGGCCGCTCGACGAGGACACCGACACGACCATGCCGTCCTTGACCAGGCCGGCTGCCTGCGCCGCGGAGACCACCTTGCTCAATTCATACTCCCGAATTCAGGGTCGATTGCGACCGCCTTGCCTGATTTCGCGGTTTGCAATGCTGCTTCGGTTGACGCCGATGACCAGATGCTGTCCTCGCCTTGCGCGCGGATGGCGTTGATCATGAACTGCCTGACGATCGTGCTGGCGCCGATCAAGCTCCATTTGACGCTCATGCAGCGCCTCCCGAACCGGCCGCCCTGTTTCGAATGCGGCGATCCGGGCCGCAGCTTTCCCTGACCACCAGATTGACCGCGCCGATATGGTCTTCGGCCCGTGTGGTGCGCGACTGGATCATTTTCAGCATGACATGGGCGGCACGTTCGCCAAGACCCGCCGAGTCCACCGCGACGCTGGTCAGAGCCGGCATGTAATGCTCGGCCTCGGCCACATCGTCGAAGCCGACGATGGCGAAATCAACTCCGGGCTCAAGCGCGCGCTTGCGCAGCGCCAGCATGGCGCCAAAGGCGACGGCGTCGTTGAAGCAGAGTGCCGCAGTCGGCGGTTCAGCCATTGCGAGAGCGGTTTCGAGGCATGCGATACCACCTCTGCGGCTGGTCTCTCCCTCGACGACCAGAGTGTCGCGGTCGGAGATGCCCTGCGTCTCGCAGGCTTCGCGAAATCCGCCAAGCCGCTCGTGATAGACGACGAGATCGGACGAGCCGCCGAAGAAGACCAGCCGGCGATGTCCCTTGCCGATCAGATGAGCGGTGGCGAGATAGGCGCCGCGATGATTGTCGGGCGCGATGACCGGAATGCGGCTCTCGGGAAGCCGGCGCATGGCGAAGACCACCGGCAGACCTGCCGTCTCGATCCGCCTGAAGGCGCCCGGCGTCGTGCCGCGAGCCGGCGACACGATGAGGCCGGCGACGCCTTGCTCCATCAGCGACTTCAGCACTTCTTCCTGGCGCACCGGATTTTCCGCCGTGTTGGCGATGAACGGCACGATGCCGGCCGACTGGAAGACCCGCTCCATGCCAACCGCCAGCTCCGCGAAGAAAGGATTGGTGAGATCGTTGATGACCATGCCGATGACGTTGGAGTGCGCCTTGCGCAGATTGGCGGCGCCGCGGTTGTAGACGTAACCGACATCCTCGATCGCCTTGCGCACCTTGCTCGCTGTTTCGGGCCGGATCAGTCCGCTGCCCTGGAGCACGAGCGATACCGTCGATTTGGACACGCCCGCTTCGCGGGCGATGTCGAATATCGTCGCCTTGGCCCGGTTGGCCATCCAGATGCATCCTCCCGACTGCAGGCCCAAAACTATTGGAACGTTCTAATCTCTGCTCCGCTCGTGAGTCAATCGGGATTTTTCCCGCGCCTCGAACATCGATTGTGCGTACTCAAATGGCATACTCCATAAGGCTTTCTTGTTGCAATGCAGCATTTCATCCTGCAGGGAGTTCGAATCTTAAAGGTCCTTGATTTATTGGAACGTTCCATTTAGTAGCGTTGTGAAGGGAGCGATGGATGGACATTTCCTTGCCTGGTGAGGGTGGCGGCAGCACCCGGTACACGCTGGTTGGCGAGCCCGTGCAGCCTGACATCGGCGCGCGATTTTCGCGTATCGCCTATGCCGCCGCGCACGTCGTTGCCGATCCGCTCGCCATGACCGATCCGTGGTCCAGACCGGTGATCGACTGGGAGAGGACGATGGCGTTCCGTCACCATCTGTGGCGGCTGGGCTTTCGCATCGCCGAAGCGATGGACACGTCGCAGCGCGGCATGGGCTTCGACTGGACAAATGCGCAGGAATTGATCCGCCGCTCGATCGCCGAGGCGCGCACGGTCGATGGCGCCGATCTCGCCTCGGGCGCCGGCACCGACCATCTGGCGCCCGCCGCCGCCAAAACAATCGATGACGTCATCAAGGCCTATGAAGAGCAGTTCGCTTTTATCGAAGGGCTCGGCGGCAAGGCGATCATGATGGCCAGCCGGGCGTTGGCGGCAGTTGCCAAAGGGTCGGACGACTATGTCAGCGTCTATGACCGCATCCTGTCGCAGTCCTCCGGCAAGGTCATCCTGCACTGGCTGGGCGACATGTTCGATCCGGCGCTCAGGGGCTATTGGGGCAGCGAGAATTTCGAGGTCGCTCTCGATACAGTCGTTGCCATCATCGAACGCCACGTTGGCAAGGTGGAGGGGATAAAAATCTCACTGCTCGATGCCGGCAAGGAGGTCGCGCTGAGAAACCGTCTGCCGGACGGCGTCGTCATGTTCACCGGCGACGATTTCAATTATCCCGAACTGATCGCCGGCGACGAGAAAAGGCACTCGCACGCATTGCTGGGTATTTTCGACGCGATTGCGCCAGTTGCCAACGCGGCGCTGGCGAAACTGGCGGAAGGCGACCGCGCCGGCTTTGACGCGTTGATGGCGCCGACCGTGCCGCTGTCGCGAAAGATCTTCGAGGCGCCGACCGAGTATTACAAGGCCGGCATCGTCTTCATGGCCTGGCT
The DNA here is from genome assembly GCF_055811095.1 of Mesorhizobium sp. WSM4833. Taxonomy (NCBI): domain Bacteria; kingdom Pseudomonadati; phylum Pseudomonadota; class Alphaproteobacteria; order Hyphomicrobiales; family Phyllobacteriaceae; genus Mesorhizobium; species Mesorhizobium sp. WSM4833. The sequence continues at coordinate 417,585 of NZ_JBVVQG010000004.1, forward strand.
GAACGGCCATCAGGATCATTTTGCGATGGTCGGCGGCATGCAGTCGGCGCGCGGCATCCGTCACTATGCCGACGTGTTCCGCCTTGCCGACCAGGCCGGATTGCTGGCCGATCCGGAACTGGCGGTGACCAGGATGAAGAGCCTTTGCACCGTCGCGGGCGTTTGAAGCGCGGAAAGTGGTTCTCATCATCGACGTGACAGGCCAGGAATGCCGGGCGTCGCTAACGTCTCCGCCACAGCCAAAAAGGCGCGATTGCCTCGTCTGGATGAAAAATGGGCTTGGTCGCCCTTCCCAGATCGGCAGGTGGCATTCCTGCGGGATCATGGTGCGTCAGGTCGAGAAGCAGCGGCCCAAGCCGATCCGGATCGACAGTTTCGGCCGACATGGTGTGTGGCTTGTTCTCGTGCGCAACAAGCCAGTGCAGCGCCTGGACCAGTCCCAGTCCCTCGGCTGTCTTGTGTTGCCAGAGATTGTCACCGACCGAAGACAGGACACGGGCCAGCGACGTCCAGCCTTGCAAGGTAAACATGGCGTAGTGCCTGGGGCGCGTGCGGGACAGTTCCCTGGGCAAGGAGCCATCGGCTGCGATCTGGGTTGCTAGTCTCTCCCGAGCATAGAGGCTGATCTTGGCCAGGGTGGCGCTGTCGCCAAGAAACGTGGCGATCGATGCCCGCTGCAAATCGTAATATGTTCCTTGGTTGCTGCTGCTGCAGAAGGCCGTCGCGGCTGCCGGCGCGGTGTCCAGCCATTCGCAGTAGGGACCGAGCCAGGCTCTGAACGCATCGCGATCCTCGTCGCCCAGTACTCCTGTTCGCTCGAGCAGGCGTACGGCATCCAGGAAGAAATAGAAATCCTTCAGCTCGATGATGCCGTGGCCGGACCCTTCATTGTTGTCGTGGCCCGACCGCACCTGCGCATAGCGCAAATGCGGGTTCATTCTTGTCCTGGGATCGATAAACCATGCGCGAATGAGCCTGGCGGCGTGGACGGCATAATGATGCCCATCAAGCACGGTTGCGGCGAGCGCAAGCACGGTTGTGTCGTCGAAGACGCGCTGCAAGCGTGTGCGATCGTAGGTTTCGCTTCCTGCTGCATACAATGCCGTGCCGGGCACGCGTTCGCCATCGCGCCGGATATAGGGCAGGCCGTCGGGTCTGTCGGGGTCGGGCCACCAGTAAGGCGCGGGGTGAAAATAGTCCTGGGGATCCCCGCTGGGGGCTAGGCCAGTCTTGTCGAGCACGCTGAACGGACCGCGGGCGAGTGCCTGTCCGGCCGCGGTTTCGAGATGGTGCAGGATGGGCCCGTCCTTCACCGCGTTGGCCAGGGCGTCTTCGTCATAAAAGGCCAGGCGGGAGGTATCAAGCCGAGCGGCGACTGCCTTGGCGTCACATTGATCGACCATATCGACGATCGCCTGATCGCGGCTGACCAGACGAGCGACGAAGCCGGCCTTGCCGATCTCGAGATGCGAACGCCCTGAATCCAGGCGCGCCACCCAGCCCGCTTTCTGGAGCAGCCCGGCATCCGCTGCCCGGACCGGGCGTGGGAAATCCCAGGCGTCGTCGCGGTAGCGGTCCCAGGGGCCGGGAACTGCCAACCGCCACAGCATCTCGATTTTTGGCCGCCTTCCGTAACCATAGTTTTCGTCGAACAGGTGCGTGGTATCGGCTCGAAATATGATCTGCGGCTCCTCCTCGACCGGCGGCTGGAAGCTCTGGTCCAGCAGAAGCGCATTGTCGACAATGCGCGCCATGGGCACCACAGCGTAGGGAAGGTGCGGGTTTTTCTCGATCGCGGACCGTATCCGCTGGAACGCAGAGTCTGTCAGGTAGCAGTTCCCGTCCCAGGGCATCAGCCATTTTGCCCTGTCGCGGGCAATCGCGAGCGCGGCGTTGCGAGCCCCATTGTTGTTCATCACATAGAGGTTCTTGCTGCGGCGGATGTGCGTTTCGTAACGCGCGGACTGTCCGCTCGCCCGGCCCTTCTCTGAGAATCGGAGGTCGCCGGCAACAAGCTGGTCGACGTCCCAGGATATCTTCCGGTACTGATCGAGTTCGAAGGGGATTGTATGAAAATTCTGGCGGCGGCTTTCGAGCAGGCCGATGATCCGGGCTTCCTCGTCGGTGTCGACTATTCGATTGACGATCCAGAATTTTTCGCAGGCGTCGAAGACCGGTTCGTTGTCCAGAATGAACAGCACGTTGTCGAATGACTGGCCCTTGCGGTGTCGCGGTTCCAGATCATTGCCGATGATCCGGACGAGCATGAAGCTGTCGGCGATCTGCGAGATCGGCGACGCCGTGTAAGTCTCGCGGGCGGCCTCGATCCGCTTGCCGAGTTCGCGCCGGTATTCAGCGTTCTGCTTTGCGGAAATGAGCGCGTTGCCCAATGTCGACCACGGCGACCGCAATTGCGTGCGCACACGGTTCAGTTCGCGATATATCTTCGGCCAGGACGACGGTTTTGTCCTACCGGGCTGTGAGCTCATGACGGCACGCAGGGAGACCGGATCCCGATCACCGCCTCGGGGATGCGCGCGGTTTCGCCAATCATTCCGACTTCGACTCTGGACCATTTCTGAGCGTGAGGCGACCAAGCCCTGAATTGTGCGACACGATCAATCATGGAAAACGTCTCTCGCATGTAACGTTGCGAATGTCCTGTTACGTTCTGCTGCATAAGTGACGGCAGGTTGCCAGGCAACGCCGACAGGACAATGCGATAAATCAAATCCGAAAACCACATAGCATGGCAAATGCCCCGGCATCGGCGATTCGCCTTCACGCAAAGGCAAGCTCGCAAAAGATGCGCCGGTGATCGCAATTTTCTTGGAACCAATCCTCCCGGCGCGCGACCAAGCGATGTGTCCAAACATGGTCAGCTTGTGGCGGCCGCATTCGGCCGCCATTGCATCGAATGCATGAGTTATCTGCCACTCCCCGCATATCACCTCACGGCCCTAGCCTCGTCCGTCCTGCATTGTTGAACCCGACAACCCTTTGCTTACTATATGGTTTTCCAGGCCTTGCCGGCTGCTCCTATGCGTGCTTACTTGTGGTTGTTTTCATGAGGGGGATACAATCATGCGTTTTCTACTTGCTGCGGTCGCCATGCTGTCGTTCGCCGCCACCGCGGCTCTGGCCGATCCAGCTTCGGACTTCAAAAGAGCCGATCAGGCATTGAACCAGACCTTCAAGCAAATCCAGAAGCGGCTTACGGATGATTCCGACGGCAAGGCACGGTTCGTGAAAGCGCAGAGAGCGTGGATTGCGTTCCGCAACGCCGAATGCACGTTTCAATCCAGCGGTGACGATGGTGGCTCCGCGGCGCCGATGGTTGCCGCTGCTTGTCAGGCTGACCTGACCAAGGCCCGCACCAGGCAGTTGAAGGCCTACCTGAACTGCCAGGAGGGTGACCTCTCTTGCCCGGTGCCATCAGAATAATCTGGAGTGACAAAATGCCGAATTTCAAGATGAGATATGTGCTGATCGCGCTTGTGCCGTTGGCGGTTGCCGGTTGCGTCAGCGCTGAGGATCAGCGCGCAATGGATCAGCAACAGTGCGCGTCTTACGGCTACAGGCCAGGAACCAACAGGTTTGCCGACTGCATGATGCAACAGACCTCACAACGTTCAGAAGATGAGCAGCGCTCATTGGATCGCATGGCCGCGCAAGAACAGAGAGACAAGGATCGCAAGGAAGCGCGTCGAAAGGACGACAGCTACATCGATCCAAGGCCGAGTTACGACAAGGACGGCAATCCGAATTTCGACACTCAAGGCAATTACCAAGGGTGTCACGGCGCGGGATGTTTGGTCGACAATCCAGACAATAACGATGACGATGACCAGTAGGCTGGCTCCGCGAGGCTCTCCTTCCTGCCCCCTATAGTCCGGACCTTAACCCAATCGAGAAACCCTTCGCCAACTTCAAGCACTACATGCGGCGTTGCGCCAGGTGCAGGCTAGAAGTCAACCCAAATGCGAACCGCTCTACCTCTGGCGAACAGCCGGGAAATGCCGATCCTGCACACGCGATCCGCGATTCCATCTGCTTGAAGGATGGTTCCGGAACTTTTTGCCGCAATGGCAGGTTCGAGCGACATGACGAAACTATCTGACCCTGGCCCGCCGTTCCCAGCAAGCTGCACGGCGGCCAGGACATCCCGGAAGAAGATCATTACTGCGGGCAGAAGGTTGACCAGCGCGATTTACTCCAGGTGTTCTGGAGGAAGAGCCGGGGCATTGAGCGCTGAACCGAGCCAGCTGCAACGATCATCGAATTCCCCCGAAGAAAGTACCTGCCTCTAGAAGCGCTTTCGGATCAGGGGCCGTTTCAGGGCAAAGCGGGCGATATTGTCGAGCGTTCTTGGCACCGCCATCTCCCCGATGCCCTCAATGGCGCCCTTGGCCGCTGCGTCCTCACGAAAGCGCACTATCCATTCTTCCGTGAGGCTGTCCCGTTGAACAGTGAATCTCGAATTGGCGGTGTCTTCCGGGACCTGGACGCCCATATAATCCGCCACAGCTTCCAGATAGGGCCGTGGGTCTTGCTGCAAATCTTCGTAGACGAATTGACGACAATCCAGCCCCGCAAGTTGTAGGTAGGACCTCCAGAACGCATAGCTTCGATCAATCTGGAAATACGCTTGGCTGATGTCGGCGAAGCTATAAGGAACAGAGCGCGGATTGACTTTCCCTTCGTGCCGGCTCGTCCACACTCCAGACATCCTAGCTCGGTAGAACGAAATAGCTTGCTGAATTCGGTCGCGACGTTCCAACAAAATGAATTCCAAGCCGTGTTTTCTTCGAATCTCGAATAGAAAATCCTTTCCGAATTTCTCCTTACACCAGGCCAGATGGCGCGGAAACAACTTGATCGCAAACCGCCCGTTGTCGGTCGACGCTTTCTCGATGACCGCTTTTTCAAGATCATCATAGGTGCGGGGATCGAAACGTAGATAGGCCGGATCAAGCCATTCCTCCGACCGTCCCATCAGGCCAGTTGCGTTCGTCAGGCTTCCCAGCCAGTTCGAACCGCTTCTTCCCTCTGTAAGAATCGCAGCGCCCCGCATAAACTCCTCACTTCACCTTGTCCCGCAACGCATGCCGCAAGGCCCGCTTACCTTCAACCCAAATCAGCGCTGCGTTCCCGCCCCATGTCCAGGAACACCGTGTTCAGCTTATTGCCGCCGTGATCTTCGTTGCCAGCTTGTCGGCGTCACCAGGGCTTTGGCTGGATTCTAGACCAGATGACCACGCAATTCATCTAGGACGCCGCATCGGCCGCCATCGTCATCGTGGGCGTGTTCGCCGTCGCCGACACGTCGCCACGCGATTGCTGCGCCTGCCCAGGAGTGTCCTCTGTCGAACAACCGTGAGGGTTGTTTTCGCCGCCATCACTATTTTTGTGAACCAATTCACCCGAGGCGCGACCAAGTGATGTGTCCAAACATGGTTCATCAAGGAGAACGTCTTATGTTTACTGTCTCGAGAAACGTCTTTTTGGCCGCCATCGCCGTTTCGGTGCTGGCCGGCTGCAAGACAACCGCTCCCAGGGAATGCGACAAGCTGAAGCCTGGCGTCACCTATAACGGCAAATGCTGCGGCATCGGCGAGCCTTGCCGCGAAGGCAAGGGCGGCGGCGACAGGCCGGGAAATACGCCTGATCCAGCGCCGCAATGATCTGATTGCGTGTCGCCCGTTCCGGTCAGCGCTGGGACGGGCGCGTTGCGCTCGAAAGCTCGCCAACGTCCAGCCTCCCCTTGAGGCACCGAAATCGTCCACCTCTGTGTAACGCGCGCCCTGGACGGCCCTGTGCCACGCTGTGCCCAGCTTATCCCAAGTGAGGCGTTCTTCCGCCACCGCCTCGACGCTGCTCATCCCGCGCGTCATGCCCACGCGCTTTGTCTGGCGAGCCGGCCAGCATGTCGATCCAAGTCTGATTTGTCTGGTTGGATGGTGGGCGTGACAGGGATTGAACCTGTGACCCCTGCAATGTCAATGCAGTGCTCTCCCGCTGAGCTACACGCCCATCCGAAGCCGCGCATACACCATTTTTGATCCAGCGCGTCAATAGCAGGAAAAAGGAAAGAAGGCGTCGTCTCGCCGCAGTGGCGAAGAGGTGCGGCGCCTCGCCTAGAAAACGGCTCAGGCCGCCTGCAGCATCTTCTCCACCTCATTGACGAGGTCGCGCAGATGGAATGGCTTCGACAGCACCTTGGCGTCTTTCGGCGCCTTGGAATCCGGGTTCAACGCAACAGCGGCGAAACCGGTGATGAACATGACTTTCAGATCGGGATCGATCTCGGTGGCGCGGCGCGCCAGCTCGATGCCGTCCATCTCCGGCATGACGATGTCGGTCAGCAGCAGCGAGAACGGTTCTTCGCGCAGCCGCTCATAGGCGCTGGCGCCATTGTCGAAATCGCTGACCTGGTAACCGGCGCGCTCCAGCGCCTTGACGAGGAACCGACGCATATCGTCGTCGTCTTCCGCCAGAAGAATGCGTGCCATGATATCCCGTCCGAATCACCCGCCCGAGATTGCCGTTGGGCAAGCCCGTTAACCATCCTGTATATGAGGAGGTGAGGGTAAACATCAAGTGAACGCGGACGGCGATGATCCATATTTGCCGGGGGGTGTGCCGCCGCTGAAATGCTGGACACGCGGCCTGCAAGGTGGCACTTTCACATCATGATGCACTGGTGTTTTCGGGTTCGTTCAAATTGAAGACGGCAGCCGAGGATTTTTCGGTCTTTCCACCCTTCGAAATCCGGTCGGGCGCCGAGCAGCGCGTCCCCTTCCTCTTCAACTCGCCGCATAGCGGCCGCTATTATCCCGAACGCTTCCTGGCCATGGCAAGGCTGGACCGCAACGCCATCCGCCGGTCGGAAGACTGTTACGTCGATGAGCTGTTCGGCGGTGTCGTGGCGCTCGGCGCGCCGCTGCTGGCGGCGAATTTTCCGAGGGCCTATCTCGACGTCAATCGCGAGCCGTGGGAGCTCGATCCTCGCATGTTCGCCGAGCCAGTGCCGTCCTTCTGCAACATCCGCTCGGCGCGGGTGGCGGGTGGGCTTGGCACGGTGCCGAAGCTGGTCGGCGAGGGGCTCGACATCTATTCCGGCCGCCTGCCGCTGTCGGAAGCCGTTGCCCGGATCGAAACCGTCTACAAGCCCTATCACGAGACGCTGAAGCGGCTTTTGACCCGGACCCATGCGCGGTTCGGTTTTGCCGTGCTGATCGACTGTCATTCGATGCCGGCGAGCATCCGTGTCGGCGACAGCGGGCTGCGGCCCGACTTCATCATCGGCGACCGTTTCGGCATCTCGGCAACCGCCGCCCTGACCGAGACCGCGATCGGCCTGCTCAGCGCCATGGGCTATTCGGTTGCCCACAACAAACCCTATGCCGGCGGCTTCATCACCGAGCATTACGGCCGCCCGGCGCGCCATCTGCATGCGCTGCAGATCGAGGTCAATCGCGGGCTCTACATGAACGAACGGACATTCGAGAAGGCCGCCGGCTTCGATGCGCTGGCCGACGATCTGACGCGGTTCTCAGCCGACCTGATGTCGATGCCCGACCATCATTTCATCGACCTGCCGCTGGCCGCGGAGTGAAATCGCGGCGTAAAAAAAGACCGCATCGTTTGCACGATACGGTCGAAGTCTAGGGAGGAAACGCCCAAGGAGGGCATGGACAGGAAACCCTGTCCGAGGTCAAGGGTATTGTGCGTTGCACAAATGTCAAGCGACCTTCAGGCTTTTTTAATTCACTCTGATGTGGAAATTGCGTTTCGACGACGCTTATGTGACATCCGGGCAACAGATGTCGTCGCGGAGAAGTCGTCGAACACACTTGTTTTGGTACGAAATTGGCGGCAGAGCACGGCTCGGACATGCTGCAGTGCGGGAGAATCAGTTGGACATCAGTGTCGATTTCATGCGCCGCATCGCGCAGGTGGCAGGGGCGGAGACCTTGCCGCGCTTTCGTGCCCAAGGCGCGGTCGCCAACAAGGAACAGGGCAGTTTCGATCCGGTCACCGAGGCCGATCGCGAGGCCGAGCGCGCTATCCGGGCGCTGATCTCTGCCGAGTATCCCGACCATGGCATTCTCGGCGAGGAGCATGGCAGCGAGAACATTTCGAGCCGGCATGTCTGGGTGATCGACCCGATCGACGGCACGCGCGCCTTTATTTCCGGCCTGCCGGTGTGGGGCACGCTGGTCGGGCTGACGGTCGACGGTGACGCCGTTGCCGGCATGATGGCGCAACCCTTCACCGGCGAGCTGTTCTACGCCAACGCCTCAGGTTCGCACTATGAGGGGCCGGGCGGGCCGCGAAAACTGACGACCCGCAAGACGACGAAGTTGGACCAGGCGACGCTGTTCACCACCACGCCGGCGCTATTCAAAGGCGAAGCGCGCAACCGTTACGATGCATTCGAAAGACAGATCCAACTCGCCCGCTATGGCGCCGATTGCTATGCCTTCGCCATGATCGCTTCGGGAAGCGTCGATATCGTCGCCGATCCCGGTCTGAAGCCATACGACATCGTGGCGCTGATCCCGATCATCGAGAAGGCAGGCGGTGTGGTCACCACATTCGATGGCGGGCCTGCGGAAAAGGGCGGCGATGTCCTGGCGGCTGCAACGCCGGAACTCCACGCAGCTGCCATGGCCGCCTTGCGCGGCTGACCAGCGACCGGCGGCCGTCAGGCCGTGGGGTCGTCGCTGCCGGGAATGAAGGCGTCGAAGGCGGCGAGCAACTGCTCGCGGTAGATATCGGCTTCCTGCAGGATTTCGTGGCGGGAGCCGTCGATCATCAGCAATGAACCGAGCCGCAGACGCCTGGCGTAGGCTTCGACAGCCCTGGTCGAGACGACCTGGTCGGCGCCGGCGGCGATGATCAGCAGCGGGACCTGGATCCGGGCCATGAAGTCGGGGTCGCTGACGGCTTCCGAAGCTTTCGCGGCTGCCCGCAGCCAACGGATCGTCGGCCCGCCAAGCGCCAGTTGCGGGTATTCTTCATAGATCCGTGTGTTGCGCCGATAGCGTTCCGGGTCCGATGTCAGCTTGTTGGTCTCGAAAGGGGCCGTTACCCTCGGCCGCGGACCCCAGGCGGCATAGAGCCGGCCGAGGCCGAGAGCGCAGAACAGGGAACAGACGCGGCGAACCGTCGAGATCGAGACCGGCAGGTCGGGCAGCGTCAGGAAGGGCGCGATCAGCACCATGCGCCGGACGCGGTTCACCATCGACGGCGCGGCCAGCAGGGTGATCAATGCGCCTGCCGAATGGGCCAGGATGTAGTAGGGTCCGCGGCAATCGGGCAGCACGATCTCCTCGAAGAACTGTTCGAGGTCGGCGGTGTAGTCGCGGAAGCTGCTGACGTAGCCGCGCTGGCGATCGCGGATCAGCCGGTCTGAATCGCCCTGGCCGCGCCAGTCGAGCGTGGCGACGCCAAAGCCACGATCGGCAAGGTTGCGGATGGTTTCGAAATATTTCTCGATGCACTCGTTGCGGCCGGTGAGCAGGACCACGGTGCCCTTCATCGGGCGAGCGACCGCGCCGAACAGGCCGTAGCGGATATTCTTGCGGTCACGCGTGGTGAAGAAGCCGCCGGCGGCGTTTTCCGGCCGCGGATTGCCCTCGATTTCGTGAAAAAGGGAGTTTTCGGTGAAAAGATCCGTCATTCGGCGCTTCGTGCTCGGCGTCTCGCATGCCCGCCTGTGCTGGCCGGCTCCGCTAAGGTGATAGACGCCCATGCGCCAAAAGCCAAGGAATTCCCGGTGACTGACTGGGCTGCAACAGGGAAGGCCGGAAGCCGCTTGAAAGCGTGCTTCCGGCCTCTGTCGATCCGGGAGGAAGGGACGTTACACCCGGTCGGCCTCGTTGCGGTGCCTGTTGTGCAATCGGCGCCGCCAGTCCTTGATCCTGGAATGGACTTTAGCGCCGGCTGCCTGAACGCGCGCCGAAGTGCCGGTTCATCTGCCGTTCATCAAGGGTCCGGCCGCCGTGGCTTTTGCCGCCAGGTGAAATCTTGAAATGCTTTCCAGCGCTCCCCAAATGTCTCGTGCGGTCGCCAATGTCGGGGCCGCTGGCCCACCCGAAACGCCGCTCAAGGGTTTCGCACCGGCCATACGCAAACCATGTTGCTCAACAGGAGAACACCTCATGCGTCACGTTGATTTTTCCCCGCTTTATCGCTCGACCGTCGGCTTCGATCGTCTGTTCACGATGCTCGATTCGCTTGCGCAGCCGGATGGCGCGCAGACCTACCCGCCCTACAACATCGAGCGCACCGGTGAGGATTCCTACCGGATCTCGATGGCGGTTGCCGGCTTCTCTGACGAGGAAATCTCGATCGAAGCCCATCGCAACGTGCTGACCGTCAAGGGTGAGCGCAAGGACGAGGGCACCGGCGAAGGCTCTGAACTGCTCTATCGCGGCATTGCCTCGAGAGCCTTCGAACGCCGCTTCCAGCTTGCCGACCACGTCGAAGTTGTCGGTGCTTCGCTGAAGAACGGCCTGCTGTTCGTCGACCTCAAGCGCAACATCCCCGAGGAGCTGAAGCCGCGCAAGATCGCCATTACGGCGTCTTCGGCCAAGGCCAAGCAGATCGAGGCCAAGACCGCTGCCTAAAGTACAAGTCTCCTCCCGAGACGGAAGCGGGGGGGGGGCGCGGCCGGGAGGGGTGTTGAGGGGGTTTTGGTTGAGGTGCGCCAGAGCGCGCCGCACGAGGGCCCGGACCGGCCCGCGGGCGCCGCCCGGAG
>NZ_JBVVQG010000004.1:428362-491965 GCF_055811095.1 Mesorhizobium sp. WSM4833
CGCCCCCCTTGCGGGGGGCGGCGCGCCCCCCCCCCCTCCGCCCCCCCCCCCCCCCCCAAAAAACCCCCCCCCCCCCCCCCCGCGGCCCCCCCCCCCCCCCCCCCCCGCTTTTTTGTTGTCGGGGATTTCGGTATCAGGCGATCAGCTGGCCAAAACGGTCGACCTCATCGGCCGTCGTCGCGAAGCTGGTGACGAAGCGATACAGCAGCTCGTCCTCGCTGATGTGGCCGTCAAAGCCGTGCGGCTTGTGCCAATCATAGAACGCCGCACCCGCTGCCTGCAGCTTTTCAGCTTCGGCTTTCTTGATCACTGCGAAAACCTCGTTTGCCTGCGGCAGCCATGCCAGCTTTGCCGTGGCCGAATCCTCGATCGCGGCGGCAAGGCGTGCGGCCATGGCGTTGGCGTGGCGGGCGGTGTCCAGCCACAATCCGTCTTTGAAATAGGCCTCGAACTGCGCCGCGACGAAGCGCGATTTCGAAAACAGCTGGGCGGCGCGCTTGCGCAGGAACGCCAATTCCCTGGCACGATCAAGATCGAACAGCACGATCGCTTCGGCGCACCAGCAGCCATTCTTGGTGCCGCCGAAGGACAGGATGTCGACGCCGCGTTTCCAGGTCATTTCGGCTGGCGACGTGTCGAGCGCGACCAGCGCATTGGCAAAGCGGGCGCCGTCCATGTGCAAGGGCACCGAATATCGTTTGGCGATCGCCGCGATCGTCTCGATCTCATCCAGGCCGTAGATGGTGCCGACCTCGGTCGACTGGGTGATCGAAACGGCCATCGGCCGTCCCCAATGGACGATTTCCGGTGCGAAACGGCCGATGGTCCTTTCCAGATTGTGCGGATCGATCTTGCCCAGCGCGCCATCGATCTCATGCAGGCGTGAGCCGCCGGAAAAATACACCGGCGCGCCGCATTCGTCCTCGATGACATGCGATTCGCGGTGAGCAAAGGAAATGCCGCCCGGCTTGTTGTAAGCGGTCAGCGCCAGCGAGTTGGCGGCCGTGCCGGTGGCGACGAAGAACACCGCGACCTCGCGTTCGAAAATCTCGCTGAAGCGCTGGTAGACTGCCTGGTCGAGCGCTCCGTCGCCGTAGGCGGTGGAAAAGCCGCCGGCATTGGCCGACAGGCCGGCGGCAATGTTGGGGTGGGCGCCTGCCCAATTGTCGGAAGCGAAGAACATGCATCTGCCTATGTCTTGGGAGAACGGGGGGTTGGGGAAATCAGACTGAAGTTGACCGGTTTCGCGTGCTGATCGCAAGGGCCAGGCGCCGGAAAAACAGTAAAGCCAGCCAACGGGCAAAGCCCAGGCCGACGACTGAAGCTTACGTTTTTCCTCAGCTTCGCGACATTTTCTGTCGCGAATGCCCCAAGTTTTTTGCAAATCGGTCTTGTGTGCGTCCGGGATTTCTGCCATAAAAATTTAGGACAGTAGTGCTGTCTTATTTTGTCGCACAAAACGAGCTGGATTGGCGTATCATTTGGGCCTCTCCGGCTGTTGCCGCGAGCGACAGGTGGACAGCCAGACTCTGGCCTGTACGATTACCGGATGCGATCCATGCGGAAAGCCGCCTGGTTCGACAGGATTTCGCAAGACGTGCCACAAGGATCAGGGTGAGCCAAGCGCTTGCCGAGGCAAACCAGCGCCTGAATGGCTGGGAAGGAGGACAGGAGATGACGGACATGACGCACTCTGCGACGAACGGCCAGGCCGCGCAGACGAAAGCGGCAACCGTCAAAACCACCTTGCGATCCAATATTGGCCGAAGCGCCAACGGATTTTCCGCCCAGGGCCTCTACGATCCGCGCAACGAGCATGACGCCTGCGGCGTCGGTTTCATCGTCAACATGAAGGGCGTGAAGTCGCATCAGATCGTCGAGGACGGGCTGGCTGTGCTCGAAAACCTGACGCATCGCGGCGCCGTCGGCGCCGATCCGCTGGTCGGCGATGGCGCCGGCGTGCTGGTGCAGCTTCCCGACCAGTTCTTCCGCGAGGAGATGGCAGCCCAGGGCATCGAGCTGCCGCCGGCGGGCCAGTACGGCGTCGGACACTGGTTCATGCCGCAGGACGCGGCCCTTCGCGCCCATATCGAGGACATCATTGCCGAATCGGCGCAATCCGAGGGACTTCCGCTCATCGGTTTCCGTGACGTGCCCGTCGACAATTCGTCGCTGTCGAAGGCGCCCGACATCGTGGCATCCGAGCCGTTCCATCGGCAGATCTTCATCGGCCGCACGCCAGACATTACCGATGACGAGGAATACGAGGCCAGGCTCTATCTGCTGCGCAAGGTCATATCGGGCCGCATCTATGCCGAGAACGACAACATGGACATCGGCGCCTATTGCGTGTCGCTGTCGGCGCGCACCATCGTCTACAAGGGCATGTTCCTGGCTTATCAGGTCGGGGCCTACTACAAGGACCTCAAGGACCCGCGCTTCGAAACCGCGCTGATCCTCGTCCACCAGCGCTTCTCGACCAACACGTTCCCGTCATGGAAGCTGGCGCACCCCTACCGCATGGTCGCCCACAATGGCGAGATCAACACCGTGCGCGGCAACAACAACTGGATGGCTGCGCGCCAGGCGTCGGTCGATTCCGAACTGTTCGGCAACAACATCTCGAAGCTGTGGCCGATTTCCTATGACGGCCAATCCGACACCGCCTGCTTCGACAATGCGCTCGAGTTCCTGTTCCAGGGCGGGTACAGGCTCAGCCATGCCATGATGATGCTGATCCCGGAAGCCTGGGCCGGCAACAAGCTCATGGATGCCGATCGCAAGGCCTTCTACGAATACCATGCGGCATTGATGGAGCCGTGGGACGGACCGGCGGCGGTGGTCTTCACCGATGGCCGCCAGATCGGCGCCACGCTCGACCGCAATGGCTTGCGCCCGGCACGCTACATCGTCACCGACGATGACCGCGTCATCATGGCCTCGGAAGCCGGCGTGCTGCCGGTGCCGGAGGAGAAGATCGTCAAGAAGTGGCGGCTGCAGCCTGGCCGCATGCTGCTGATCGACCTGGAGAAGGGGCGCATCGTCTCCGACGAGGAGCTCAAGTCGGAGATCGCGACCAAGCATCCCTACAAGACCTGGCTCGCCAACACGCAGCTGATCCTCGAAGATCTGAAGCCGGTCGAACCGCGCGCGTTGCGCAAGGATGTCAGCCTGCTCGATCGTCAGCAGGCATTCGGCTACAGCCAGGAGGACACCAAGCTGTTGATGTCGCCTATGGCGACGACAGGCCAGGAAGCGGTGGGCTCGATGGGCACCGACACGCCGATCTCGGCGATGTCGGACAAGTCGAAGCTGCTCTACACCTATTTCAAGCAGAACTTCGCCCAGGTCACCAACCCGCCGATCGACCCGATCCGCGAGGAGCTGGTGATGAGCCTGGTGTCCTTCATCGGGCCGCGGCCCAACATCTTCGACCTTGTCGGCAATTCGCGCCGCAAGCGGCTCGAAGTGCGCCAGCCGATCCTGACCAATGGCGATCTCGAGAAGATCCGCTCCATCGGCCACACCGAGGACCGTTTCGACACCAAGACGATCGACATCACCTATGGCTCCGCCGAAGGCGCCGCGGGCATGCAGGGCGCCATCGATCGGTTGTGCGAGCGGGCGGAGGCGGCGGTTGCCGGCGGCTACAACATCATCATCCTGTCCGACCGCCAGGTCGGGCCCGACCGCATCGCCATCCCGGCGCTGCTGGCGACGGCGGCGGTCCATCATCACCTGATCCGCAAGGGGCTGCGCACCTCGGTCGGCCTCGTCGTCGAATCCGGCGAGCCGCGCGAAGTGCATCATTTCTGCTGCCTCGCCGGCTATGGCGCCGAGGCGATCAATCCCTACCTCGCCTTCGACACGCTGCTCGACATGCACAAGCGCGGCGAACTGCCGAAGGAAGTGGACGCCTACGAAGTCGTCTCGCGCTACATCAAGTCGATCGGCAAGGGCATCCTCAAGGTGATGTCCAAGATGGGCATCTCGACCTACCAGTCCTATTGCGGCGCGCAGATTTTCGACGCCATCGGCCTGAAGACCGATTTCGTGCAGCAATACTTCACCGGCACCGCGACGCTGATCGAAGGCGTCGGCCTGGACGAGATCGCGGCCGAGACGCTCAGCCGCCACAATGACGGTTTCGGCAACGACCCCGTGCTGCGCAACAGCCTCGAGGTCGGCGGCGAATACATGTTCCGCATGCGCGGCGAGGCGCATATCTGGTCGCCAGATGCTGTCGCCACCTTGCAGCACGCCGTGCGCCAGGGATCGTGGGAAACCTTCAAGGACTATTCCGCCCAGATCGACAGCGAGACGGCCCGCGCCCAGACCATTCGCGGCCTGTTCAAGCTCAAGCTGGCCGGGGAAACCGGCCGCAAGAAGGTGGCGCTCGACGACGTCATGCCGGCGGCCGACATCGTCAAGCGGTTCTCGACCGGAGCGATGTCGTTCGGCTCGATCTCGCGCGAAGCGCACACGACGCTGGCGCGCGCGATGAACCAGATCGGCGGCAAGTCGAACACCGGCGAGGGCGGCGAAGAGGCCGACCGCTATCTGCCGCTGCCGGGCGGCGGCAAGAACCCGGAACGCTCGGCGATCAAGCAGATCGCCTCGGGACGTTTCGGCGTCACGGCCGAATACCTCGTCAACTCCGACATGATGCAGATCAAGGTGGCGCAGGGTGCCAAGCCCGGCGAGGGCGGTCAGCTGCCCGGCCACAAGGTCGACGCCACCATCGCCAAGGTCCGGCATTCGACGCCGGGCGTCGGCCTGATCTCGCCGCCGCCGCATCACGACATCTATTCGATCGAGGATCTGGCACAGCTGATCTACGACCTGAAGAACGTCAATCCGGCGGCCGACGTGTCGGTCAAGCTGGTGTCGGAAGTCGGCGTCGGCACGGTTGCGGCGGGCGTCGCCAAGGCACGTGCCGACCACATCACCATCTCTGGCTATGACGGCGGCACCGGTGCCTCGCCGCTGACGTCGCTCAAGCATGCCGGCAGCCCGTGGGAAATGGGCCTTGCCGAGACACACCAGACGCTGGTGCTGAACGGCTTGCGGTCGCGCGTTGCGCTGCAAGTCGATGGTGGCTTGCGCACAGGGCGCGACGTCATCATCGGCGCGCTGCTCGGCGCCGACGAGTTCGGCTTCTCGACCGCACCGCTGATCGCGGCCGGCTGCATCATGATGCGCAAATGCCATCTCAACACCTGTCCGGTCGGCGTCGCGACGCAGGATCCGGTGCTGCGCAAGCGCTTCAAGGGCACGCCCGAGCATGTCATCAACTTCTTCTTCTACGTCGCGGAAGAGGTGAGGGAGCTGCTCGCCGAGATGGGCTACACCCATCTCGACCAGATCATCGGCGACACCGATCTTCTGGAAAAGCGCGACCTGATCGTGCACTGGAAGGCGCGCGGGCTCGATTTCTCGAAGATGTTCTTCAAGCCGGATGCGCCGCATGAAGCGGTGCACTGGACCGAGCGGCAGAAGCACCCGATCGACGACGTGCTCGACCGCAAGCTGATCGAACTGGCCAAGCCGGCGCTCGAGAGCAAGCTGCCGGTCAAGATCGAGGTCGATATCCGCAATGTCGACCGCTCCGCAGGCGCCATGCTGTCGGGCGAAGTGGCCAAGCGCTTCAAGCACAAAGGCCTGCGCGAGGATACGATCCAGGTGAAGCTGACCGGCACTGCCGGCCAGTCCTTTGGCGCCTTCCTGGCGCGCGGCATCTCGTTCGAGCTTGTCGGCGCCGGCAACGACTATGTCGGCAAGGGCCTGTCGGGCGGACGCATCGTCATTCGGCCGCCGGAAGAGGCCAAGATCGTCGCGGCTGAATCCATCATCGTCGGCAACACGGTGCTCTATGGCGCAACCGAGGGCGAAGCCTATTTCGCCGGCGTCGCCGGCGAGCGTTTCGCCGTGCGCAATTCGGGCGTCGCCGCCGTCGTCGAAGGCGTCGGCGATCATGGCTGCGAGTACATGACTGGCGGCATCGTCGTCGTCATCGGCAAGACCGGCCGCAACTTCGCCGCCGGCATGTCTGGCGGCGTCGCCTACGTGCTCGACGAGGCGGGCGATTTTGCCGAGCGCTGCAACATGGCGATGGTCGAGCTGGAGCCGGTTCCGGAAGAAGACGATCTGATGGAGAGGCTGCTGCACCATGGCGGCGACCTCGATCACAAGGGCCGCGTCGACGTCTCCGGCGACATGACCAGCCATGACGAGGAGCGGCTCTACCAGCTGATCTCGAACCATGTGCATTACACCGGGTCGGTACGTGGTCGCGAGATTCTCGACGACTGGGCGACGTTCCGGCCGAAGTTCCGCAAGATCATGCCGGTCGAATACCGCCGCGCCCTGATCGAGATGGAACGCATGCGCATGGGCGTTGCGGCGGAATAGGCTTTGCAATGGCCGGGGAGCCCAGGCTTCCCGGCCCATCTTCATCGACAGTTTGACCTCCGGCGCAAGGTTGCCATGGCTGCCTCAAGGGGTTAACGGGTGCGGCGAAAACCGCACCATCTGGACAGCAGGAACTGGACTATGGGCAAGGTAACAGGCTTTCTCGAAATCGACCGGCAGGTGCACAAGTACCAGCCGGCCTCCGACCGCATCCGGCATTTCCGCGAGTTCACGCTGCCGATGTCTGACAAGGAGGTCGAGAAACAGGCCGCGCGCTGCATGGATTGCGGCATTCCGTTCTGCCACGGGCCGACCGGCTGCCCGATCCACAACCAGATTCCAGACTGGAACGACCTCGTCTACAATGGCGACTGGGACAACGCGATCCGCAACCTGCATTCGACCAACAATTTCCCGGAGTTCACCGGCCGCATCTGCCCCGCGCCTTGCGAGGAAGCCTGCACGCTGAACCTCGAGGACATTCCCGTCGCCATCAAGACGGTCGAGCAGGCGATCGCCGACAAGGCCTATGAAACCGGCCATATCAGGCCCTATCCGCCGGAGAAGAAGACCGGCAAGCGGGTCGCCGTCATCGGCTCCGGCCCGGCCGGCATGGCGGCTGCCCAGCAGCTTGGCCGCGCCGGCCACGACGTCCATGTCTACGAGCGCGAAAGCCGGCCCGGCGGGCTGATGCGCTACGGTATTCCCGACTTCAAGATCGAGAAGCACTATATCGACCGGCGCATCGAGCAGATGCAGGGCGAGGGCGTGACCTTCCATTGCGGCGTCAATGTCGGCGTCGACAAGCCGGTCGCCGAACTGCTCGCCGAACATGATGCCGTGCTCTATTGCGGCGGTTCCGAAACGCCGCGCGCGGCCGGTATTCCCGGCGACGATCTCGGCGGCGTGCATGACGCGATGCCCTATCTGGTGCAGCAGAACAGGCGGGTCGGCGGCGAACCGATCCAGTCGGTGGCGTGGCCGTCGCATCCCATCATCGCCGGCGGCCAGCATGTCGTCGTCGTCGGCGGCGGCGATACCGCGTCCGACTGCGTCGGCACGGCCTTCCGCCAGGGCGCGGTGCGCGTCACACAGCTCGACATCCGCCCACAGCCGCCGGAGAAGGAAGACAAGCTTTCGGTCTGGCCCTACTGGGCGACGAAGATGCGCACCTCGTCCTCGCAGGCCGAAGGCGCCGAGCGCGAATTCCAGGTGGCGACGCTCGAATTCATCGGCGAGGAAGGCCAGCTGACCGGCGTCAAGTGCTGCGAGGTCGACGACAAGCGCAAGCCGATCGCCGGTACCGAATTCGTCATTCGTGCCGATCTCGCTTTCATCGCCATCGGCTTTGCCGGGCCGGCCGCGGCCGGTGTGGCGAGGGAATTGGAGGGTGAGATGAAGATCGCCACCGACAGCCGCCGCTCGCGCAATGTCGAGGCCAATGACCGCGACTACAAGACCAGCGTCGACAGGCTCTATGCGGCCGGCGACGTGCGTCGTGGCCAGTCGCTGGTCGTCTGGGCGATCCGCGAGGGCCGCCAGGCTGCGCGCGCGATCGACGAGGCGTTGATGGGGTCGAGCGTTCTCCCGCGCTGAGCCCGGCCTCAGAGCCGCGCTGCGACACTAACGATTGATCGCGGTCGTGGTGTCGGTCGCGGCTGCGGCCTTCGGTGGCCAGGAGAAGTCGTCGGCGCGGCCGGGCGATGCAATCGGTGCCTTGCCCTCGACCACAAGCTTTTCACCGGGCAGGTCCGGATTGGCCTTTGCCGGCGGTGCCGCGCCAAGCAGCTCCGAGCCGCCGTCGAGTGCCGGATCGCTGAGCAGCATCGGCGCAGTGCGGTCGATGACGATGGGGGGCGCGGCCGGCGCCGGCGTCTCGACAGGGGCGCCCGCCGGAGCGGACGGTGTAATCATGCTTCCCGGCGCGGTCAGGCCGAGGATCTTCAGCAGCGGTTTTTCGGTGTAGAAGGCGAGCTTGCGCTTGCCCGCCTTCGAGATATTGATGCCGTCATCGGCGCGCAGCCGCACCGGCTGGCCGTTGATGTCGGGGCCGCTGGTGACGAAGGCGCCGTTCTCGTCGACAAAGCCGTCCCAGATATCGACGAATTCGCCGCCATGGCTTTCTGCGGCCTGATGGTAGATGTCGTTGAAGGCAAGCATATCCGAGGTCATCTTCGGCACCCGGAACGCCGGCATGCCGACCCAAAGGAAGGGGACCTTGGCCGCGGCGATGGCTTTGCCCAGCGCGTCGGTTCTGCGTTCATATTCCTTGGTCCAGTTCTCGGAGCGTGGCTGTTCGCGCACGTCGCCCACCTTCATCGACTGGCGGTCGTTGGAGCCCAGCATGACGATCACGGCGGCGGGTTTTTCGGTCTCGATCAGCGATTTGATCTGTTCGGGCCAGTTGTAGAAATCATCGCGCACGAAGCCGGACGAGCCATTGCTGCGAACGACGATCCTGACGCCGGCATTCTCTGCGAAAGCGGTGTCGAGGCCTTCGGCGAGGCCGGCCGCCATGAAGTCGCCGACCACCAGGACGGTGCGGGCGTCCGGCGCCTTGTCGACCACCGGGATTTCCGGTTCCGCGGGCGGGCGCGGGGCGCGGGGTTTTTTCGCCTTGGGCCTGGGCCTCGGCTTCTGGATATCCAGGGGCGGCTCAATGCGCTCGCTGCGGCGCGGAAACAAAAGGTCGCGCAACGACCAGCCGCGGTTTTGCTGCTCCTGCGCCATGGCCGGCGCATGAAAGGCGCCAGCCACGCCGACGGCAAGCACGACCACGGCCAGGACGAGCACCGGCATGCGACGAACAAGCCCTGCGATGCGCGCAGCCGAAGCCAATCGTTTCCTCCGTCCCTTGGCGCAGTCCTGCCGAAAAACCGCATCGGTTTCTCGGCAAATGCCGCGCCAACCAGATTGCTACAGTGTCCTTTGCGCGCCTGGAAGGCCGCGCGGCACCGCAGGCGGCTCTATTTCTGCCGGAGCCACTTCAGCACTTCCATGCTCGGATAGCCGTCCTGGGTCAAGCCGGCCTTGGCCTGGAAGGCCATGATGGCAGTCTTCGAGCCGTCGCCGATCTTGCCGTCGAACTTGCCGTCGTAAAGGCCATGCTGGGAAAGCCGCTTCTGCAGCTCCTGTCTTTCCTCGAAAGTAAGCTTGGTGAAAGGCCGCTTCCAGTCCTGCACCAGACCGCTCGAGCCGGCGATTTCGTCGGCAAGAAGGCCGACGGCCAGCGCATATTTGTCGGCGTTGTTGTAGGCCTTGATGACCGTGAAATTCTTGATCATCAGGAAGGCTGGCCCGCTGCGGCCGTCCGGCACCTTCAGCGTCGCCTTGTCGGAGCCGTTCTTGAACGGCTTGCCGTTGGCCCTGACGACGCCGAGCGCCTGCCACTGCGACAGTGTCTTGGAACCGCCGGGAAGTTTTCCGGCTGGCAAGGCGACCTCATAGCCCCAGGTCTTGCCGGCTTGCCAGCCATTCTTCTTCAACAAATTGGCTGATGTCGCCAGCGCATCGGGGATCGAATTCCAGATGTCTCGCTTGCCATTGCCGTCCATGTCCACGGCATAGTGCAGATAGCTGGTCGGGATGAACTGGGTGTGGCCCATGGCGCCGGCCCAGGATCCGCTCAGATGGCTTTCGTCGATGTCGCCGGTCTGCAGGATCTTCAGCGCGGCGATCAGCTGTGTGCGGGCGAATTTCGCCCGCTTCGGATCGGCGTAGGCCAAGGTCGCCAGCGAGCGCACGACGTTGCGCATGATGTCGTCGCGCTTGAGGATCTCGCCATAATTCGATTCCATCGACCAGATGGCCAGCAGGATGTAACGGTCGACGCCGAACCTGGCCTCGATCCGATCCAGCCACGGCTTCCATTTCCTGGCCATCTGCTGGCCGACGGCGACGGACTGATCATGGACGCGGTTGTCGAAATAGTCCCAGGCAGGGGCCGTGAATTCAGGCTGCGTGCGCGCCTTTTCCAGCACCACGGGATCGATATCCCTGATGTTCCTGAAGGCCTGGTCGTAGAGGGCGCCGGAAACGCCGCTCTGCACGGCGGTGGCGCGGAAGCCGGCGACCCATTGCCGGAAACCGGCATCGGCGAAAGCGGGGCCAGGCATCAGCAGAGCGAGCGATAGGCTGGCTGCCGCCATGACGCTGGTAAAAATTTTTGCGGCATTGCGAACGGACATCTTTTCCTCCTTCTCTGTCTCAGGAAAGACCATTCATCGCCGAACCAGGTTAGGAATTAGTTTACCATAGGTGCCACCGGGAACGAAAAGACGCTTCGAAGCTTTACCGGTGGACGTTCCCCTCAGTTTCCCAGTAATCCCCAATTCCGGCGTGAAAATGTCTTGAAACGGGGATTGCGGAGCTGGCCCTCAAACGGATAATTGAAAGCATGAAGAGAGTTCGCAAGGCAGTCTTCCCGGTCGCCGGTCTCGGCACACGGTTTCTTCCGGCCACCAAGGCTGTCCCCAAGGAAATGCTGACCGTCGTCGACCGGCCGGTGATCCAGTATGTGGTGGATGAGGCGCGCGAGGCCGGCATCGAGCATTTCATCTTCGTCACCGGTCGCAACAAGGCCGTCATCGAGGACCATTTCGACATCCAGTTCGAACTCTATGACACGCTGGCCCAGCGCGGCAAGGACGACCAGCTCGCCCGCCTGCAGCGGCTGCAGCCGGCGCCGGGGCAGACCAGTTTCACACGCCAGCAGGTGCCGATGGGACTTGGCCACGCCGTCTGGTGCGCCCGCGAGCTCGTCGGCGACGAGCCCTTCGCGCTTTTGTTGCCCGACATGATCATGCAGTCGGAGAAGAGCTGCACGAAGGCAATGGTCGAGCTCTACGAGGAGACCGGCAACAACATCATCGCGGTGCAGGAATGCGATCCCGCCGAAACCCACAAATACGGCATCGTCGGCCGCGGCGAGGACACGCATCACGGCTTCCGTATCACCGAGATGGTGGAAAAGCCGAAGGCCGGCACCGCGCCGTCCAATCTCTACATCAACGGCCGCTACATCCTGCAGCCGGAGATCTTCAAGATCCTAGAAGGTCAGGAAAAAGGCGCCGGCAACGAGATCCAGCTCACCGACGCCATGCTGAAGCTGGAAAAGCAGCAGCCTTTCTACGGCTACCACTATCGAGGCCGCACGTTCGACTGCGGATCGCCGGAGGGTTTTGTCGAGGCCAATGTCGCCTTCGCGCTGTGGCGCAGCGACATGAACGAGAACATGGCGGGCGTCATCCGCACGCTTCTCGACGAGCTGAAGCCGTCAGAGCGCCGTGGTGCTGCGTTTTAAAACATCCTAGCGAGCGGCCGGATGTCGTTGGTGCGGCCGTTCAGCGCTGCACCTTGACGCCGAGGAAGATGCTGTTGGCGGTGTAGTCCCGGCCCGGCAGGTTGCTGGTCAGTTTCTCCGTCCTCACTCTTGTGGTGAGGCCGGCGTAGCGGTTCAGCCACCAGGTCAGGCCGGCCTCGGCGCTCAATACCCTGTCATGGCCGTCGATGCCGATGTAATCGCGCCAGTCGAGACCCAGAGCCGCGTTGGCGGTGAGGTTGGCGCGAATCTGGCGTTCGCCTGTCAGGCGGCCGGAATAGAGAATGTCGCCGCTTTCGCCCGATGTGGTCGTGGGCTCGACGGTGGTCCGCCCGGTCAGGCCGATCATGGTGCCGCGCTCGGGTGACCATTTGAGGTCGGCGTTGACGGTGGCACCCGAGATCGCATCAAGGTTTTTGTCGTCGATCGCTTCCCTGAGCCAGCCGGCCGAGAATTCGCCCGACAGCTTCTCACCCATGTCGAGTGCAAGGCCGGCGCGGGCGCCGAGCCGCGTCGACGAGCGCTCGAAGCCTTCATTGTCGATGCGTTGATCATAGGTCCGGCGGCCGACCTCGATTTCGGTGAAGGGGGTCAGGGCAGGGGAGATCTCGTAGCCGGTGCGCAACGTCGCCGTGTAGAGCGTCGAGTCCTGATCCTTCTGCGACAGCGAGGTGCCGTCCGATAGCTTGGCGTCGCCGTAGAAGTCGTGCGAGACCGCGCCGGTCAACGTGTACTGCATCTTGCCGAGATGCTTTTCGACGGCCAGGCTGCCATCGATGGTCTGCCGCAGCGGCTGCTTGCTGACGCCGGCAATGGCGTCCGGCGATGATGCCGATTCCGGCACGGCCTCGTAGCCGAGCTTGGCGATGGCGCGCAATTCATTGTCGAGGTCGACATTGAGCTGGCCTTCGATGCGGCCTTGCTCGTCGTGAACCGGGTAACCCGAGACGGTCTCGCGAAAAAGGCCATAGCCGTCGATCGTAGCGGAGTTCTCGCGCCAGTCGGAGGCGGCGGAAAAGCGCAGCGCCGTCTCGGACAGCAGCGCCGACTTGCCTGCACTGCTCGAATCGCCGTTCGAGGTGGCGGTCAGGCCCTGTTCGATCGTCGGCCGGATGACGAAGGAGCCCCATTTGACGCCGGTGGCGGCAAACGGATCATCCTCCAGCTTCTTCTTCTGGCCTTCGATGGCGTCCGTACGCTCCGCTCCTGGGTCGAGCTTCTGCCTGTCGGCGCTGTCGATGGTGAGTGCGCGGCGGTTGGCCGTGTCCGCATCGGTCTCTGCAGCATCGGTGGCGTCCGTCGTGGAGGCGGTCCGGGAGGCGGTCGTGGAAGCGGTGATGTCGGAGGTGTCGGCCGTCGATTTCTTCTTCTTTTTCGACTTGTCGGCAGCCTTGTCCTTGGCTTGGTCAGCCGCATTCTGCCTGGCGCTCGATGAGCGGCGGCGCGGCTTGGGCGGCGCCGCCGTGTCGGCGGACGTGTCGTCAGTGGCTGCCGGCGGGTCGAAGAGGCTGCCGGTCGCGGTGGCGTCGCCAGTGTCGGCGTGGTCAGGCACGGCACCGGCGCTGGCCGGCAGATAGGTGCGGGCCGGCGCATTGTCCTGCGCGGCGTTGGCCGGCTGTTGACCCTGCGCTGCCAAGGCCAGCTGTCTCGCCTTGCGCTGCTGGTCGGACAGGATCGCCGATTCCGAAACTTCGCCGCGCAGTTCGGTTTCCTGGGCATGGAGCGCCGTTGGGCGCAGCAAGGCAAACATGCTGGTTGCCAGCAGCAAGGCGCAGACCGCCTTGCCCCCACGTCCCGTCGAATTTTCTGGCTGGACCCCGGACATCGCCACCACTGCTTGCGCGGCGCACGCGCGCCATACTTACCGAACCGTAAATGGGGATGGTTAACGGAGGGTTGAGGCAGCGGCCCGTCAGCTGCCTGAAGCGCTGATTTCCAAAGGGATTCATACTGCGTGCGTTTTCTCGCCTGCCGTCGTCTAAACCACCGCACACGTTCGGGCGATATGCCTGGGGCCATTTCCGTTGGACAGCGCGCCGGCAAAGCGCTAATCGCATCAGCCATGCATGCGGGATCCCTGGATAAGAAGCCTTTGGACAGGCAAGCCTCGATCGCTTCGGCGCTGAGGACGGTGGCGACAGAACAGGCTGGTGTCGCAGCCCTCGCCGAGGCGCTGGAGAATGGGCTGGCCGCGCCTTTCGCCCAGGCGGTCGAGATGATCTCGGGGATTGAAGGCCGGCTCATCGTTACCGGCGTCGGCAAAAGCGGCCATATCGGTTCGAAGATCGCCGCGACGCTGGCCTCGACCGGCACGCCGGCTTTCTTTGTCCATCCCGCCGAAGCCAACCACGGCGATCTCGGCATGATCGCCAGGGACGACGCCATCATCGCCATGTCGTGGTCGGGCGAAAGCAAGGAACTGATGGGCATCGTCGCCTATTCCAGGCGCTTTTCCATTCCGCTGATCGCCATCACCGCCGGAGAGACATCGGCGCTGGCGCGGGCGGCGGACGTGGTGCTGCTTTTGCCGCGCGCTCCGGAGGCCTGTCCGCACGGCCTGGCGCCAACGACATCGACGCTGCTGCAACTGGTGATGGGCGACGCGCTGGCGATCGCGCTGCTCGAAGCACGCGGCTTCACGCCGGACCATTTCCGCACCTTTCACCCGGGCGGCCAGCTCGGCGCCAACCTGACGCAGATCCGCGAGATCATGCATGTCGGCGACAGGCTGCCGCTGGTGGTTGCGGGCACCGGCATGCAGGACGCGATCCTGGAACTGTCGCGCAAAGGGTTTGGCTGCGTCGCGATCACCGATGTCGACGGTGCGCTGGTCGGCATCATCACCGATGGCGACATCCGCCGTCACATCGGCAGCAATCTGCTGGCGATGACGGTGGATCAGGTGATGACAAGAGGTCCGAAGACCGCGACGCCGGACACGCTGGTGGCAACGGCGCTGCAGACGATCAACAATTCAGCCATCACCAGCCTGATGGTGGTGGAGGGCCGGAAACCAGTCGGCCTCATCCACCTGCATGATCTGCTGCGTATCGGCGCCGCCTGAACGTTCAGACCGCCTCGACGGTCAGTTCCAGATCCGTATCGGCCGCACCCGTCACGCGCACTTGCGTGCCGGCCGGCAGGTCAGGGCCGGAGACACGCCACAGTGTGTCGCCCAGCTTGATGCGGCCGCGCCCGTCACGGATCGGTTCGGCAAGTGTCGCCATCCTGCCGACCATCTGCGCGCCGCGCCGGTTGAGCAGCGGCTGATCGGTCGGGTCGTTGCGGCTGCCGACCAGCTTCTTGCCGACATAGGCCGAGACCAGCGACAGCGCCAGGAAGGCGAGGACCTGGACCTGCCATGTCCAGAAGCCGGTGTCCCAGATCAGCAGTGACACAGCGCCGATGATCAGCGCGGCGATGCCGATCCACAGCATGAAGATACCCGGCGCGATGATTTCCATCACCAGCAGGACGAAACCGAGAACCATCCAGTTCCACGGGCCGAGTTCGGAAACGATGCGGTCGATCATTGGTTTCGACCTCAGTTGTCGGTTGGGCGAACGACCGGCGGGCGCGCGGCCTGCCTCTGCGAGCCGGTCGTGCCTTCGCTGCGGAAGACTTCCTTGGCGATCTCGCCAATGCCGCCGAGCGAACCGATCAGCGACGATGCCTCGAAGGGCATCAGCACGATCTTGCTGTTGGTCGCGGTGCCGATCTTGCCCAACGCTTCGGTGTATTTCTGGGCAACGAAGTAGTTCAGCGCCTGCACATCGCCTTTGGAGATCGCTTCCGACACCACCTGGGTGGCGCGGGCCTCCGCCTCGGCCGAACGCTCGCGCGCCTCGGCATCGCGGAAGGCGGCTTCCTTGCGGCCTTCGGCCTCGAGGATCTGCGACTGCTTGAGGCCTTCGGCGGCAAGGATCTGGGCGCGCTTGTTGCGTTCCGCGGTCATCTGCCGGCCCATCGATTCGATAAGGTTGGCCGGCGGGTTGATGTCCTTGATTTCGACGCGAGTGATCTTGATGCCCCACGGGTGGGCCGCTTCATCGACGACGCGCAGCAGGCGCTCGTTGATGGCGTCGCGGTTCGACAGGAGTTCATCGAGATCCATCGAACCCATGACGGTACGGATGTTGGTCATCGTCAAATTGAGGATGGCGTTCTGCAGGCCGGAAACCTGGTAGGCGGCCTGAGCGGCGTTGAGGATCTGGAAAAAGGCGATGCCGTCGACACCGACAATGGCGTTGTCGCGGGTGATGATTTCCTGGCTTGGAACGTCGAGCACCTGCTCCATCATGTTCATCTTGGCGCCGATGCGGTCGATGAACGGGTAAATGAAATTGAGACCCGGGCTCAGTGTCTTGGTGTAACGGCCAAAGCGCTCCACCGTATAGTTGTAGCCTTGCGGGATTGTCCTGATGCCTTTGATCAGCAGCACCAATACCAGAAGGGCAAGTGCACCAACCGCAATATCGAAACCACTGAAATCCATTTGGCTCTCCCTCAGACGAAGGCCGCACAAGCCATTCTCGCGCGGCCGACTTCACCAAAGACTTAAGTGTGTTTCAGGTGCGTTACAATCAGGTGATGACGGATTGTTTGCGGGTGCGATCAGCGGTTGAAGGCAAACAATCTTGCATCCGTGTCCTCCAGCCCGTTGATCGAAGCCGGGACAATCTCGGAAGCGATCTGCGAGAAGGTGATGCCGTTGCCGCCGTAGCCCATCACTGCATGGATGCGCGGGTGGCGGGGAATGGCGCCGATATAGGGCAGGCCGGTGGTTGTGGTGCCGAACGAACCGGTCCAGGCAAAATCGGGCCTGGTGTCGAG
Organism: Mesorhizobium sp. WSM4833; assembly: GCF_055811095.1. Lineage (NCBI taxonomy): Bacteria > Pseudomonadati > Pseudomonadota > Alphaproteobacteria > Hyphomicrobiales > Phyllobacteriaceae > Mesorhizobium > Mesorhizobium sp. WSM4833. Next base: position 444,927 of record NZ_JBVVQG010000004.1, read on the forward strand.
ATGCGGAAATACCAGGCCGAGCTTCTCGGCGATGCGTGTGCTCTTGTCGGCGATCAGCTCGTCGCGCCGCGCTTCGTCGACAAAATCCTCGTCCTCGCCGCCGCAAATGACCCGGCCGTCGATCGTCGTGCGCATATACAGATACGGCTCCGACGCTTCCCAGATGAACGCTGCGTCCGGCCAGAGCTTTCGCGGTTGCGGGCATGTTGCGATCGCCCATGTCGAGATGATCCGGTGGGCCGCGGCCGGCACGATCTCCACAAGTTCGTAGCCGGTGGCCAGAACAACATGTCGCGCGGTTATGGTCGGGCCATCCCTGGTCGCGACGACAACAGCTTCGGCGCTATCCTCAATCACTGTCGCTTCGACGGGGGCGTAGAAGCGAGCCTTGCGCTGAAGGGATTTCAGCAGCAGCCCAGCCGTCAGCTTACGCGGGTCGAGCGCGATGTTGCCGTGGCTGAGAATGGCGCCTTCGCGGTCGATGCCGAATGTCTCCGCCAGCGGCGCCGGCGTCAGATGGGTCGCGGCGATGCCGGCTAGCCGCCGTGCCTTGGCCTCGTCGCGCAGTTCCGACGGACCAAGTATCGTGCCAGACAGATAGAGCGACGGCGCCCGGCTCAGGCCACAGTTGACGCCGAGTTCGGCGATGCGTCCGGCGAGATTGGAGACGGCGAGCCGCGAGCGCCGCCAGGCCTGCTGCGCCGAGGCTCTGCCGACCATCTTCGAGAGCGTGGAGAGAGGCTGGTCTATTTCGAATGCCACCAGTGCGGTGGTTGCGGCCGTCGAGCCCTTCAGCGGACCGCGCCGGTCGATACAGATCACCCGATGGCCATCGGCCGTCAGCGCCTCGGCCATCATGGCGCCGCTGATGCCCATGCCGACGACCAGCACATCTGCCTTGACGTCCCGGATCAGGCCGTCCGTCGGCACCGCAGGCGCGCGATAGGCTGACCAGACGGGCTGGCCAGTTCTGAGGTCGAGTTTGCGGGGCATCGCATTCTCCGGCGGCGCGCCTTAACGCCCCGGAGCTTGTGTTGTTCCGGAGTTAGAGCGGCGAGCCGCTCTAACTCCGGTTGACGAAATTCCCAAGGGAAAGCGCTATTCGCTTTTCCCGGGAAAACCGTTTCACACTTTTCCTGGAATTTCTCCTAGACCCAGCCAGACAGTTCGCGCCGCACCATCGCCTCGATCACCGCCATCCCCTCCGCGCTGTCGTTGAGGCAAGGGATATGGGCGAAATTCTTGCCGCCGGCATGGTGGAAGGTTTCGGCCGCCTCGCGGCCGATCTCATCCAGCGTCTCGATGCAGTCGACGGAAAAGCCGGGATTGACGACGGCGATCGACTTGACGCCGTCCTGTGCGAGTTTCTCCACCGTCTTGTCGGTATAGGGTTGCAGCCATTCCTGCGCGCCGAAGCGCGACTGGAAGGTGATGATCAGTTTCCTGTCATCCCAGCCGAGCCGTTCGCGCAACAGCCGCGTCGTCTTCTGGCAGTGGCAATGATAGGGATCGCCCTTCTCGAAATAGGGTTTTGGAATGCCGTGATAGGAGGTGATGACCACCTCCGGCTCGAAATCCAGCGTCGCCAGATGCCGTTCGATCGAACGCGCCAGCGCCTCGATATAGACCGGCTCGTCATAGTAGGGCGGCACGCTGCGGACGGCCGGCGCGCGGCGCATCTTCATCAGCGCGCGAAACAGCTGGTCGTTGGCTGTTGCCGTGGTCGTCGCCGAATATTGCGGATAGAGCGGAAACGAAAGAATGCGGTCGCAGCCCTGGTCGGCCAGACGCTGGGCAATGCTGGCGGTCGAAGGGTTGCCGTAGCGCATCGCCCAGTCGACGACGACATCAGGCAGGTCGCGCAGCGCTTCGGCCAGCTTTTCGGCCTGGGCACGGGTGTAGGTGCGCAGCGGCGACTCGTTCTTTTCCCGGTTCCAGATCCGGGCGTAATTGGCGCCCGATTTCTTGGGCCGCGTGGTGAGCACAAGTCCATAGAGGATCGGATACCAGATCGCCCTGTTGAGCTCGATGACGCGCGGATCGGACAGGAATTCACGCAGATACCGCCACATCGGCTTGAAATCGGTGCCATCGGGCGTGCCCAGATTGACCAGTATGACGCCGATCTTGCCCGCCTTGACCGGCGGATGCCCAGCGGGCAACGGGCCGAGCGCTTTTGCGACCTTGGGATCGGCAGGGGTGGGAAGCGTCATAAGGGTTCTCCGGGAGACGCGAACCTAACCATCTTGCGCGCGCATTCAATGCAGCGTCTGGCCGCACCTTAAAGCGGATTGTCCGAATGGATTCAGACGACCCGCTTTAACTCTTTGTTCTATGCATGTCGTTCTCCCAAAACCGAGGTCACTTTTGGGCGACATGCATTAGCCCGAAAACAGGACGCCCGTCCGGTTTTCGGACGGGCGGTGTCATTCAGGCATATAAGCGAGCTATTTCGGCGGGATGGTCAGGGTTGCGCCGACAGGAAGCCGGCGGGGTTCGTAGCCCTTGTTGGCGCCCGAAATGACCTTCCACCTGGCGCCGTCGCCATAGGCCTTCTTGGCCAGATCCCAATAGGTGTCGCCGGCAACGATGACATGGCTGGCTTCCGCTGGCGCGGCCTCAGCAGGCTTTGCCGGCTTGGCCGGTGCCGGCGCGGCTGGTGGCGCTGGCGGGGGAGGTGCTCCTTCCGTCGATATGGCCGGTGGTGTGTTGGCGATATCGCCCGAGTTGGCCGGCAATTCAGGCATTGCCGGTGCCGCTTCGGCAGGCTTGGCGGCTTCAGCCGGTGCGGGCGCCGGGGTGGCCGGGGCCGCTTCGGCTGGCTTGGCCGGATCGGTTGCCGGGGCCGCAGGCGCCGCGGCGACGGTCGCGGCTATTTCGGTGATGCGGCCGTCGAGCTTCGGCGTGTAGGGCCGGTGGGCGCCGAGATAGTCGGCAACCACCTGTTCGAGGCCGGGGCCGTAGTCGTAGGCATTCCTGGCCTTGTCGGCAAAGACCTTGTAGCCGTCGCCGCCCTGGCGAACATAGTTGTTGGTGGCGATCAGATAGTCCTTCTCCGGCTTGATCGGCGTCCAGGCACCGCCTTCCATGACCTCCACCGATTTGACCCGGCCGGCATTGGGCGCAACGGATTTGTCGAAGGAATATTTCAGGCCGGCGACCTGGGGGAAGCGCCCGGCGCCGTCCTCGACCTGACTGAGACCGCCCTCGAGGCCGGCCACCAGATCCTTGCCCGAAATCTGGAAGGTCGCCAGCGTGTTCTGGAAGGGCAGCACGGTCAGCACCTCGCCCATGGTGACGGTGCCCTTGTCGATCGAGGCGCGCAGGCCGCCGCCATTGGAGATGACGATCTCGACGCCCTGTCCCTTGACGCGGTCGAGGATGGCGTCGGAGACGAGATTGCCCATCGCGCATTCGCGGGTGCGGCAGCTCTCGCGACTGCCGTCGATGACGTCGGTGGTTTCGGCCACTTCCCTGTTCTTCAACGCCTCGATCGGCGCCCCAAGCTCCTTGATGCGGGCGAGCACGGCCGGGTCGGGGGTGATCGACTTGTCGAGATAGATCGGGTCGCCGCTGGCCGATTTGACGACGCCATTGTCGTCGAACACCACCTTGAACTCGCCGAGATATTTCGAATAGGAGGCCGCCTGCACCACCGGCACCTTGTAGCCGTCCGGATTGTCGACCATCGTCGGGTAGGGGCCTTCCGCCTTCGGGTCGGTGTTCGACAGCAGGGAATGGCTGTGGCCGCCGACGACGACATCGACGCCCGGGATCTTGGCGATGACGTCACGTTCGCGCCTGTAGCCGATATGGGTCACGGCGATGATCTTGTTGACGCCTTCGCCCTTGAGCTTCTCGACTTCGGCAGTGATCGACTTGACGTCGTCCTCGATGGCGACGTTGGGACCCGGCGAAGCGAGATCCGGCGTGTCGTTGGTGATCGCGCCGATGATGCCGATCTTCTGGCCGCCGACCTCGACGACAACAGATGGCTTGACGCGGTCGCCGAGCTTGGATTGCGCGTTGGCCTTCACATTGGCGCCGAGCACGGGGAACTTGATCATGTCGAGGAACGGCGCCAAGGCGGCCTCGCCGTCGTCGAATTCATGGTTGCCGAGGGCCATGGCATCGAACTTCATGTCGTTGAGGAATTCGCCTTCGACCTTGCCCTTATAGGTCGTGTAGAACAGCGAGCCCTGGAAATTGTCGCCGGCGCTGAGCAGCAGCACGTTCTGGCCTTCCAGCTTCTTGCGTTCCTGGGCGATCGCGGTGATCAGCCGGCCCGCGCCCCCGATGCACTCGCCCTTGGTCTCCTCGTCCGCCGAGCAGGTCGATTCATATTTGTTGTTGCCTTCGATGCGGCTGTGCCAGTCGTTGATATGCAGGATGTTCAGCGTGTAGTCGGCAAAGGACGCGCCGGCCGACAGGCCGAGGGTTGAGGCTGACAGGGCTGCAATGGCGGCAAGCTTCTTCATCTTCGTCTCCCGGAAAGCTGATCAGAGGCCATTAGCGCTCTTGCTTGACTGGAACATAACAGCCGGCGCTTTGGCCATGTTCCCATCGCGTTCCGGATGACGCAAGCGGAATCCGGGACCCTTTGCCGGCACAAAAAAGGACGGCGGCCAACCGGCCGCCGTCCTTGGAAAACGAATGGTCGTGGGTTCAGACGCGCCGTGTCAGCACGAAATTCTGGCCGCCGGAGCTGGTGCAGTTGAGCTGGCTTGTCGACACCATCAGGCAGTTGAAGCTGACCGCGGTCTGGCGGATCAGCGAGGTGCCGTTGATCTGCACCGATGTGGCGCCGGTCATCGTGTAGCTGCCGTCGGCAAGCTTCTGACCGGTGTCGGTGGCGACCGTCGTGAAAGTGCCGCCGGCGAAAGTCGACAGGCCGGTGCCCTTGGCGTCGATCCAAGAGCCCTCGACGCCTTTCGGCGCCGCTGCCATCGGCGGCTCATTCGGGCCGCTGGTCGTGCAAGCAGCAAGCATCGTCGCGATGGCACCCGCCACGCTCATCGAAAGAATTTTGCGCGCAATAGTCATATGAAAATCCTCTCCTCTCGCATCGGCCCGAAAATCGGAATCGATTTTCGAAAAGCACGAGGCGTGCATCCAAGTTTCCAGAGCGACGTGCGTCCAAATGGACGCCCATCGCTCTCGTCCGCATCCCTTCAATCGCCCGATTTCCGGGCGATTGCAAGGCGGGGAGGTATGCCCCGTGCGGTGCTATCGAACGAGGATGTTGCGGAATTGCCACGGGTCGTCGCGGTCGAGGTCTTCCGGGAACAGTCCGGGGCGGTTATCGAGCGGCGTCCAGTCGGTATAGTAGCCGTTGACCGGTCCGAGATACTGGGACTGCACTTCCAGGCAGCGCTTGTAGTCCATCTCGTCGGCCTCGACGATGCCGGCCTCGGGGTTCTCCAGCGCCCAGACCATGCCCGAGAGCACCGCCGAGGTGACCTGCATGCCGGTTGCATTCTGGTAGGGCGCCAGCTTGCGCGCCTCGGCGAGCGACAGCTGCGAGCCGTACCAGTAGGCGTTCTTGTCATGGCCGTAGAGCAGCACGCCCAGTTCGTCGACGCCGTCGACCAGTTCGTTCTCGTCGAGCACGTGGTGCACCGGCTGAGGCTTGCCGGCGGCTCCGAACATCTCGTCCAGCGACAGCATCGCGTCGTTGCAGGGATGGTAGGCATAGTGGCAGGTCGGGCGGTACTGCACCTTGCCCTTCTTGGAACGCACTGTGAAGAAATCGGCGATCGAGATGGCCTCGTTGTGCGTCACCAGCAGGCCGTATTGCGCGCCGGGCGTCGGGCACCACGAGCGAACCCGCGTGTTGGCGCCGGGCTGCTCCAGATAGATGGCGGCCTTGGAGCCGTGCTTGTGCTTCTTGCCGTTCTTCGGCATCCATGTCTCATGCGTGCCCCAGCCGAGCTCGGCGGGCTGCAGGCCTTCGGAGATGAAGCCCTCGACCGACCAGGTGTTCCAGAACACGTCCATCGGCTTCGGCTTCTTGGCGCGCTGGGTGTCGCGCTCGGCGATGTGGATGCCCTTGACGCCGGCCTTCTTCATCAGCTTGGCCCAGCCCTCGCGGTCGTCCTGCGACGGCTCCGAAAACTCGAGGCCAAGATCGGTGGCGAGGTTGACCAGCGCCTGCTTGACGAACCACGAGACCATGCCAGGATTGGCGCCGCAGGTGGAAATCGCCGTCACGCCGCCGGGCTTGTCGTGCTTTTCCTTGAGCAGCGACTCGCGCAGCGCATAGTTGGAGCGGCTGGCGTTGTCGGCCTCGGCATCGAAATAGAAGCCGAGCCATGGCTCGACGACGGTATCGATGTAGAGCACGCCGAGCTTGCGACAGAGCCGCATCAGGTCGACCGAGCCGGTATCGACCGACAGGTTGATGCAGAAGCCCTGACCGCCGCCTTTGGTCAGTAGCGGCGTCAAGAGCTTCTTGTAGTTCTTATCGGTCACCGCCTCCTGGACAAAGGCGATGCCGCGCTCGTCGAGCAGCTTGCGGTCGGTGTCGCGCGGGTCGATGACCGTCATGCGCGACTTGTCGAACTTGAAATGGCGCTCGATCAGCGGCAGCGTTCCCCGGCCGATCGAACCGAAGCCGATCATCACGACAGGGCCGGTGATTTCACCGTAAACGGGCCAGTTTTCAGTCGCCATTTTATCGAGCACTCCTTCAAAACCCAGGAAACTGGGAAAACACACGCAAAAACCGGGCATTTTTGCCCGGCGGCCATGCGCTACATCACAGATCATTGTCACAAACCAGCGAAAAGCGCCAACCAGCGGCTACGCTGCGTTGGCTACGTGGTTAAGGCCGAAACCGTGGATGAGTGGCTCTATCCGAGCCGAAGCTAGCTCATTCGCCAAGCGCAAGCGACGCGCCCCCGTCCGTTCAACGGATTTTTGCCCTCGGCGCGGCTGTGGACGCCCGAACCACCAATTCCACGGGCAGAACGACTTGGCGGGGCGGTTGATTGTCAAGAACCATGCGGGCGGCGAGCCTGCCTTTTCCGATCACGTCTTGCGCGACAGTCGTCAGCGGAGGTGTGGTGCGCGCGGATTCAGCAGTGCCATCGAAGCCAATGACCGACACGTGGCCCGGCACCTCTATGCCGCGACAAACCGCCTCGTCGAGTATTGTGATCGCCTGCCAATCCGACATGGTCAGGATCGCGGTTGCTTCAGGCACATTGTCGAATACCACCGCTCCAGCAGATGGATCGCCGGGCGTCGTCTCGATGATCGGGACATCGTCGATCGACAAGTTCGCCTCCGCCAAACCCTGTTTGAAACCGTCGAGCCTTTCGTCATCGAGTGAGAAGCCGGCTAGAAGCGGGCGCTTTGCCTGTCCGGGCATGTGCACGATCGGAGGGCCTGGAGTCCTCCTTATGGACAGGATGGCAAAATGTCGGTGTCCCAGCCCGGTCAGATGCCGGACGGCAGCGACCGCGCCACTCCTGCCGTCGATCTTTATCGAATTGATGTCGGGACCTGCGTCGCATTCGAGAATGACGAAGGGCAGGCGCCGTCGTTGTGCCGATGTTATGAGACCGATGTCCCCGCTGTGACCAAGGATGAAGCCGTCAACGAGGGCCTCGCGGATGCTGGCGAAGCGGGTATCGTCGGTGCCGTTTACAAGGCTGAGCGTCGTTCCGGCCTCGTCGCAGGCGAGCGAAACGCCCAGCACCAGCTCGCGGCCATAGGGACTTCTCATCACCTCGGCGATGGCGTAGGCGCCAGGTGGCATGAACCCGATGGCATTGAACTTGCCATCCCGCAGCAATCGTCCCTTTGGATCGGGGCCGCCAAATCCGAGCGCTCGCGCGGCCGCTTCGACACGTTGGCGCAATTCAGGCCTGACCAGTTCCGGCCGGTTGAAGACGTTGGAAACAGTGCCCCGGGAGACACCGGCAGCCTTGCCTACGTCGGCTAGCGTTGGCATTGCGATTCACCCTTTTCCCTTCAGTTAGACCATTTTTTGGAGCGCTCCAAGAATTTTGTTGACTCGAAAATGGAAAAGGTGGATCGTATCACTTGGAGCGCTCCAAGTGTGCGTATCTGGCATTTTTTGCGACTGAAACACCGGAGATTGTCAAATGGCTTGGTCCCAACGGCCATGCCCAGGGAGGGAGTTATGGCAGAAACCAATGTTTTCCCAGCCTCGCTTATCGGTAAGACTTTCGACTGCGTTTTCGGCCCGTTCGTACCCCGGCTGACGTTTTTCTCGCCGGAGGAATTACATGTGCAGGCGTCGATCGGAGCCACCAAAATTGACGAGGTGGTCAAGATCGACATGACCAGCGTACGCCCGAACCTCGTGCTCATGAGCTGGACGGAGCAGAGCGGCAACTTCATCGTGCAGTTGCAGGATCATGAGAACGGTATCGTCCACAATTATGCGCGGCTGGCCGACGGACAGCTCTTCTGTGCCCAAGGCGCCATTCAAGCCGTTTCGCCTGGGTGACGCTCCAGCGTCGCGACCCGGCAAAGTGCGGCATCCGCTTGCGACCGGCATACTGCTGTTTCCTCGTTGAAGTACTTCGAATTACGATCTGCTGAATTGCCAGTCGATTTCTCTAATGGGGGAGTAAAATGCGATGGAACTCGCTTACGACAGTCATCTGCTTGCCCGAATTCTGCTGAGCGTCGCGACCGTGGGTTACGGTGTGGTGACGATCAAAGCCGACCTCAACGCTACCCACGCCACCAATCCGCTGTGGACTCCGCACGCCCGGTTTCACGTCGTTTGGCAGGTGCTGAGTTACACCGGAGTCGCGCTGATTGCGCTGGGGCTTATCTGGATTGGAGGGCCACTCCAAGCCGAGCGGCTCTATCTCGCCGGGGGATTGGGCGTCGCCATGTATGGAGCCTTCTTCGTGGCCATGCTCTCACGACCGATCTATGGCGGCGTGCTCTACGACGAGAACGGCTACCTGCCATTCCGACCGCCGTTCGGACCGGCGGGTTGGCGGTGGGATGTCAACGTCACCGTCTTTACCGCGATGTCCGCGATCCTGCTGTTGGGCCTGGCCGCGATTTAGGACAGCGCCAGCGCCCCGAGCCGGTCGACCAGCCGGTCGCGGTCCGCCGTCAGGCCCTTGTAGTCTAGCTGAGCGAGATCGAGCGCTTCGAGCTGGGCAGCGAAAGACGCCGCGAGCTTCGCCCGATCGGGGTGCCGCGCCAGCACCTTGAGCGGATTGAGATGGATGCGGATAGTGAACAGGATATCGCGTGCAACAGGCAGTTTTCGCAACGTCTGTCGTTCGACGCGGATGAAGGCGTGGGCGTCGATATCGCCATCGGGAAAGCGCGTCGGCCGGTTGGTGGCGCGGTCGATGCGTTGCAGGCCGGAGAGCGGATGGTAGAGCGCGTCGCCTGACTGGATCGACCAGTTGTAACGCTCGACGGCTTGCCCCTGGAGGCCGTCGAACATCCGGTTGATCAGATCGGCCGGACGCGTGCCGGGGCCGAAACCCGGAACCGGTGCGTGAATGTCATGCAGCGGCTTGCCGAACTTTTCCAGCAGCGACCAGGACGAGGGAAAGCACAGCGAGCCGGCGACCAGCCGCCAGCCGCTGTCGCCGCGGCGCATCAGGATCAGGTCTTCCTGGATGAGCTGTGAGGCCTTGGCCAGCGGCGCATCGGCGAGGGAAGCAGGCAGGCGGCTCGCTGCACCCTCCACCTCGATGCCCGATCCGGTGCGCCGATAGGTTTCGGGGAACCTCTCCATGAGATGCGCACCGAGCAGGTCGAGCACTTCCTGCTGGGCGTCCCGAGTGCCGCCCTCCTCGACGAAAACCCGCTCAGGGATTTCGGCATAGAGCCGGTGCTTCTCGGCGAGATACGGCAGCAGCTGGTCGTCGATCTCGATCCAGTCCGCCGGGTCGAGCGGCTTCAGTCCGATGGTGAAGAGTTTCGACGAGCCGTCATAAGGCGTGTGGGTGGGCAGATCGGCCAAGCTCACGCTTCCTTGAAATCGTCGAGCCCGGCGGTGGCCATCCTCGCCAGGAATTCGGTGACGTCATAGTCGGCCGCGCCCGCCTTGGCGAAAGGGTCGGCGGCCAGCCTGGCGTCGAGCACATCGCGTGGGCATTGCGCTATGATGATGCCACCGGTTCGCGGCTTCTTCGGCCCGGAGACGACGAAGATGCCGTCCGCATAGCAGGCCTTCAGCCACTCGATATGCGCCGCCTGAAGCTGGTCGATCTCGGCCAGCGGCACTTTGTAGTTCAGGGAAACGACGAACATTGTATTGGCTTCTCTCAGGCAAGTTTGGCCGGGATCAGTCCGCGCAGCGAATTGCCGACGAACAGTGCCCTGGCGGATTTCAAATCGTCCAAGCTGTAGATCGCTTCGCGGCCGCGGCCTTCATCCAGAAGCTCGGCGCGCAATACGCCAGGCAGCAGGCCGCAATCGAGCCGGGGTGTTGCCAGCACGCCGTCGCCGAAATCGGCGAAGACATTGGTGATCGTGCCTTCGCAGATCTCGCCGCGCTCATTGGCCAGGATCACCTCGTCGGCCTGGGTGATGAGATATTCGGCACGGGCATGCGTGTAGTGCTGCCGCCGGCTGGTCTTGTGGCGCAGCAGCATGTCGTGCGAATCCAACCGCGTTCTGGCCAGCCGCAGCGTCCAGACCCTGTCCGCGGCGAGCGGCTCATAGGGCTGTGCCGAGGCCGTCACCTCGCCGTCGTGCGACAGGACAAGGCGTGTGCGCATGGCAATGCCGGAATTGCTGACCGCGCTGCTCAGCGCCTCGCCGACTTTGCCCGGATCACAGCGGAAGCCGAGTTCCGCCGCCGAGCCATAGAGGCGCGCGAGATGGCGATCGAAGCGCAGGAAGCCCGAGCCGGGTTCCCAACGCATGGTCTCGATCAGCTGGAAGTCGGGGGTGTTCCCGTCGCAAAGCGCGCCTTCAGCAGACACTCCTGATACTCCTCCTCAGCCGTCGAATCGAAGACGACGCCGCCGCCGACATTGTAGACGGCCTCGCCGCCGGAAAAGAGCGAGATGGTGCGGATCGCCACGGAAAAGCGCATCGTGCCGCCGGGCGCGATCCAGCCAATGGCGCCGCAATAGGCGTCGCGGGGCGTGCCTTCCAGTTCGCGCAGGATTTCCATGGCGCGGATCTTCGGCGCGCCGGTGATCGAGCCGCAAGGAAACAGCGCCGCGAAGATCTGGCGGATCGAGAGCCCCGGCAGCAGTTTTGCCCTGACGTCGCTCACCATCTGGTGCACCGTCGGATAGGTCTCGATGCGGAACAGCGCCGGCACGTCCAGCGTGCCGACCTCGGTGATCAGCGAGATATCGTTGCGCAGCAGATCGACGATCATCCGGTTTTCGGCCTGGTTCTTCTCGTCGTTGCGCAGGAAGATCTTCTGCCGTTCGTCCTCGGCCTTCGTCGCGCCGCGCGGTGCGGTACCTTTCATCGGATGTGTCTCGATCATGCCCTTGCTGTCGATCTCGAAGAAGAGCTCGGGCGAGCGCGACAGCACGATGGGTTCACCGAGCGCGATCAGCGCGCCATATTTCACCGGCTGGCGTTCGGTCAGCGCATCGAAGGCGGCCAGCGGCTCGCCCGACCATTGCGCATGAATTGGAAAGGTCAGATTGCCCTGGTAGCAATCGCCTTGCCTGATGTGCTGGTGCAGCCGCGAGAACCGCTTCTTGTAGTCGTCGGGCGACCACGTCGCGCGGGCGTCGAAGATCGGGCCGTTGGTCGCTACCGTATTGCGCGGCGGCGCCGCCTCTTCGAGCGGCGCATCGAAGACCCCGAGGCACACGAGTGGAGCGCGGCGTCCGTCCGGCAGCAAGGGAACAAGCTTGGGTTCGAGCAGATAGCCCGCCTCATAGGAAAAATAGCCGGCAAGCCATTTGCCTGCATCGTGCGCGGCTTGCGCGGCTTCCAGTGCCGGCCCGAAATCCTCTGGCTCATGCGCCACGATGACATCGGCCGGCCGGTCGAAAACGAGCTGGCGCGCGCTTTTGTCATTGCGAAAAATTGCGGCGGGCAGGGACATGGGCACCGAATGCTGCGGTCAATGAAGCCATCAACCGCTCTATATGGGGTGCCGCCCGCGCGCAATCGAGGGAACGGCACGCTGCCTCTTAAAGCCGACCTTTGGGCCAACTCAGGAACCAAGAGCAAACGGCGACGCCGATATGGCGCCGCCGCTTGCAATCTTCAGGTCGTGCCTGGCGATCAGCTGTTGCTGGAGGTTCCGGCTGTTGGAAACTGCTTGGCGAATTCCTTCTCGTTGCCGGCGGCGAGCAGCTTGGCCTGCTCGATCCAGCGTTCGCGCGCGATGCGGCCATCGAAATTCATGACGTCCTCGATCCGTTTGATATCGGCCGCTGTCCAGGACGCGATCTGGGCGAAGCTGGTGACGCCTTGTGCCTTGAGCAGTTTCTCATTGACCGGACCGATACCGATCAGCCGACGCAGATTGTCGGGCTTTCCGGATGCTGGCTTGGCTGTTGCAGGCTTGACTGTTGCAGGCTTGCTCGTTGCGGATTTGGCTGGAGCCGAGGTTTTGGTGGCGGCGGGTTTCGCCGCCGGCTTGGCAGGGACCGCCTTGGCAGAGACCGCTTTCGCAGCGGCCGGTTTGGCCGTCGCGGGCTTTGTGGTGGCGGATTTGGCCGTCGCGGGGGTCGACATCAGGGCCGCCGGCGCCTGGCTTGCCGGTTTTGCCGCGCTGCTTCCGGCGGCAGGTGCGGCCGACGCTTCGCGCAGCCGGCGCTCAAGGTCGGCGCGGGTCTTGCCGCATGCATCGAGTTCGCCGGTCAGGCGGTCGCTGTCGGTGCGCAGCCTGTCGCGTTCGCTGCGTGTACGGTCGAGATCGCCGCGCAAGCTGTCGAGTTCACCGCGCAGGCGCCCCCAAAGGAACCAGCCGACCAATACGCCTATCAGGAACGCCAGGACCACGTAGAAAAAAGTGCCCATTGTCTCTCTCCAGTCAGATCCGTCTGCCGTGGGTCATGATCTTCGGCGAAGGACTACTCTTGGTGGTTCCGCGGTAAGCAGAACAGCCGGCTTCGGTTCGAGCTGTCGGCGATCGGCTTTGCTTGCCCATGGCCAACGGCCGTTGTCGCGTTCGCCTGAGCGCCACGGCCGGCTGAGATTTCTCCTCGCCGATCCGCATGCGCTCCGGCTGAGCTTGGAGCGAAGGCTATCATAGAGCTTGTGGAAAGCTATCGGAAAACTTCGGTGGAGAGTACTTCAAGAACAGATATTTAGGGCGATAGTAGAGCTGTCCCAACATGCATTCCGGCTAAACTGTTAGAGCGACGCCTGGGGGCGCATTTCAAGTGTCGAGCGCTTCCAGCTCGTCGATCAGGCCACTGATGACGCCAAGTCCGATCTGCCAGAAGGCGGGATCGGTGGCGTCGAGCCCGAAGGGCGCCAGAAGCTCGGAATGATGTTTGGTGCCGCCGGCGCGCAGCATTTCGAAATACTTGTCCTGAAAGCCGCGCTCGGCGTTCTGGTAGACCGCGTAGAGCGAGTTCACCAGGCAGTCGCCGAAAGCATAGGCATAGACATAAAAGGGCGAATGGATGAAGTGCGGGATGTAGGTCCAGAACACCTCGTAGCCTTCGCGCAGCTTGATGGCGGGACCCAGACTTTCGGCCTGCACTTCGAGCCAGAACTGACCGAGCCTGTCGGAGGTCAGTTCGCCGTTCTTGCGTTCGGCATGCACCTTGCGCTCGAATTCATAGAAGGCGATCTGGCGCACGACCGTGTTGATCATGTCCTCGACCTTCTGGGCGAGCATGGCCTTGCGCTCGCGCCGGTCGGTGGTCTGGTCGAGCAGCGAGCGGAAGGTCAGCATCTCGCCGAAGACCGATGCCGTCTCGGCCAGCGTCAGCGGCGTCGAGGCCATCAGCGCACCCTGGCCGCCGGCCAGCACCTGATGCACGCCATGGCCAAGCTCGTGCGCCAGCGTCATCACATCGCGCGGCTTGCCCATGTAGTTGAGCAGGACATAGGGATGCGCCGACGGTACGGTCGGATGCGCGAAGGCGCCAGGCGACTTGCCGGGCCGCACCGGCGCGTCGATCCAGTTCCGGTCGAAGAAGGTTCGCGCGATCTCGGCCATGTCGGGCGAAAAGCGCTGATAGGCGGACAGCACGGTGTTCCTGGCCTCGTCCCAGCCGATGATCGCCTGGGGCGTATCCGGCAACGGCGCGTTGCGGTCCCAATGGTTCATCACCTCCATGCCCAGCCAGCGTGCCTTCATCGCGTAGTAGCGGTGCGAGAGGCGCGGATAGGCATCGCGAACGGCGGAGGCCAAGGCGTCCACCACACTGCGCTCGACGCGGTTGGCCAGATGGCGTGAATCGGCGATGTCCTCGAAGCCACGCCAGCGGTCGGATATCTCCTTGTCCTTGGCCAGCGTGTTGGTGATCAGCGTGAAGGTGCGCAAGTTCTTGCGGAAGGTCGTGGCCAGCGCCTCGGACGCCCGGCGGCGCACCTCGCCGTCGGCGTCCTGCAGACGATTCAGCGCGGGCTCCAACGTCAGTTCCTCGCCGTCGATGTGGAAGCGAAGGTCGGTCATCGTCTCGTCGAACAGGCGGTTCCAGGCGCCGCGTCCGGTGATCGACTTTTCGTGGAAGAGCTGCTCGACGCGGTCCTCGAGCTGGTAAGGCTTGTCCTTGCGCAGATCGAGCACCCATGGCCGATAGTGGCCAAAGGCGGGATCGCCGGCGAGCGCGCCTTCGATCGACGCATCGTCGATCAGGTTGAGTTCGAGCGCGAAGAACAGAAGGTGCGCGCTGGCGTCGGTCATCTTCTCCTGGATGTCGCCATAGAGCTTGGCGCGCTGGGGATCGGCGGTGTTTCCGGCATAAACCAGTCCCGCATAGGAGACGATGCGGCCGATCAGTTCCTCCAGCGCCTCGTAGGCGACAAGCGCCTCGCCCAGCCTGCCGGCGCCGCCGCGCTCGGCTTCGGCGGCCAGCGTACCCTTCCAGCGGCTCTCGAAACTGGTCGCATCGGTGGCGGCCTTGGCGATGTCGCGCTTCAGCTCCGGCGCGTCCATGCCGGCATAGAGGTCGGCAAGGTTCCATTCCGGCAAGTCGCCCAGCTCGGCCGCGCCTTGACCCGACGCCGGCGCCGCCAGCCGCCGTGCGGAAACCATGTGCCCAGAATCCCTATGCATTGCCGACACCTTCCGTGGCCAAGGTTCAAGGAGAAACGAGAAGCCGGTCAAATCCTAAGGAATTCATTCACCGGGTTTTTTGAAACCTTATTTAGAACCCTGTGCCAAGATGGTCCACAGGGCAGAATTCCTCGGGCGGGCAGTCACACCAGTCATGACAGGTTCCATACTCATAGTCGATGACGATCCGGTGCAACGCCGGCTGCTCGAAGCGGCGGTGACGCGGTTCGGCTACAGCGCAATCGTGGTCGACGGCGGCGCGGCCGCTCTCGACATCCTCGATGGGCCCGGCGCCCGCGAGGTGTCGGTGGTCATCCTCGATCTGGTCATGCCCGGTCTCGACGGTATCGGCGTGCTGAAGGCGATGCGCGAGCGCGACATCAACGTGCCGGCGATCGTGCAAACCGCGCAGGGCGGAATCGAGACCGTGGTTTCGGCGATGCGTCATGGCGCCTTCGATTTCGTCGTCAAGCCGGCGTCTCCCGACAGACTGCAGGCGTCGATCGGCAATGCGCTCAAGGTCGAGGCCGTCGAGGGCGAGGTCAAGCGCACATCGCGCCGGCGCGGCGGCCTCCTGACCTTCAAGGACATGATCACGCACAGCCCGGCCATGGACAGGGTGATCCGTCTTGGCCAGAAAGCGGCGGCATCCAACATTCCGATCCTGATCGAGGGCGAGTCCGGCGTCGGCAAGGAACTGGTGGCGCGTGCCATCCAGGGCAGTGGCGACCGCCGCACGAAGCCCTTCGTCACCGTCAATTGCGGCGCCATTCCAGACAATCTGGTCGAATCGATCCTGTTCGGTCACGAGAAGGGCTCGTTCACCGGGGCCACCGACAAGCACACCGGCAAGTTCGTCGAAGCGCATTCGGGCACGCTGTTTCTCGACGAGATCGGCGACCTGCCGCTCGACGTGCAGGTCAAGCTGTTGCGCGCGGTCCAGGACGGCGAGGTCGACCCGGTCGGTGGGCGCTCGACCGTCAGGGTCGACATCAGGCTGATTTCGGCGACGCACCGCAACCTCCTGCAGCAGGTCAAGGACGGCAAGTTCCGCGAGGATCTGTTCTACCGGCTGAACGTCTATCCGATCTTCGTGCCGCCGCTGCGCGACCGCCGCGACGACATCCCGTATCTGGTCACCCATTTCATGGAGAAGGTCGCGCCGGCCGACCCGCACCGTCGCCTGCAAGGTATTTCGGCGGCAGCGCTCGCGGTGCTGCAGGCCTATGACTGGCCCGGAAACATCCGGCAGCTCGAAAACGCCGTCTTTCGCGCCTCGGTGCTTTGCGAAGGCGATATGTTAACCGCGGAGGACTTCCCGCAGATCCGGGCGCAAGTGGAAGGCACCGTCAACCTCGATATGGATGGCGACGCGCCGTCGCCGTCCTTGCCTTTGCAGGCGCGCGATGACGAAGCCTTGCCCGGCGAGGGCGGCCCGGCAATCGCGTTCGATCCGCCGGCAAGGCTGCAGCCTCGCTTCGGCACGTTGCGGGCGCTCGACGAGCGCGGCAATGTGCGGGCACTTGCCGATGTCGAACTCGAGATGATCAAGCTTGCCATCGATCACTACAACGGACAGATGAGCGAAGTCGCCCGCCGACTCGGCATCGGCCGCTCGACGCTCTATCGCAAGCTCAAGGAACACGGCATCGATCCGGAGACAGGCCGCGTCGATCGACTAGCCTCTTAAGGGCGATGCCGGGCTGAGCTTTGGCCCGGCTTCCGGCTTTGCCACAAGGCCGGCGCCAGCTTGCAATGCCACAACGGGCCTTGTATCGCCGTTTCGGCGGCATTGTGGCTGTCCCGTGGACAGCTCTGTTCACGCATTAAGGCTAACGGTAACAGATCGTGTTTGGGGCGAAGGCGAAAATCCGATCTAAACCAGCGGTTTACCAAGAAACCTTGTGAACAATTTTTGACGGGATATCGCCACGGTGTTACCGCATTTCGGCTTCAATAAGCGATGATTAACCATTAGGATCGATATTCGGGTGTGCTAATGCCACATCCGTTTGGACAAATCCGGGGACAAACGGCAGCCTGCAAGGCCTTTTGATTTGAACAGAATCGAACGACACACAAACAGGCGGCACCATCATTTGAGCGTCTGGCCGAAGTGGCTGGCAGTGTTGGTTGTCGCTTTTGGTTTTGTTGCCGCGGCTGCGAGCGGAGCCAGCGCCGAAACACGGTCGCTGAAGCTGTATCATCTCCACACCCACGAGAAGGCCGAGATCGTCTACAAGCGCAACGGCCGCTACGTTCCCGAGGGTCTCCGCAAGATCAACATCATTTTGCGCGACTGGCGTCGCAACGAGCCGACCAAGATGGATCCGCGCCTGCTGGATCTCGTCTGGGAGGCGTATCGGGAAGCAGGTGCCACGGACTACATCCAGGTCGTGTGCGGCTATCGCTCGCCGTCGACGAACTCGATGCTGCGCAGCCGCAGCAGGGGCGTGGCCGAGAAGAGCCAGCACATGCTCGGCAAGGCGATGGATTTCTATATTCCCGGCGTGCCGCTGAAAAAGCTGCGCAACATCGGCCTCAAGATGCAGGGCGGCGGCGTCGGCTACTATCCGTCATCGGGTTCGCCGTTCGTCCATATGGATGTCGGCAATGTGCGCCATTGGCCCGGTATCAGCCGCCAGGAACTGGTCTCCCTGTTCCCCAATGGCAAGACGCTGCATGTGCCGAGCGACGGCAGGCCGCTGCCCGGCTTTGAGCAGGCGCTCGCCTCCTACAAGGCGCGCAAGGGATCGGGCTCGCCGGCCATCGAGATGGCCAGTGCCGGCGGCAGCAGCAAGAAATCGGGTGGATTCCTGTCGGCTTTCTTCGGTGGCGGCGGCGACGACGAGGCCGACGACAGCGCCGATGTCGAGACCGCTTCGGCCGCCCCCCCGCCCAAGGCGAGAAACCTGAAGCCGGCAGCGGCGGCCAAGACCAGCAACCTCCCGGGCATCGCCATCGTGGCGCCGGAGAATGCGCGGCGCGCCGAGATTCCGCAGGTGACCGAACAGCAGGCTCCGGAGCCGGAAGAGGACACGCCGGAGACGATCATCGCGGCATTGCCGGCCCGAAGCATTCCGCTGCCGGATTTCGCACCGCGGCCGAAAGCCGATGTCGGCGCGCAGCAGCCTGAGAATGTTCCCTTCGCGATGGCGGAGGCGACAGCCACCACCGAGCAGGCCGTGGCGACCGCGCATGCGCCGGCGAGCGTTCCTTTCGGCATGGCCGATGCAACGGCTTCGGCTGATGCGACCCAGGTCGCGGTCAACAACATACCGTTGCCGACATGGCGTCCCGACAATTCGCTGCCGGCCGCTCTGGCTGCGCCGCCCAGCAAGGATGTGCTGATGGCGCTGGCCGAGACGGCCGACCAAGGCAAGACCGCGACCGATGCGTTCTCGGTGCTGCCGACGGCGCGGCCCGAGATGGCCAGGCCGGACGCGGTCAAGGCCGTGCTCGACGAGGCCAATGCCCAGGTCGGTGCGGCCGATTACCAGCTTGCTTCCTTGTCCGGGTCCGAGCCGCGTTCGGCGTTCAACGATCCGGGCACCAACACCGCATCGCCGCGCGATGCTGTCGTGGCCCGCCCAGTCGGTTCCGATCCGGCCGCCGCGATCGGCGCCGGCGTCAAGACGACGCGCAAGGAATCGAGAGCCACCGCCCGCGACCTGAAGCCAGGCCCCAAGGCCATGGTGGTTGCAGCCGCACCGCAGGCCGCCCGTTGGGCCTTGACCAGCGGCGAGCAGGTCGCCACCGTTTCAAGCGCGACGACGGCGCCGGGTTACGCCTACAGCATCGTGCACACGCCGCCGAGCGAGGTCTACACCGCTGGCTTCCAGCCGAGCAGCCAGGTGGCCGATGCCAATCGCTTCACCGGCAACGCCGTCAAGTTCATGTCGGTAGCTCGCTTCCAGACCAAATGACGGCAAATCAACCGACAAAGCCGCGCCGGGCAACCAGCGCGGCTTTTTGCTGCGTGGCCGGATCCGGTCGCGCGGCCCGCCGGCTTCCGATCACACCGGCCTGACATTGCCGTGATCGGGGAACGCCTCGTGCCGTCAACGGTTTCTCCCTCGTTCGTTCAAACCCGGGGATACCCATGAAGAAGATTCTACTGGCATCGGTCATCGCGTTGGCAACCGCTTCGGC
Source organism: Mesorhizobium sp. WSM4833 (assembly GCF_055811095.1). Taxonomy (NCBI): domain Bacteria; kingdom Pseudomonadati; phylum Pseudomonadota; class Alphaproteobacteria; order Hyphomicrobiales; family Phyllobacteriaceae; genus Mesorhizobium; species Mesorhizobium sp. WSM4833. The sequence goes on from NZ_JBVVQG010000004.1 coordinate 464,251, forward strand.
GGCCATCGCCCCTACGCAGGCCGAAACCATTGTCGTCAAGACCCACGATCACATGCACATGAAGAAGCACTGCCGGACCAAGGTTGTCACGACCTGGAAGCATCATCATAGGGTGGTCAGGGAAGTCAGGGTCTGCAACTGATCCAGCCAAGGCAGTCCTGGAAAAAACATCCGGCGGAAACCCGGTCGACGCAAGTCGGCCGGGTTTTTCCATGCCGCCATGAAAGCCTTATTTTGCGAGCTTGCTCGCCGCGCGCGCCAAGGCTTCGATCTCGTCCCATTTGCCGGCCTTGACGAGGTCGTCGGGCGCCACCCAGGAGCCGCCGACGCAGACCACGTTGGGCAGGCTGAGATAGTCAGCTGCGTTCTTGGCCGAGATGCCGCCGGTCGGGCAGAATTTCACATCGGCGAGCGGCGAGGCGAAGGCCTTCAGCGAAGCGATGCCGCCCGACTGCTCGGCCGGGAAGAATTTCAGGAAGCGCAAGCCGGCTTCGCGCGCGGCCATGATCTCGCCGGGGGTGATCGCACCGGGCAGCAGCGGAACATCGCTGGCGGCGGCTGCCGACAGAAGCTCGCGGGTGATGCCGGGGCTGACGATGAAGCGCGAGCCCGCGGCGGCCGCCTCTTCGAACTGCCTGGCATCGAGAATGGTGCCGGCGCCGACGATGGCTTCCTCGACTTCACCAGCGACCCGCCGGATCGCTTCCAGCGCGTCGGCGGTCCTCAGCGTGATCTCGATCGCAGGCAGGCCGCCGCGCGCCAGAGCGCGGGCCAGCGGCACGGCATTGGCAACATCGGAGATCTTCAGCACCGGGATGACGGGCTGGCCGTTGAGGAGCGACAGAAGTTTTTCGGTCTTGCTGGGCATGTGTCTCTCCGTGGCGTGGGACAATTCAACCGATTAGCAGAAGGCCGTTTTCCTGTCCACGAAACCGGCCGTGTCGCGATGTCACGCGTCGCCCATGCTCGCCAAGCCCAAGTTGACAAGGGTGGCTGCCGGCTCGATGGTGCCGACAGCTTTTGTCCCGGTGGCTTTTCAGGATAGGAATTTTTTCTTGACTCCCTGATCTCAGCTATGGTACAAATTCGCCCATGGTGCAGATTTGCGCCAGTGACCCGCCGAACAGGATGCCTGCTTTGCCTTGAATCGGCTTGCTCGAGCGTCTAGTGGCTTCGGCAATGACATCACTTCCACTCCTTCGCGTCGCCGCGCTCTACCGGTTTGCCCGGCTCGACGCTTTCGAAGAACTGCGCGCGCCGCTCGCCGCATTCTGCTGCGGGCGCGGCATAAAGGGCACGCTGCTGCTGGCGCATGAAGGCATCAACGGCACCGTCGCCGGCAGCGAGACGGCAATTGCCGAACTAATCGCGTATCTCGAAGCCATCGAAGGGCTTGCCGGACTCGAGGTCAAGTACAGCGCGGCCGCGAACATGCCGTTCCATCGCATGAAGGTGCGGCTGAAGCGCGAGATCGTCACCATGGGTGTCGATGACATCGATCCTTCGAAAAGTGCCGGCACCTACGTCGCGCCGGCCGACTGGAACGCTCTGATTTCGCAGCCCGGCACTGTCATCATCGACACGCGCAACGCCTATGAGGTGTCGATCGGCACGTTCAAGGGTGCGATCGACCCGGCCACCGCAAGCTTTCGCGAGTTCCCGGCCTGGGTGGAAACGCACCGGGCGGAGCTCGAAGGCCGCAAGGTTGCGATGTTCTGCACCGGCGGCATACGCTGCGAAAAGGCAACCGCCTATGTCAAATCGCTCGGCTTCGAGGATGTCTTCCATCTCAAGGGCGGTATCCTCAAATACCTCGAAGAGGTTCCGGCCGAACAGAGCCTCTGGCAAGGCGAGTGCTTCGTCTTCGACGAGCGCGTTTCGGTGTCGCACGGCCTTACCGAGGGCGACGCGGAACTGTGCCGCGCCTGCCGCCACCCGCTGACGCCGGGCGAGCTGACGTCGCCCAAATTCGCTGCCGGTATTTCGTGCCCGCATTGCTTCGATGCGCGTTCGGACGAGGACCGCCAGCGTTATGCCGAGCGCCAGCGCCAGGTCGAGCTTGCGCAGGCGCGGGGCAGGGGGCCGCATATCGGCTCCTGATCCAGCATCGTGCTGCTGCAAAGCGGCTGCCTGTCATTGCAATGTCAAGTTTCGGGACCTACGTCTTCGACGTTCGAAACCCGCCCGTTGGCCAATCCTGGAGGCACTGAATGTTCGATCCCAAGAAGCTTCTCGACGATCTGCTCGGCTCGCAAATCCCCGGCACCAGCGGCACCGTTCGCGACAAGGCGGGGCAGGCCGTGCAGATGGCCAAGGACAATCCGCTGGCCGCCGGTGCGCTGGCTGCGGTGCTGCTCGGAACCGGTACTGGCCGCAACGTGACGGGCGCCGCGGTGAAGCTTGGCGGACTGGCCGCGATCGGCGGCCTCGCCTACAAGGCCTACCAGAATTACAAGGCCGGCAACGCGCCCGCGGAAGCACCGGCGGCCGGCGAACCGGAATTGCTGCCGCCGCCCAAGGATACCCCCTTCCACCCCTCGCAGGCGCCGCAAGGCGAGGACGAATTCACGCTGACGCTGGTTCGGGCGATGATTTCGGCGGCGAAGGCCGATGGCCATATCGACGATGAAGAGCGCCAGAAGATCGCCGGCAAGCTCAGCCTGGCCGGCATAGGCTCCGACGCCGAAAAGTTCCTGATGGCGGAGCTGGCAAGCCCGCTCGACCTCGACACGCTGGTGGCCGGCGCCAAGACCGATGCGCAGAAGCTCGAACTCTACACGGCGTCGCGCCTGACCATCGATCCCGACACACGCGCCGAGCGCGGTTATCTCGACCTGCTTGCCGGCCGGCTCGGCCTGCCGGACGCGCTGGTCGACCATGTCGAGGCGACGGTTTCGGCGGCCAAGGTGCCGGCCAAGGCCGGGACGTCACCCAATCCGCGCTGGTAGGCCAAAACGGCACAGGGGGGCACTTTCCGGGTTAACCGCTCATTAACCCAGCAAGCGCATCATTCAACACAGTCGGATCGGCTTTTCCTCCTCCCAAGCCCGGTTCAGATCAGGGGCGGTCGCCAATGGCCGCCCTTTTTGTCGGTCCGGCCGGATGGACACGCTTGCCATCGCCGCCGTCATTTGCGATGCCTTCCTTTTCGAGCCAACCCCCCAAAATCAGTCGAGCAAGCGCAGCGCTGCCGGAGGACAATAGCCATGACCGAGCAAAGAACCGCCATCGTCACCGGGGCCGGCACGGGCATCGGCAAGAGCGTCGCCACGGCGCTGCTCAAGGCCGGCTGGAACACGGTGTTCTGCGGACGCCGCAAATCCGTGCTGGATGCAGCCGTGGCTGAGGCCGGGTCCACCGGCGCCAAGGCCCTGGCGGTTGCCTGCGATATCAGCAAGGCAGGCGAGGTCGACGATCTGTTCGAGACCGTGGCGGCGGCCTTCGGCCGTGTCGACCTGCTCTTCAACAATGCCGGCATGGGCTACAAATCGACGCCGATCGACGAGATACCGGTCGAAGTGTGGAACGATATCGTCGGCGTCAACCTCACCGGTTCGTTCCTGTGCGCCCGTGCCGCCTTTGGCGCCATGCGCAAGCAGAAGCCGATGGGTGGCCGCATCATCAACAACGGTTCGGTGTCGGCCTATGCGCCGCGCCCAGGCTCGGTGCCCTACACGGCGACCAAGCATGCCATCACCGGACTGACCAAGACGCTGGCGCTCGACGGCCGGCCCTATGACATCGCCTGCGGCCAGATCGACATCGGCAATGCGCTGACCGACATGGCGCAGCCGATGACGGTCGGTGTGCCGCAGGCCAACGGCTCGATCGCAGCCGAAGCGGTGATGGATGTTCAGCATGTCGCCAACGCCGTCGTTCACATGGCCAGCCTGCCGCTCGACGCCAACGTGCTGTTCATGACCGTGATGGCGACCAAGATGCCGTTTGTCGGGCGGGGGTGAGCAGCCCGGTTCGCGTAAGCGAATTCATCGTGCCAGTGGCACGATGAAAGGCCGGCGAACGCTGGGACGCTGCGAAGCAGCGGGGGCCCAGCCGGATGGTTCTATTTCCCCGCAAGCGGCACGCCGGGCTTGAACAGCAGAATGGGCCTGATCTCGTAAACGGCGGTGGGATTGACGCGACGAAGGTCGCGGGCGATCGCGATGGCCTCGTCTCGCGTGGCGCAGTCGACGACATAGAGCCCGAGCAACTGTTCCTTGGTTTCGGCGAAAGGACCGTCGATGATCACACCGTCGCCCGGGCCGCGCAGGGTGATGGCATCCTGTGTTGCGCCCAGACGCGCGGACGGCCCCAGCGTGCCTTCCTCATGAAGCCGGGTGTTGATCTTCAGCAGGTCGGCCATAAGTGCTGCATCTTCCTGCGGCGTCAGCGCCTTGATCGCATCTTCCACGTGATAGGCAAGGATTGCGTAGAACATTTTATGTCACCTGCTTCGATCCTGATCCAGGGAGCGTAGCGGTTCCCGACACGCCCGCCCAGCCTTGGCCGTGCGTGTCCGGACAGATCATGACACCATCATTGTCGCCAGCCGCAACCACCCGGAAAGAGGCCACCGGCCCGCTTTCAAACCTACTTCGCCAGGAATGCTCCGATCCGCTCCAGCGCGCGCAGGATGTTCTCCTCGGAATTGGCATAGGAGAGCCTGATATAGCCTTCGCCGAGAATGCCGAAATCGGGGCCGCCGATCAGCGCCACGCCGGCCTCGTCGAGCAGTGCCGAGGCGAGCTTCTTGGCCTTCCAGCCGGTCTTCGAGACGTTGGGGAAGGCGTAGAACGCGCCCCTGGGCGTGATGCAGGAAATATTAGGCAGGGCATTCAGTCCCTCGACGACGATCTTCCGGCGGCGGTCGAAGGCGCGCATCATCTCGTCGACGTCGTCCTGCGGGCCGTCGATGGCGGCGATGCCGGCAAACTGGCTCGGCGCGTTGACGCAGGACCAGCAATTGACCGCCAGCTTGCGCACCTTGTCGTAGAGATGGGCGCCCTTGTCGCCATTCGGCCAGATCGACCAGCCCATGCGCCAGCCGGTCATCGCCCAGGTCTTCGACCAGCCGTTGAGCACGATCAGCCGGTCGCGGATTTCGGGAAAGCCGAGCAGCGAGCAATGCGTCTCGCCATCATAGGTCATGACGTCGTAGATCTCGTCGGAGAGGATGGCGACCTGCGGATGCGCCTCCAGCCCCTTGACCAGTTTCTCGATCTCGGCGCGAGGCGTGACGCCGCCGGTCGGATTGGCGGGCGAGTTGAGGATCAGCAGCCTGGTCTTCGAGGTGATCAGCGCCAGCGTCTCCTCGGCCGAGAAGGCAAAGCCGTTTTCTTCGCGCATCGGCACGGGAATGGGTGCCGCACCCGTGAACTCGATCATCGAGCGGTAGATGGGGAAGCCGGGGTCCGGGTAGAGGATCTCGGCGCCGGGCTCGCCGAACATCAGGATCGCGGCGAACATGGTCGGCTTGCCGCCGGGCAGGATCATCACCGTTTCGGGCGATATCTCGACACCGGTGGTGGTCAGCGTGCGGCGCACCACCGCCTCGCGCGTCGCCAGCAGGCCATTGGCCGGCGTGTAGCCGTGATGGCCGTCGCGCAGCGCCTTGATCGCCGCCTCGACGATGTGCTGCGGCGTCTTGAAGTCGGGCTGGCCGATGCCGAGATTGACGATGTCGCGGCCTTGTTGGGCAAGTGCTGTGGCCCTCGCAAGCACGGCGAAGGCGTTTTCCTCGCCAAGGCGGTCGAAGGCCGAAATCGTGTGGAGCATTTTTCCCGTCCGTGTGGTTCTTGCTGTTGGGTCGCGTTTTTGTGAGCCTCAGCCCGCAAAAGTCAAACGGATTGGAGCATTCGGTGTCGGAAAATCTGAAGGATTGGCAACCGCGTCCGCGGCCCGAACGCAAGACCATCGACGGTCGATACGTCCGGCTTGAACCGCTGAGCGCTGCAAAACACGGCGACGGCCTCTATGAAGCGTCCTCCGTGTCCGATATCGACGACCGCTTCGCCTGGTTGCCCGATTATCCGCCGGAGACCCGCGCCGCCTTCCAGCCATGGCTGGACAAGGTCGAGGCCAGCGAGGATCCGCTGTTCTTCACCGTCATCGACAAGGCCAGCGGCAAGGTCGCCGGACGCCAGACGCTGATGCGCATCGATCCGGCCTACGGCGTCATCGAGATCGGCAACATCTATTGGGGACCGCTCATCTCGCGCAAGCCGGGAGCAACCGAAGCGCAGTTCCTGTTCATGAAATACATCTTCGACGGGCTCGGCTATCGCCGCTACGAATGGAAGTGCAACAACCGCAACGAGCCATCGAAGCGGGCGGCCGAGCGGTTCGGCTTCAAGTTCGAAGGCATTTTCCGCCAGCATCTCATCGTCAAGGGTGAAAACCGCGACACTGCGTGGTATTCGATCATCGACAAGGAATGGCCGGCGCTGCGCAGTGCCTATGAGGCGTGGCTCGATCCGGCCAATTTCGATGGCGACGGCCGGCAGAAGCGACGGCTCGAGGATTTTCGCGCGGAATTCGGCGCTTAGGAGTTCACTATTGGCACATACCCACGATCACACTGGGCACGGTCACGGCCCTGGTCATGTGCATGGCTCGACCGACAAGAAACGCGTTCTGATCGCAGCCTGCCTGACCGGCGGCTTCATGGTCGCCGAGGCGCTTGGCGGCATCCTCACGGGCTCGCTGGCGCTGCTGGCCGATGCCGGCCACATGCTCGCCGATTCGATCGCGCTCGGCCTTGCCTGGTATGCGTTTCATCTTGGCGGCCGGCCGGCGACCGTTCGCCTCACCTATGGCTTCGGCCGGGTCAAGACGCTGGTGGCCTATACCAACGGCATCGCCATCTTCGTCATCGCGCTGTGGATCGTCTATGAGGCCTGGGGACGCCTGCAGGCGCCGGCGCCGGTGCTTGGCGGGCCGATGCTGGTGGTGGCGATCCTCGGCCTGCTGGTGAACCTCGGCTCGTTCTTCGTGCTGCATGGCGGCGACCGCGAGAGCCTGAACATGCGCGGCGCCATCCTGCATGTGCTTGGCGACCTGCTCGGCTCGGCGGCGGCCATCGCGGCGGCGCTGGTCATCCTGGCGACCGGCTGGACGCCGATCGACCCGATCCTGTCGGTCCTGGTTTCACTGCTGATCCTCTACACGGCGTGGTCGCTGATGCGGGAGGCCGCCCATGTCCTGCTCGAGGGCGTGCCGCCAAGCCTCGACCGAGATCTGATCGCCAGCGATATAGAGGCGACCATCCAGGGCGTGCGCGAAGTGCACCACATGCATGTCTGGTCGCTCGACGGGACCAGCAATATGGCGACGCTGCATGCCTGTCTCGACGAGGGCGTCGATGCGCATCAGGCGGTGAGTGCCGTCAAGAAGCGGCTTGCCAGCGAGCACGGCATCAGCCATGCCACCGTGGAACCGGAATTCGGGCAATGCGCCGACGATGGCGACGAGCACGACCACGGGCACGAGCATGAAGCGGCTGCATACCACGACCACCATCACTAGGACCGGATCGATCGATGTCGATCGTCCTGCCTCAGGAGTTGCAAAACCTTGAAAACCAGCTTGACGAACGCCCATCCTCCGGACGCGGCATGATGGACCGCGACACCAGGAACGCGGTCATCGCCGCCGCGTGGATCATGCTGCTGTTCGGTATAGGCGCCTACTATCTGCCGACGGTAATGCTGGCACTCGGCAGCCTTTCCACCGTGCTGGCCGGCGCCTTTGGCATCGTCTTCGTGCTGGCGTTCTTCTCGGTGTTCTGGCTGCGCGCCCGCAACCAGCGCAAAAACCAGGGTAAATAGGCAAGGGATCTTCGACATGCGCATTCTGATCACTGGCGCCGCGGGTATGGTCGGCCGCAAGCTCATCGCCCGGCTGGCCAAGGACGGCACGCTGCGCGGGGGCAAGATCACCGCGCTCGATCTCCACGATATCGTGCCGCCACAGGCGCCGAGCCTGGATGGCGTCAGCGTCACGCTGCACACCGGCGATCTCGCCGAAGCGGGTGCCACCGAGCGCCTGGTCGCATCGCGCCCCGACGTCGTGTTCCACCTTGCCGGCATCGTGTCGGGCGAGGCGGAAGCGAATTTCGATCTCGGCTACCGCGTCAATCTCGATGGCACGCGCGCCCTGTTCGATGCCATCCGGGTGGCGGGCTTTGCGCCGCGCGTCGTCTTCACCTCGTCGATCGCGGTGTTCGGCGCGCCGTTCCCGGACGTCATTCCCGATGACTTCCATCCGACGCCGCTGACCTCTTATGGTACCCAGAAGCAGATGAGCGAAGCGCTGCTGGCCGACTATTCCAGGCGCGGGTTCTTCGACGGTATCGGCATCCGGCTGCCGACAATCTGCGTGCGGCCGGGCAAGCCGAACAAGGCGGCGTCCGGCTTCTTCTCGGGCATCATCCGCGAGCCGTTGAGCGGCCATGAGGCGATCCTGCCGGTGCCGCGCTCGGTCGTGCACACGCATGCCAGCCCGCGCTCGGCGGTGAACTTCCTGATCCATGCGGCGGGGATCGACGGCAGCGCTGTCGGGCCACGCCGCAATCTGACGATGCCCGGCGTCGCCGTCACCGTCGGCGAGCAGATCGAGGCGCTGGAACGCATCGCCGGGCCGAAGGCGGTAAGCCTGATCCGCGAGGTTCCGGATGACACGATCTGGGCGATCGTCAAGGGCTGGCCGACGCGCTTCGAGGCAAAGCGGTCACGGGAGCTCGGCTTCAGCGCCGAAAAGAGTTTTGACGAGATCATCCGCGCTCACATCGAGGATGAGCTGGGCGGCAAGATCGCGGGTTAAACTCCGAGCCTCTTGGCGCCGGGCATCATCCGCCGCTCGCCAGGCTTGCCGACAGCAGCAGCAGTCCGAACAGGAACACGAAGGCGGCGCCGCCGATCTCGACGATCGAGTGGATGCGGTTGCCCATGCGGCCGTCGCCGGCGAAATAGACCGCCCAGTTCTTGGCGGTCACCGCCAGCGTCGCCAGTGCCGAAACGGTGATGGCGGTGCCCAGCGACATTGCCAGCACCGACAGCAGGCCGCCGAGCCAGAGGCCGTTGAGCAGGGCGAAGCTGAGCACGATCAGCGCGCCGGAGCAGGGGCGGATGCCGACCGCCGCCACCGCTGTCCAGGCCGTGCGCCAGTCGAAGCGGTCGCCTGACAGCAGCGCCGGATCGGGTGCGTGCGAATGGCCGCAGGTGTCGCAGACTTCGCCGGCCGCGTGATCGTAATGAGCATGATCGTGTTCGGCATGATCGTGATGATCGTGCGAAGGGCCGTGCACATGGTCATGCGCGTGTAGCGCGTGCGAATGGGCATGCGCCGAATGGCTGTGAGCTGCATGGGAATGGCCGGCATGCGAATGCGCGCCGTGCGAATGACCCCCGTGAGAATGACCGGCGTGAGAATGGCCGGCATGAGCCGCCGACAGGCTGTAGGCCGGGCCCTTGCCGAACAGACGCAGGACGGAAGGACCGAGTTTGCGCCACAGCAGCCAGGCGCCGAACAGGGTGACGAAGACAAAGCTCATGATCTCCATGAACCAGGCTGCGTCCGTCATCGAGACGGAGGTGCCGCGCAGGACGAAATAGGCGACCCCCATCACCGCGACCGCGGTCAGGCCCTGCAGCAGCGCCGAGACGAAGGACAAGAGGATGCCGCGCCGCAACGCCACTTCATTGGCCACCATGTAGGACGAGATCACCGCCTTGCCGTGACCGGGGCCGGCGGCATGGAAAATACCGTAGGCGAAGGACAGGCCGACGAGTATCCAGATCTTGCTGCCGTCCTGGCGCATCGCCTTCATCGCCGTTGCCAGCGCGCGGTAGAATTCCTGCTGCCTGAGATTGATCCACATCAGGATATGGGCGAACGGGCCGGTGGTGGGCGCCATGCCGTCATTGACGCCGATGCCGAGCGAACTCTGGGCATGAGCGGCGTCGGCGAAATGCATCATGGCGACTGTGAGGGCCAACAGGCCGAATGCCAAACGCAGGGACGGTTTCGTCACCGGCTTCATCCTTCTGGCTGACAGGTCAGTTCGAGCTTGGTGGCGAAGATCTTGCTCATATCGGTGCCGGTCGGATCGTTGAAGAAGGCATCGGTGAGGGTCTTCTGGTTTTCCTTGATGGCCTCGTCGGGGTCGGGACGGACCACCTTGCTGGTGCAGTTCGAGGGCAGGCCTTCGACCGTGATGTTGGAGTCCTCGGTGAAGTCGATCGCCGTGTAGAATGTCGGATCGTAGACGCCGATATCGATCTTGCCGTTGAGCTTGATCGGCACCTTCGGTTCGGACTCGAACAGGATGATCAGCTGGTCGTTGTCGAAATTGGCCATCAGATGCGGCGGCGGCGCCATCGCCACGTCCTTGCCGTCGACGGTGACGAGCTGGAAGTAATTGAACTCCGCCAACGAGGCATGAACGGTGTCGGCGACTTCCTTCAGCTCCTTGTCGTCGAGCTTCAGGTCGGAGTTCTTGTCGAATTCCATCATCACCGTCGAGGAAAACAGATCGTCGAAGCGCCAGAGATGACGCAGAGCCTTCACGCTTTGGTGATCCGGGGAGAGGATCACATCGAGGCGAGCCTCGGCGAAGACGTGTGGATGCACGTAAGCGGGTCCAGTGGCGGCAAAGCTAGCCGCCAAGGCCGAAGCCAGCATGATTGCGTGCCGTTTCAGGTGCATTCTCGGTCGCGATTCCCTAGGCCTCGGAAGAGTTGCCGAGAGTTACCAGAAAGGGGGCGAAATTGGGACCGCTGCTCGGCTGAAGTGGGTCAGGCAACTTCACGCGTCCTGAACCACTGCACCAGGAAGTCGACGAAAACGCGGACCTTGGCCGGCAGATAGCGGCGGTGCGGGTAGACGGCGAAGATGCCGCCGCCCGACAGGATACGGTCATCCATCACCGACACCAGCCGGCCGCTCGCGAGATCGGGCGCGGCAATGAAATCCGGCAGGACGGTGAATCCCAGCCCGGACACGGCAGCGGCTCTCGCCGTCATCGGGCTGTTGACCTCGATCGGACCCGACACCGAAACGCTGACCGGATCGCCATTGTCGCCCTTGAACGGCCAGTTGTTCAGTCCGCGGCCATTGGTGTCGACGATGCAAGGCATGCGGCTGAGATCCTGCGGCCGTGTCGGCGTGCCGTGCTTGGCGATCAGTTCGGGGGAGGCGCAGAGCTTTATCGAAAACGGCGCCAGCCGCCTGGCGATCAGCGACGAGTTCTCCAGCCGCGAGATGCGCACCGCAAGGTCGAAGCCTTCCTCGACCAGATCGACGAAGCGGTCGTCGAGCTGGATGTCGAGCACGATGTCTGGATGCTGCTTGGCGAAGTCGATCAGCGACTGGCCGATCGGCGCGTCGGCGAAGGTGCGGGGCGCCGACAGTTTGATCCGGCCGCGCACGTCGCCGGAGGATTCGCGCACCGCGTCGGCCAGGCTGTCGACCTCGCGCACGATCTCCGAGGCGCGCCGGTAATAGGTGTGGCCGGCCTCGGTCATCGAGAACTGGCGCGTGGTGCGGTTGAGCAGCAAAGCGCCGAGTTCGTCCTCCAGCTCGCGCACATATTTCGACAGCAAGGCCTTGGAGCGGCCGATCTTGCGCGCCGCCGCGGAAAAGCCCTCGGCCTCGACCACGTCGATGAAGGCACGCATGCGCGTCAGTGTGTCCATGGTCAGGCCTTTCGTGCCGCGTCGAGAAGTTTCCGGCCGAGCCGTATCAGGGCAATGTCGCTGCCGGAAGGGCCAAGCAGCGACAGGCCGAACGGGGCGCCGGCGACCGAGCCGACGGGCAGTGTGATCTGTGGAAAACCGGACAGGCCGGCCAGGCACAGAAGCTGGAGCGCCCGTTCGCGATAGGCCTGGAACTGCTCCGGCGTGCTGTCCACGTAAGGCGCCGGACCAGGCACCGTCGGCAGGACAAGGAAGCCGTCCTTGCCGAGCAGGGCGCTCAGTTCGCCGCGAAAGGTCAGACGCCGCACCTTCTCGGCCTGGGCTGTCTTGTCGTCGACGGCGCGGCCGAAGCCGAAACGCTCCTCGACGCCGGGGCCGAGGCCGCGCTCGCCGCTGGTGATCCATTCGCCATGCACCGCCCAGGCCTCCCTGGCCTGCAGCCGGCGAAAGCACCAGTAAAGTTCATCGGGAGATGAGGAGAAGCGGATTGCCGGCGTCGCCGGCGCGCCGAAAACCGCGCCCGCCAGCCCCTTCATTCCGGCATATTCGGCCAGCGCCGGGCGGGCGACCAGCCCGTCCAGCCAATCCAGCGCCAGCGGCCGGTCCAACACGTGCTGGTGCGGATCGCGGCCGAGCAGCAGCTTGCCGACGGTCTCGTAGGTCTCGATGTCGTCGGCGAACCAGCCGAACGTGTCGAGGCTCGGCGCCAGCTTCATCGTGCCGTCGAGCGAAATGCGGCCATGCGTGGTGCGCAGCCCGATCAGTCCGCAAAAGCTCGCCGGCGCGCGGATCGAGCCGCCGGTGTCGGAACCAGTGGCGATATCGGCCAGCCTGCCCGCCACCGCCGCCGCCGACCCCGATGAGGAGCCGCCGGTGACGCGGTCGGGTGCCGCCGGGTTCACCGGAAACGAGAAATGCGCATTCTGACCGAACAGCGCGAAGGCGAGCTCGTCGGTCTGCGTCTTGCCGACGAAGCGTGCGCCGGCATCGAGGATCATCTGCACGGCGGGTGCGGTGCGCGAGGCTGCGTGGCTTTCGGCGAATTTTTGCAAATTGCCGCAACCGGTGCGGTAGCCGGCGACGTCGTATATGTCCTTGACGGCCAGCCGCAGGCCGGCCAGCGGGCCGAGCTGGGCATGTGCCACGGGCATCTGGCGAAGATCGAGAAAGGCGTTGAGAGGGCCGTGCGTGCCTGTCATCGTTCGATATCCGGATACGGTTGCCGCAACATTGTTCGACGCCAGAAATTTTACAACCTGCGATACGATTTTTATTGATTGTGAAAGTCTTCGCCCTTATATCGCGCTTGCCCAAAGTCGCACGTGCCTGTGGGTGTCCGCCGATCCTCGAATGGTGAGGGAAATCGGTAAGGTAACTGGAGCCAACCCCTCCAGTCGGTCTAGCGGCCAACCGCCAGCCCGAGGACACCTTGAAGCAACGACGGTGCGGGCCTTTCTGGTGTTCTGCCGGTTGTCCAAAAACCGGGGTTACTGAAGAGGCACACCTTCATTGCCGGCAGTGCGGACGGGTCTCCCATCCAAGCCAAGGCAGACAAAGCGAACCGAGGCCGGGCAAGGCCAAGGTTCACCGCCGCGAGACGGCGCTTCATGGTTCCGGGGTCTCCACCGGCTGGTTCCATGGATTTCCGTCCCGCCTTTGTCCACCGCGAGTTCGCGAGGCCGACAGCCCGCGTCCCGCAGCCTTATTGCGCGCCGAAAGGCGCTGATGGAGAGACCCCGATGGCCACCCAGCGCATCCTTGACTTCCTCGCCACCCGACGTCCGACCGGCCCCTGCCTCGTCGTCGACCTCGATGTCGTGCGCGACAATTTCCGCGCCTTCGAGAAGGCGCTGCCCGATTCCAGGATCTACTATGCGGTGAAAGCAAACCCGGCGCCGGAAATCCTGCGCCTGCTTGCTGCGATGGGCTCGTCCTTCGACACCGCTTCCGTTGCCGAAGTCGAGATGGCGATGGACGCTGGTGCGCCGGCGGACCGCATCTCCTTCGGCAACACCATCAAGAAGGAGCGTGACATCGCACGCGCCTACCAGCTCGGCATCCGCCTGTTCGCCGTCGATTGCGTCGAAGAGGTCGAGAAGATCGCCCGCGTCGCGCCCGGTGCGCGCGTGTTCTGCCGCGTGCTGACCGATGGCGAGGGCGCCGAGTGGCCGCTGTCGCGCAAGTTCGGCTGCGTGCCGGCGATGGCCGTCGACGTGCTGCGCCATGCCAAGGGGCTCGGCCTCGACGCCTATGGCGTGTCGTTCCATGTCGGCTCGCAGCAGACCGACCTGACCGCCTGGGACCGTGCGTTGGCCGACGCCAAGGTGGTGTTCGCGACGCTGGCCGAGGAAGGCATCGTCTTGAAGATGGTCAATATGGGCGGTGGTTTCCCGACGCGCTATCTGCGTGACGTGCCGGCCGCCCAGGCCTATGGCCAGGCGATCTTCTCGGCGCTGCGCAAGCATTTCGGCAATGCGCTTCCCGAGACCATCATCGAGCCGGGCCGTGGCATGGTCGGCAATGCCGGCGTCATCAAGTCGGAAGTCGTGCTGATCTCGAAGAAGGCGGCCAACGACAATGTGCGCTGGGTGTTCCTCGACATCGGCAAGTTCGGCGGCCTGGCCGAGACGATGGACGAGGCGATCCGCTACCCGATCGTCACCGCGCATGACGGCACTGAGACCGCACCTTGCGTGCTCGCCGGCCCGACCTGCGATTCGGCCGACGTGATGTACGAGAAGACGCCCTATCCGCTGCCTTTGTCGCTGACCATCGGCGACGAGGTGCTGATCGAAGGCACCGGCGCCTACACGACCACCTACTCGGCGGTCGCCTTCAACGGCTTCGAGCCTCTCCGATCCTACGTGATCTGACGGCGCTTGCTCAGCGCATTTTCGAACGGCGAACCGGACACAACTTCGCCTGAAAATGCGCTGAGAGAGCCGATCAGATCATCCCAGGTGGGCGACTTTCGTCCACCCGGGCTCGCCTGTGGAACAGATCTCCGCTCGCCAGGGATTACGGAAATGGAAATGCCAGTTGAAATTGGGGGCCAGGCACCGGCCTTTGTGATGGTTGCCGAAACCGCCGCCGATGTTGCGGCGCGCGAGGCGTTGCTCGATCGGGCGATGGGGCCGAAGCGCAGGAAAAAGTCGTCGGAGAAGCTGCGGCGTGGCCGGCGGCCCTCGGAAGGCCTGGTCTTCGTCGCCCGCGATGGCTCGGGCGGCGTCGCCGGCACCGTGCGGCTGTGGGACGTCAGGCTGGGCGAGGGCGGTGCGGCTGCGCTGCTGCTTGGCCCGCTTGCCGTCGATCCGTCGCTCAAGAACGCCGGCATCGGCTCGGCCCTGATGCGCCATGCCATCGCCGAGGCGGCACGTCTTGGCCATGCCGCGATCCTTCTGGTCGGCGATGCGCCCTATTACGCGCGCTTCGGCTTCTCGGCCGAGAAGACCGGTTCGCTTGCCATGCCGGGACCCTATGAGCGGCACCGCCTGCTGGCGCTGGAACTGGTGGAAGGCGCGCTTGACGGCGTGCACGGCACGCTGAGGGCGGCCGGCCGCAAGCTGAAGGCGCAGGAATTGATATCGGCGGCCTGAGATACGAAGCCGCCAGCATTTCATGCAAAAACGCCGCCCGAAAAGGCGGCGTTTTTTCGCGATTGGTGGGCGCCACCTTGGGCGCCTGCATGCCTTCAGCCGATCAGCTGGCTGAGCGCCATGGCAACGGTCATGTCGCCTTCGACCTTTATCTTGCCGGTCATGAACGCCATGGTCGGGTTCAGGTCGCCAGCGATCAGCGAATCGAGATCGTCGAGCGAGAGCTTGATGGTGCAGTCGGTGGGTGCATCGGTGTTCGAGACGGTTGCGCCGTCGATGACGATGACGCCGTCGCTGCCGGTGTCGAATTTCACGGAACGATCGAACCCGCTGCTGGCCACGCGCGACTTGATCTTCTCGGCAATCTCCTGAACGCTCACGCTGTTCTCCTTGTCTGGTTGCATCTGTCTCGCAACGGCGCTTCGATCCAGCCGAAGCCCGTGCCGCGGTTTCGCGATCACGGTCGCTGCCGCATATAGCTTTGGGTTGACGTTTACGTCAACGCGAATTCAGGCGGTTGGTTCCTGCCGTTGCGGCAGGCGAGCCTGGAGGAGGCCGGGAATGCGAGCCCGGCAACTCAGTGTTCCTTGAACGCCTTGGTCATTTCGCTCGCCGTCTCGCTTTTCTTGCGGCGCAGCCAGTTGTCGCGGATTTCGTCCTTCGACAGGAAATTGACCTGGTCGATCAGAACCTCATGCACCAAAGGCGCCCCGACACGCGTGTTGACGGTATCGCGGATCGCGGCGCGGAAGGCATCGAGATCGATCGTCGCCTTGTTGGTGAAGTCGATCTGCGGATTGGAATAGAGGTAGGAATAAACCTGGTCGGTGATCAGCGCTTCGGCGGGAATGGACAGTTTCTTGATCTGCTCGGGTTCGACCGTGTAGACAAGCTTGGTCAGGAAATAGCCGCCGATCTCGGAATCGCGGATCAGCGGCACCGAAATGATGTCGGTCTTGACGTAGTCGAGGCCGCCCAGCATCGGCTTCGGCGTTTCGCCGACACCGCGCTCGCCGGCCGCCTGGAAAGAATAGAATACGGCGCCCAGCGTTGCGGCGCAGATCCAGACGGCGATGGCGATGACCTTGATCATCGGGCCTTGTCAGTCCCTTGGTCAGTCCCTTGCAATGGCAACGCGGCACGGCGCCGTTGCCGAGGCAGGATCTCCGATGTGTCGCCTGTGTTCGCCATCACGCCTTTATCCAGCCGAACTCGCCGGCGGAATAGGTGCCGTCGGTCTCGGCGCGCTGGATGGCGTGCCGCAGCAGGCTGGCGACTTCGTTGACCGCGCTGAGATGCGCCAGGATCGCCGCTTCGTTCTTCGCCAGCTTCTGGCGCAGCCGGGTCAGGCCCTCGCGGTGCTGCTCGAGGAATTCGGCTTCGCTGCCGCCCTTCATGGCGCGGGTCAACTCGTAGAGGTAGCGGCTCTTGCGGGCGTTCGATGCCTTGAGATCATAGTTGGTGGCGTTGCGGATGCCTGCCGTCTCTTCCTCGACCACTTCCTCGATGCGGCCGATGATGGCGGCGAGATTGCCGGGCCGCGCGAACGGGATCGGCGCTTCCGATGTGGTCGTGCGTGCTGGCAGGTTGGGGGTGGATTCCGAAAAGTCGGCCATGGCGTTTCCCAGTTTAGATCTTGATATTTGTTTTTATGGTCGTCTCGTCACCGGTCATCGATCCCGCAGCCTTGCGCTGCAATTGATGGACCAGCGAGGTCGACAGGCTGTTTTGCTGGTCGACCTCGGTCTTTTCCGGCCCGCCCGAAACCGGACCGACGGGCACGACGCGCTTGCCTTCGAGATAGTGGTCGGCGAGCATCGATTTGGCGATGCCGATGCCGCCGCGTTCGGCCATTACGTCTGCCACCCGCTCTGCAAGCTGCGATTTCCACATGTCGCCGGCCAGGCCCTTGCCGTAGACGCCCTCGGTGTCCTTGGGCAGCATGTTCTGGATGAAGGTCTGCAGCACCATCGCCTCGAACTTCTTGAATTTCTTGGCCGGGTCGGTTGCGGCGGCGGCCTTGTCGGCTGTGGCGCGCGACAGGATCGCGCCGGCATCGACGGAAGCGGCTGTGTCGAGTGAAAACGTGCCCGTAGCGCCGCCGGCCCGCTTTGCCAGCGCGGCGCGGGCGGTCTCGATATCCGCCGGGTCGACGGCTCGGGCCACATCCATAACGATGTCGCTGGGTGGAGAAATCGCCAAGAAAGTCCGCCTTTTACCGGTTTTCCCTGACCAGACCATGCCTCAACAAGCTTGTGGCAGGCTTGCGGGAAGGAGAGGGAGCGGAGTGCGAGGATCGGATCGAAGCTGCCGGCCGAGGGGGGGATTTCCGCCTCAGCCTCACTCCTTGACCGCCCCCGTCATCGAGGAGACGTAGTGCTCGACGAAGAATGAATAGAGCACCACCACCGGCAGGGAGCCGATCAGCGCGCCTGCCATCAGGGCTCCCCATTCATAGACGTCCGAACGTACCAGCTCGGTAAGTACGCCGACCGGCACGGTTTTGTTTTCTGACGACTGGATAAAGGTCAAGGCGTAGATGAATTCGTTCCATGACAGGGTGAAGGCGAAGATGCCGGCGGAGATCAGGCCGGGCACCGACAGCGGTAGAACTATCTTGGTCAGGATTTGCCAGCGGCTCGCTCCGTCGATCAGCGCGCATTCTTCCAGTTCGAAGGGTATCGAGCGGAAGTAGCCCATCAAGAGCCACGTGCAGAATGGAATGAGGAACGTCGGATAGGTGAGGATCAGCGCGAACGGCGTATCGTAAAGGCCGAGGTTGAACACCATTACCGACAGTGGAATGAACAGAATCGAGGGCGGCACGAGATAGGCCAGGAAGATCGCCAAGCCGACCTGCCGCGCCCCGGAAAACCTCAAGCGTTCGATCGCATAGGCTGCGAACACCGCCGCCAGCAGCGACAGGAAAGTTGCGGCGGTCGAGATGATGATCGTGTTGAGAAGCCAACCCGGATAGGACGTCTCGAAGAGCAGATACCGAATATGCTCGAGCGTCGGATGGACGACCCAGAACGGGTTGAAATTGGCATAATCCGTCATCTCGAGATTGGGTTTCACCGCCGTGATCGTCATCCAGTAGAACGGGAACAGCAACACGATGACGAAGATCAGGAGCGGCAGATAAACGGTCACCACGCGCCGGGGCAGGCTCTGAAGATAGCCCATGCCGCCTTCATCCGTGTTCGGACGATCGTTCGTTTCGATCGCGGCCATGTCAGTCTCCACCGCCCTGCTGCCATTTACGACGTTGCAGCCCGAAATAGCTGAAAAGGATCGCCGCAAGCAGGAACGGGATCATCGCCACCGCGATCGCGGCTCCCTCGCCAAGCTGGCCGCCGGAAATACCTCGCTGGAACGAGAGCGTCGCCATCAGATGGGTGGCATTCACCGGCCCGCCGCGAGTCAGCACATAGATCAGCTGGAAATCGGTGAAGGTGAACAGGACCGAAAAGGTCATGGTGATGGCGATGATCGGCGTCAGCAACGGCAGCGTCACATAGCGGAACAACTGCCAACGGCTGGCGCCGTCGAGCGTCGCGGCCTCGTAAAGCGATTGGGGAATCGTCTGCAGGCCGGCCAGCAGCGTGATGGCCACGAAAGGAATGCCGCGCCAGACATTGGCGGCGATCACCGAGGCGCGTGCGTTCTCCGGATCGCCAAGGAAATTGATGCGGTGGTCGATCAGTCCCATCTGCTGCAGCGCCCAGGAGAGGATGGAGAACTGCGAATCGTAGATCCACCAGAAGGCGATGGCCGAGAGCACCGTCGGCACCACCCACGGCAGCAGGACAATCGCGCGGAAGAACGATTTGAAGGGAAGGTTCTGGTTGAGGAGGAGCGCCAGCCAGAGGCCGAGCGCGAATTTCAGGATCGAAGCGCTGATCGTGTAGAGCAAGGTGTTGAAGACGGAGAGCCAGAAGACGGCGTCGCTCCACAGATATTCATAGTTTTCGATGCCGATGAAGATGCCGGGGCGGCCGATGCGGGCGTCGGTGAAGCCGAGCCAGACGCCGAGCCCCAGCGGATAGGTCAGGAAGACAAGCAGCAGTGCAGCCGCCGGAAGCATGAAGCCGAAGCCAAGCGCGTTCCGGCTTTCGCTCCAGCGCGATAGAATCCGTGAGAAGATCGAAGATCGCGGCTGGATAGCAGCTGACGGCACGGCCATGGGTCGGCTCCTGCTGAGGTCTCATTGATCGGCCGGATCGGCCGCGACGCAATCCGAAGCCAGCCGGGCAGCCGCGCTGCCCGGCTGAGCCGGCTCAAACGCGATAATAGCGATTTGCCCGCTTCTCGGCCTCTTCCATTGCCTCTTGCGGCGTCGCCTGGCCGGTCACCGCTTTGGCGAACATATCGACCAGCACGTAGTCGGCCATGGTTGCCGCCGAAGCATAGCCGAGCGGCCCGGCATAGCCGTTAGGCCGCAGAGTAGCCGAAGCCTTGGCGTAAGCGGCGTTGTTGGGATCGGCAGTCCATACCGGGTTGTTGTCGAATGCCTTCAGGGTCTGGCAGCAATATCCGGCCGAGGAGGTGATCCAGTCCTTCATTTGCGGTTCCTCGAACATGAACTGCAAATACGCCTTGGCCGCGTTGGGGTAGGGCGTGTAATTAAAGATGACAGCCGTGGTCACCTGGAACAATTCGACGGATTTGCCGACAGGACCGATGGGCAGGTTGGTGGTGCGTATGTCCTTGGCGATTTCAGCCAGCTTCGGATCATTGTCCTTATTGATTTTGGCGGTGTTGTAGGCCGAGATGCCGTTGGCGATAACAGCCAGTTCGCCGGCCAGGAAGGCGCGGTTGTTGTTGACGTCGAGCCAGCTTTCCGTGCCTGGAATGAAGGTCTTGTAGAGTTCCTGCGCGTATTCGATGGCCTTGAGGGTCTCGGGGCTGTTGATCGTTACCTTGCCACTCTCGTCGACCATCTGGCCGCCATGGCTCCACAGCAGCCAATGAGCATAGTTGTTGCCGTCGCCGACGCCATGGCCATGCGTGAAGCCGGCCGGATGTCCCTTCGCCTGCAAGGCCTTGCAAAGTTCCAGGAAGCCTTTCGTGTCCTTGGGAAACTCCGAAAAGCCGGCCTCTTTCACCCAGCTTTCCCGATAGACGATGGCATTTCCGATCGTGGCCAGTGGCAGGCCGATGAATTTGCCTTCCCGGGTCGCATATTGCTTTGGTCCATCATGCCAGCCGCCGTATTTCGAGCCGAGATACTCGCCCAGTTCACTCACGTCGTGCAGCTTGTCGGGATATTGGTGCGGGTCATCGAACCAGACGAACATCAGGTCGGGGCCGGAGCCGACATTTGCCGCGACTGCCGCCTTGGGGCGAATGTCCTCCCAACTTTCCTTGTCGACGCGGACCGCGACACCGGTCGCTTCGGTGAAGCGCTTGGTGTTGGCCAGCCATTGGTCCTCGTCGCCCTGGACGAAGGGCGACCAGCGCAGCAGCCTAAGCTTGGCGCCATCCTCGGGTTTGTATTTCGGTCCGTCCTGGGCAAGGGCCGGAGAGCTGATGAACCGACTTCCCAAGGCACCCGCCGCCGCGCCGGCGGTGGTGCGGATCACGTCACGTCTGGTGAACTTCATGCTCGTTTCCTCCTGCTTGTTGTCCTTGCCTGTGGTCCTACTGATCGGCACGTGTTTGGAACCTCTGTCCGGTTTCTCCGTGAAAGAGATGGATGAGGCCGGGCTCGGCCGTAAGCCGGATGGTTTCGCCCGGCGTGAAGGAATGTCGTTCCCGGAAATTGGCGACGATCTCTTCGCCACCGGCTGTCCGGCCGATGAGCTGCACTTCGGACCCGGTTGGTTCAACCACCGCGACGGTGACCGGAATGCCCCGGTCGTCGGACAGCCGCAAATGCTCGGGCCTTATTCCCAGCACCACAGGCTCGCCATTGGGGATGGAAAGTGCCGAGGCCAACGGGACTGAAATCCCCCCGGCGCCGCGGAACGAGGGTGAGCCGTCAATAGCGATCTCGCCCCTCAGCAAATTCATGGCCGGCGAGCCGATGAAGCTGGCGACAAAAAGATTGTTCGGCCGGTCATAGAGTTCCAGCGGCGGCCCTATCTGCTCGACGATGCCGTCATGCATGACCACGATCTTGTCAGCCATGGTCATGGCCTCGATCTGGTCGTGCGTGACGTAGACTGTCGTGGTCTTGAGGCGCTGGTGCAGTTCCTTGATCTCGGCGCGCATCTGCACCCTGAGTTTGGCATCGAGATTGGACAGCGGTTCGTCGAAGAGAAAGACCGCCGGATCACGCACGATCGCGCGGCCCATGGCGACGCGCTGGCGCTGGCCGCCGGAAAGCTGCCGAGGATAGCGCGCCAGCAACGGCACCAGCCCAAGGATTTCGGCCGCGCGGCGCACGCCTGCATCGCTCTCCGGCTTGGAAACTCCTTTGAGCATCAGCGAGAACGCCATGTTCTCGGCAACGGTCATGTGTGGGTAGAGCGCATAGTTCTGGAAGACCATGGCGACGTCGCGCTCCTTGGGCGCAACGTTGTTGACGACCCGTTCGCCAATCGCGATCTGGCCGCGTGAAATCTTTTCCAGGCCGGCGATCATTCTGAGAAGGGTTGATTTTCCGCAGCCCGATGGCCCGACCAGAGTGACGAACTCGCCGTCCTCGATGTTCACGCTGACCCCGTGCAGGATCTCGACAGCGCCGAATGATTTGTAGACTTCGCCAATTGCGACAGACGCCATCGATCCTCCCAACAAATTCCCGCGACGTCGTCGAAGGAACAACGCTTCCGCCAGCGACAGCCCTGGCTCCTCCCAGGCTCACGCTAGGCCGAAACGGTAGCGCTACCAAACCGGGCTGTAAAGCGTTTAGGGGAAAGCCGAACCTTGGGAGGGTCCGCTTCGCGCCACACAATCCTCCCAGCTGCTCCTGCGTCCGCTTCTGCGCGATAAAGTCCGGCACCTGCGGTCGCAGCGTTCGCGTTCATCACAGTTGCGCACGTCCTTGTAGGCTCGCTCGACCGGCGGCGATAAGGCTGGCTTCCTGCCTGGCGCTCGCGAGGTTCGCTTCCTGGCGTACGACCGCCTGGGCGATGCGACAAGCGGATTGAATAGCCCCTTTTCCGTCAGGGGCAGTCATTCCGGAACGATCCTTCCCGCTTGATTAGAATTCCACGTTGAGTTTTGCATTGAAGCCGTTCTGCTGGACGCCGGAGCCGAACTGACCCTGGTAGGCGACGCTGAGGGTTGCGGCATCGGTCAGGTTGAGATCGAACCCCGCTTCGATGGCGGCACTGTCCGTGGCGATCGGCACGCCAGCGATCGTGAAGGCATCACCGGCAGAGAAGGCATGTGTGCTGGTCGGTATGACGTCGCCATAGGCATGGCGCCAGCCCAGCATGCCGCGCGCTGTGGCATTGATGGCGCCGAGCGTGAAGCCGGCGGAGGCTCTGAGACCAAGCGTGGTGAAGGTGGCGTCGGTGGTCTGGCTTGCACTGGTCAATGCCGCCGCACCGCCCTTTTCCGTGAAGCCGTCCGTATGCAGGTTGACATAAGCGAGGTTGGCAAAAGGCTCGAAGGCCGCGACTGGCGTATCGATGCGATAGCCGAGTTCCCCGAACGCCTGGAAGGTGCCAGCGTTGTAGTCGCCGCTCAGGCTGTCGGCAAAGCCGGGCATGGCCACCGAGCGCGATGTCTTCATGTCATGCCACGTATAGGCAAGCCCGGAGCGGAAGGCGAGAGCGCCCCGCTGCGTGCCACCATAAAGGCCGAGATGATAATTGTCGCTCGAGCCTGACGAGGATCGGCCGTCGGCATCGAAGCTCGTGTGGCTGTAGCCAGTCATGATGCCAAGCCGCACATCCTCCGCGACAAGGCCGTCGACGCCGGTAAGAAAGCCGCCGGTGGAGGTATCGAGGCCTGCGGCATTGCCGTCGCCGTCGAAGGTGCCCCATGACCCGAAAGCCGTGCCCCAGGCGGCAAAGCGATCGGTGGCGGCAGGCACCAGTACCGGACCGCCTTCGCCATAGGCCAGCACCGGCGTTGCCGGGATACCTACCCCCTCGAAGGCCGCACGCAGGCGGTCATTGATGGCATCGCGGACAAAATGGCTGTCCTCGATCAGCGCCGATTTGGCGGACGCATGGATCTCGCCAGATAACGCATCGAAGGCTTCGCGTGCGGTTTCATCGTCCGGCAGGCCGGCGATTGCATCGTAGATCGGGTTGCCCGGCCCGGCGCTTTCGGCGCCATTGGCGGTGGCACACTGGTTGCGGGTGCCGGCCACGTCGCAGAACGACACGTCATTGCGGACAACGTCGAGATAGATATTACTGGCGTCATAGGCGAGTGCCAGATCGACAAACGGGGCGTTCTGGTCGAACGCATCATAGGTGCCGGTCACGCCCTGATCCGCGCTCAGGATCGTGTAGCGGGTTCCGGCACTGTAGCCGCCCGGCGCCTTGAGCGCGAAGACGGTGCCACCCTGGATGGTGGCTTTGCCCGTCACGTCGATCAGGTCGGAATTGCCGGCCGGATTGATCTCGACTTCGTAGGTCGAGCCTATCTCCTGCGTGTAATCGCCTGACACATTCAGCGTGCCGATCGAATTGCCCGGCGTAATCGTGCCGCCAGAAGCGATCGTGGTCGTACCCACCGTTCCCGAACCGCCGAGCGTGCCGCCGGCTGCAACCGCAATGGCGCCAGCAATGCTTGCCCCGGAATGGCTGCCGTCGCCGACAACGAGCTTGCCGCCGCCGATGGTGGTCAGACCGGTATAGGTGCTGACGCCGTTCAGCGTCAGCGTGCCGGCGCCGGTCTTGACGAGGCTCCCTCCGATGCCAGTGCTGCCATCCTGGATGACGCCGCCGATGGTGTCGTTCTTATCCAATCCGCCAAGCGTCAGCACCTTCGAGCCGAGAAAGACGAGACCATCGCCCGAAAGCGAGCCAATCGCGATACCGTCCGACGTCATTTCGGAGATGTCGACCTTTCCCCCCGTATCGTTGATGATCGTGGCGCCATCCGCGGTGTTGGCGCCATGGAAGCCAACGAAGCCGCCCTTGTTGGTGATGGCGGCGCTGCCGGCAGACGCGGTGTCGTAGAAGTCGAGCGTTCCTTGGATTGTAACGCCAATCGTGGCATTGGCGGCGCTCGAATTGCCGTTGAAGGACGTCCTGCTACCATTGCCGGTGATCGAAGCCGCACCGGCCGATGTTTCGTCGTTGAAGTTGATGCGGCTTTGGGTAGTGACGATCGTCGCCGTTCCCGCCGACGCACTGCCATCGAAGCGCATCGTTGCGTTTGTTTCCATGACGATGTCGAGGCTCTCGGCGCTTGCATCATTGATGAAGCGGAGGTCACCGGCCTTGACATTCACCGGTCCGCTGCCCAGCGCGCCTGTCGTCGCCGCGGTGATGAATCCTGCCGAAACCGTCGTCCCACCGGCGTAGCTGTTGGCGCTCGAAAGCACCAGCCCGCCGGCCCCGGTCTTGGTGAGCGCGCCGGTCCCGGAGATGACGCCGTTCGCCGTCAGGTCGGCATCGGTCTGGAACGTCCCACCGCCGGCATCCAGGGTGACGTTGCGCGCCGTCGCGAACGCCGCCGTGTTCCGCAGCGTGCCGCCGTTGAATGTCAGGGCACCGCTTGCAGCGCCGAGATTGGCATCGGAAGAAACGGAAATAATCCCGCCTAGAAGCCGCGTGCCGCCCTGATAGCTGTTGCTGCCTTCCAGGACGAGCGTGCCGCCTTCCGTCTTGCTGAACCCGCCCGCGCCTGTAATCGTCGTCGCGATGGCGGCTGCCGTGCCTGCCAGCACCCGGATCTCGGCATTGCCGGAGCCGCCTACGTCAAGTGTGCCTGGGCCTTCCAGGCGATAGCCGTTGTCGACGAATTGCAGGCCCTTGAAGCTTTGCGCTCCCTCGACGGCGATCGTGCCGCCGTCGAAGCCGCCCGGTTCGTTCTTGAACACCGCATGGTTGCCTGCCCAGGAGACGAGAGTATCGCCGCCCTGGTTCAGCCATTTTTCGTTCGTGGTGTTCCAGGTCCCGTCGCCGCCCTGCCAGTGCTGCAGCGTGTCGTCTCCCGGCGTGCCCGAAGCGGGAACAAACAGATCGACATTGCCATTCCCGGCCTGGATTTCATAAAGACTGGCATCGCGATAGGGAACCGCACCGATCGTCAACCCATCGCCGGACAGCGTTCCGCCATAGGTCATCAGCCGGTAATAACCCAAGCCTGCCGACCCGTCTCCCGGGTTTCCGCTCTGTGCCAGGTTAATCGTGCCATTAAGCGTAAGGTTGTCACGCACTGCTATCTGGTCGCTCACGCCCGTGGCCGGATTTCCGGCCGTGCCGGGACTACCCAGCTCGTAATCGAGGATCGATCCGGCCGACAGCTCCAGATTGCCATCGACCGTCAGCGTACCCACGGAATTGCCTGGCCCGATATGCCCGCCATCGGCAACCGTTGTCGTGCCCACCGTGCCCGAGCCACCCAGCGTGGCGCCGTCCTCGACATTGATCGTGCCACCGAGGAAGCCGGCACTGGCATGGTCCCCGACAAGAAGCGTGCCGCCTGCAACAGTGGTGGCACCGGTGAAGCCGGAATTGTCTGCAGCCAAAACGGTCGTGCCGCTTTCATGGAGGATGGTCCCCAAGCCGGTCAGGGATGGCCTGAAAATCAGATCGGAGCCATCGGGATTTCCCAGATGATTGAACACAACCGTACCGGTGCCAAGGCCAAACGCTATCGACGCCGTATCAACCGTGCCGGCGGCCTTCGCCACTTCCCCACTTGCCGCACCGATGTTGAGCGTTCCGAATGATCCTGGCTGGGCCGCCAACCCAACGATAGCAGGCCCCCCCGCAACCGAAACCTGCCCGCCCTCCGACAGAGTCAGCGTGCCCTTGCCAACGAAGCCAACGGCAATGAAGGCGTTGCCTGTCCAAACCGACCCGCGGCCCGTAATATTCACAACTCCGGTGGCTTGAGCATCCGCACCAATAAGGGCGTTGCCGCTGGAAACCTGCCCGCCATCTTCAATGCTGAGCGATCCATTGCCATAGTGACCAACTGAGATGGTACCATCGAGTGTCCAACTCGAATCATTCCCGGAGATCACCGCGGAGCCAGTGCTGCCCGCGCCTTGCGCCAGAACTCCTCCCGCAGCGCTGAAAACCTGACCGCCATTCTCGACGATCAAGCTCCCTTTCCCTTTATCGTGATCTCCGACAATAAGGAGGTTGGTAGTCCAGGTGGACGACCCTGAAACTCTTGCGGTGGCCGACTCGTCCGGATCAGTTCCGTCAGTATCAATGATCCCGGTAGCTGAGGTGAGCTGTGTGTGGATGTCGAGCGTGCCTGCCGAGACGGCCACGTTGCCCGCGAGGCCGAAACTGTCGCCCGACAGCGTCAGCGTACCGGCGCCGGTCTTGGCGAAATGGCCGGGGCCGGTAATGGTCCCGGCATAGCTACCGTCGCTCGCCTGGTCGAAGACGACGATGCCGCTGCCCAGGCCTGAGAAGGTGAGATTGCCGCCGAAGCTGTTGGTGTCGCCGACCAAGGTGCCTTGATCGATGGTCCAGTCCTGCGCACCCGTGCCGGTCAGGGTCACGGTATTCGTCCCGGCCTTGTTAAAGCTCGTGAAGCCGACGAACTCGTCACTCGCACCTACCGTGGCCGTATTCACGAGCTTCGAGACATCGAAGGCCGGTGTGGAAGGCAGCGTGTCATAGTCCCCGAGCATCAATGAGCCGGTCGCGCCACTCTCCACCACGACATTGCCGGTGATAATCGAGCCGTTTCGCAGGGAAAGCGTGTTGGCGCCGCCCGTGAAGGTGATGGCGTTAGCCCGGCCAAAGAAAGAATCTCCCCCAGTAATCTCCCCAACGTTAAGCACCGCCAAATTGGCCCCAACGATGCCGGTACCACCGTTTCCATTGCTGGGCGTCAGGGGAATATAGCCGGGGGCGCCGCCACTGCCGGTTCCGCCAGCAGGGCCGTCAGAGCCGCCGGCATGGCCACCGTTGCCCTCGCCGCCAATGATCACTCCGCTGTTAAAAACCGTCCCACCATTTCTGAGGTCGATCGCTGCACCGGCGGATGCAGAAACCCCGGCGCGGCCACCGGTAATGCGACCGTCGTTGACGACGCTGCCAGAATCTCCCATCACAATGGCTGTTCCGCCAGTGGCTAAAGCCCCGCCCGTGCCACCGAGGACATCGCCATGGTTGGTCAAGTCGCCGCCGGCGTTCAAAACAATGCCCGCACCACCACCACCGCCGAAATTGGCGCCAGGATTGCCACCGTTTCCGCCAGCAACGGTGGCCGAGCTTTCAACAGTGATGGCGCCGTTGTTCAGAAGCACCATGCCGGCGCCCCCGGCTATATTCCCCTGCCGCCCAGCAATGGAAACGGGGGTACCGGCATCGTTGGGGCCAA